>NZ_CATWDQ010000001.1:0-371045 GCF_958349595.1 uncultured Phascolarctobacterium sp. | reverse complement strand
TATATTTTCCTGCCAAGAGGCTTTTTATGCTGTCCGTTCAATATGGGGCAGTTCAAGCTGGTAAAAGCTTTGAAAGGGGCTTTTTTAGGGAATATTTTACAGAGCTGCAGATAAATAATTAAATACAGTGCCTGATTATCAATAAACACATTCCTGATCTGATGGAATGTGTTTATTTTATTTTGAAATAATTATTCTTTTATTTGATAAGTAATTGTTAAAATGATAATATATTATGTAATTGATAAAATATATTTATAAATTGTGTTAAACGCAAGAAGGAGAATGAAAGTGTTTACTTTCTGGGAAAGAATAAAGAATAATAATTTTATTATCAAAAATTTCAGAGTGTTATGCGTGCTGGTAATAGCTTTCGATATTTTGACGACAGTATATTTCTCGGTGCAGATGCTGAAAAGTAATATCAGGGAAATTCTGACAACGACTAATAATGAAATTGCACTATATATTGATTCAACCTTGCGGCTGGGAACTGCTATTGCCAATGATGAAGAAATAAAAGATACGACGATACCGCTTGTTGAACGTGCTGCCAAGCTGGACAGTTATACAAAGGCTTATAATTTGTTCATGGTAGGCGTTTTGGATAAAGAGGGCAACATTGGTTCGTCGATACGGCATAAAACAGGTTATGTAGGCTACAGGCCTTATTTTAAAGAGATGCTGGCAACCAGGAAAACTGTTTTGAGCGACCAGTATGTTGCCGGTGCCGATCACGAAACTAAAATCTATACTTTGTGGATACCGTATTATGATGAAAAACATTTGCCGGAGGGTGAGATCGCCGGCGCTATTACTATGTCGATTTACTTCGATAAAATAGAGGATATTATCCAGAATAAAGGTGACAGCAATACTGCTTATGAATGTTCGGTAGTTGACAGCCGGGGGATAATCAGTGCCAATAATAAAGAAGATATGCGCGGCATGCAAATAGAAGACGCTCTGGCAAGAGCTAAATGGCGCAGTATGTCTGATGAGCTTGTTAAAGAACATTTGAAAACGCATAAGGAATTTTCGTATTGGGCCTGGGACAGAGCCTTTGAATACGTTTCTTATATGCCGATACCACAGACAAACTGGCTTGTTTCCATGCGTATTGACGTTTTTAAGTCTTATAGTATTTTACTGTGGTCGTTGTTATTGAAGCTGCTGGTATATTTTTCTATTTTTCTAGTTTTATCTTTGCGGAAAAACAGGGAGATCTGGCTGCATGATAATCTGTTCAATATGATGTCGATAAATACGGACGATGTTTTTGGTATTTTTGATATAAAAAAGAACAAACCCGAATATATAAGTTATAACATTGAGCGGATCATGTCTGTTGACCATGATGAAGTTTTTAACGATCATAGTTTGATGAAAAAATATTTTCAGGTCGATTTTGAGGTTATCAAAGCAAAACTTTTTGAAGCAGAGGATAAAACCTATGCGTTTGAGCGGGAATGGCAAGATAAAAGCTTTTATTTTAAAAGTTATTTGGTAGAGCACGACGGTGAGCTGAAAATAATTATGATCGTGCATGACAGAACAGAAGAAAGAATTAAAAATGACAGATTAAAAACTGCACTGCTGCAGGCGGAAAAGGCCAATATTGCCAAAACAGTTTTCTTATCGGCAATGTCGCATGATATCAGAACGCCGATGAATGCCATCATGGGGATGACGGCAATAGCGAAAGAGCATCTTCATGAATTACCGCGAGTTGCTGACTGCTTGGATAAAATAGATGTTTCGTCAAAATATCTGCTGAACCTGATTGACGAAGTGCTGGATATGGCGCGAATTGAAAATGACAAAATGATTCTGCAGGAAACAGCGGCAGATTTAGAAAATATCGTTGATGAAATTTTTAGTATTCTTAAAGTAGGCCTGTATAAAAAAGACCAAAAGCTGACAATCGATTTGTCTGGACTGAAGCATCGTTATGTGTATGCCGATAAGGAAAAACTGCAGAAGGTACTGGTCAATATCGTTTCCAACGCCATAAAATACACTGATGTCAAAGGTAAGATTAAACTGGAGGTTAAAGAACTTGGCTGTGATGATAAAGGCTTTTGCAGCTATCAGTTTATCGTTACTGATAATGGCAGTGGGATCAGTAAAGAATTTCTGCCGAAAATTTTTCTGCCTTTTGAACGTGAAGAAAACAGTGTTACTAATAAAATTCAGGGAACCGGTCTTGGTCTGACGATCAGTAAAAGAATTGCCAATATGATGCAGGGCGATATTACTGTTAAAAGTGAAAGCGGGCAGGGGTCTGTATTTACAGTTGCAGTAAAGCTGAAACTGCAGCAGGAAAACGACGGCAGCGGACAGGAGTCTGAAGACGCAGCAGAAGCTCTGGAAGCGCCGCCTGATTATACAGGCAAACGTATACTGGTCGTAGAAGATAATGAGTTAAATTATGAGATCATTGCCGAGATTATTGGTTGTGCGGGCATAACGGTAGAATGGGCAGAAAACGGTTTGCTTGCAGTTGAAAAAGTACGCAATTCAGCAGAAGGGTATTTTGATTTGATTTTTATGGACATTCAGATGCCGGTCATGGATGGTTATACTGCTAGTAAAAATATCAGAAATCTGGAACGGGAAGATGTAGGAAAGATGCCTATCGTTGCCGTATCAGCCAATGCATTCAGTGAGGATGTGCATAAATCTTTTGTCGCCGGGATGAATGAACATCTGGCGAAACCGATAGATATCCAAAAACTTTATACAATACTTAAGAGATATCTTACCTGTTAAACAGGCAAGCTGTTGGTAGACTGAGGTCAAATAGTAAAATCATGAATGAGAGATAAGAGGTTTTCAAGGCAGCAGAGCTAGAACACTGCTGCCTTCTTTTATGTGGATAAAATTTGCGGTATTGGTCTGAGCTTGTAATGATTTATTAATATTTATAATTTTTATTTATAAAGACGGTTTTTGGTATTTGAATATACTTTATGAAAGTAACAAATATTATTTGATTTATGTGATATAATAAATATTAAATAATCCAATTGGACGCAGGAGAGGTTTCGATGACCGATAAAGAGATTTGTTACGAAATCATTAATAATAGCGATGATCTTGTTTATGTTACGGATATAGAGACGAACAAGGTCATTTTTGCAAATAAAAGGCTGCTGCAGGTGATTGGCAAAAGTGAGTCCGAGGTGTTCGGAAAACTTTGTTATCAGGCTTTGCAGGGCAAGGAGAGTCCGTGCGAGTTCTGCACTAATGCTGTGCTTTCGGCAGAAAAATTTTATGAATGGGAATTTTTCAGAGAAGATCTGCAGCAGTATTTTATTTTGCATGATAAAAAAATCATAATAAATGGCCGGGAATGCCGTGTGGAGATCGGTAGTGATATTACTGCGCAGGTACAGGAAAAACAGGACATCAAAAATAAACTGAATATGGAACGAACGCTGATCCAATGCATCGATACTTTGAATCATGAAAATGATGTCAATAAAGCGATCAACGAACTGCTGAAGATCGTTGGCGAAACATATGAAGGCGACAGGGCATACATTTTTGAAAGGTGTGAAGCTGATAATACTGTTTCTAATACCTATGAGTGGTGTAAGAAGGGCATTGTCCCTCAGCTGGAGTTATTGCAGAAAATACCGTTCAGTTATTTTGGTATGTGGATCGAGCGCTTCAATAACCATAAATCCCGGATCATTTATTCTTTAAAAGATGAGCTGGAACACGAGTCAGAAGAATATAAAATCTTAGGGGCGCAGAATATCAATTCGCTGATAGCCGCGCCGTTGTTTAATAACGGCCAGCTGATCGGCTTTATTGGTGTAGATAATCCTTCGGTTGAGTATTTGCATTATGGCTTATTGGAACAGGTCACGTCTTTTATTGTTAATGACCTGCAAAAACGATTGCTGATCGAAAAACTGCAGATTCTCAGTTATAAGGATTCTTTGACCGGCGTTTGTAACAGGACGAGTTATATAAAATATTTAGACGAGCTGAAAAATAAGCAGTACAGCAGTTTAGGCGTTGTTTTTCTTGATATCAACGGACTGAAAAAAGCTAATGACAGCAAAGGTCATGATTATGGTGACTATATTATCATGACGATCAGCAAGCTGCTGCAAACTACTTTTGGCGAAAAAGTGTTCCGTATCGGCGGCGATGAATTTGTGGTGCTCTGTGAAGACATCAAGAAAGCGACGTTTGAGGAAAAAGAGCGGTCTTTACGTGCGTTTGCGCTGCGGAATACAGAAATAAAATTTTCGCTGGGTGCGGTTTGGACGGATCAGGTCGTAGCCGTTGAGAGATTGATCAGCAGTGCTGATAGAGCAATGTATGAAGAAAAACGCAGTTATTATAAAAAATCTCTGCGTTGTGACAGTGAGCTGTAAAGCTGGCCAAACGATTAGCCGGCAGATGTTTGTGTGTGATTTTGTCTTTTTTTTAAGACCTTTTAACAGTTCTTTTTACGCTTATATAAAGTAAAAGTATTATAATTTAAGGTATATTTTATCTTAGGACGTGGTTGAGTGTATTTATTATTTTGCTTATATTTTGTGCTGGGTATTGTGATCGGCAGTTTTCTGAATGTCTGTATTTACAGGCTGCCTCTGGGAATTTCTGTTGTTAAACCGCCGTCTGCCTGCGGCAGCTGCGGCCACCGGCTGGGGCCTTTGGATATGGTACCTGTTTTAAGCTATATTTTCCTGCGCGGCAGATGCCGCTACTGTAAGGCGCCTTACAGCCCGCGCTATCTGCTGGTGGAGCTTTTAACAGGTATTTTGTTTGCTTTGTGTGGGCTTTATTATTTACCGGGGCTGAAAATAGCTTTGGTATTCTTTTTTGTAGCTTGCCTGATCGTGCAGGCGTTTATTGATCTGGACCACCAGATACTGCTGGATGAAATTTTGATGCTGATGCTGCCAACCGGTATTATTTATGCTTATTATGCGCTGCCGGATATGTGGGATGCGCTTTATGGTGCTTTATTCGCCGGGGGTCTGATGCTGCTGATCTTTTTACTGAGCCGCGGCGGGATGGGGGCCGGTGATGTTAAGCTCAGCTTTGTTTTAGGCGTTTGGCTGGGGTTGAAGGCAAGTATCGTTTGTCTGATGCTGGCTTTTATTTTGGGAGGCGTCATAGGTGTACTGCTGCTGGCAACTGGTATCAAGCAGCGCAAGGATCCGATTCCTTTTGGGCCGTTCTTATGTACAGGCGCGTATATTGCACTTTTATTTTCGCCCTATTTGATTTATTTTTACTGGAGTTTGTTTGTATAAGTTTATAAACTTATGATATAATTTATAAGATATAGTATTGAAATTGATTTTATTTATATAAATCAGGGAGGTCTGCGCAAGTGAATGTGCAAGCCATCGTAAAAAAATTGTTTCATGCAAAGCCGTCTAAAATAATCGGTGTCGATATTGGCACAGGCAGTATCAAGCTGGTACAGATAGAAAACGGCAGTAAGCCTGTAGTTAGTTGTTTTGCTGTAGCAGAGCTGCCGCTTGAACTGATCAATAACGGTTTTGTGCGCAACAGCGATGCGATGATAGGTTTTATTAAGGGTTTGCTGGCCAAGTATGATTTTAACGCCAGGCATGCAGTGTTTACTGTAGGCGGGCGCAATGCATTTGTACGCGAGATCGATATGCCGGAAATGCCTGATGAGGAAATGAAGCAGTCTGTGGCCTGGGATTCTAGTCAGTATGTGCCTTATGAAGCCGATACCTATTATGTTGATTCGGCAAAATTTGGTTCGTTTACCAGTGACGGCTTGCAGCCTGTACTTTTGGTAGCTTCGCCCAAAGACGTTATTGATTCGTTATTGGAGATCAGTGATGCGCTTGGCTGGCAGACGATCGGTATCGATATCGAGGTTTTAGCCGCATACAGAACCTTGCCGCAGCAGCTGGAAAATTTTGTTTTGCTGGATATAGGACGTTCTTATTCCATGCTGACTATTTTCCAAAACGGCGCTCCTGTAGCTCAGCGCAGTATACCCCAGGGCGGGCAGATGTTCGATGCCGCTATTGCCAGCGGGGCCGGCGTTGATCTGGCGGCAGCGGAAAAGATCAAACTGGAAGATGAACTGCTTTTGAGCAGCTTGGAAACGGATAAAACTAAATATGCGGAATTTTTTAACGAGATCGAAAATCTGGGCCGTGAAGTGCGCAGGACCTGCGAATATTATTTAATCAATAAAAAAGATGCCAGATTTACACATCTGGTTCTGGCGGGCGGCGGCGCGAATATGGCCGGGCTGCCTGAATTTTTGACCGAGGGCATGGAAATGCAGGTCGTCGTTAATGATCTGCGCCAGGCAGTAACTTTTGCCGATAAGCTGGACCAGCGGGAATTGAAAAAATATCTGGGAGCGCTGACAGTTGCGATAGGCGCTGCTTTGTATGGAGGGGAAGCTGATGATTAAAATCAACCTTTTACCTGAGTACAGGCGTAAAACAGAATTTCCGACATGGAAGCTTTATCGCATTGTAGCCTATGTATTTTTAGGCTTGAGTATTTTGCTGTGGGGCTATCATTTGGCAATGTTCAAGTATACGGAAAGTAGATTCAGCGAGGTCAACGAGGGCATCGCTTCGATGAAAGTCTGGCAGGAACGCTTTGATAAAGCGCAGCTCCAGAATGCGGAAATCAATAAACGCAATACTATCGTACGCAATCTTTCTAAAGACCGTATCGTCTGGAGCCGCTCACTGGCAGAGCTGGGTAATGTTACACCTTACGGCTGCTGGCTTACCAGTGTCAAGCAGGGCAATCAGCCGGACCAGATGAGTATAGCCGGTAAGGCGATGAAGATGGATGACGTGCTTAAATTTATCAGCCTTCTGCAGGCCAGACCGGACGTTGCCGGTGTGCAGCTGGTTTCTGCCAGCGAAAGCGGCAGTAATAATAACAGCAGCAGTGTTGGCGTTATTGATTTTGCTTTGGAAGTTCAGCGAAGCGGGGTGAAAAAGTGAAATTAGAAATGCCTGACAGCAATATGTCAGAAAACAGTAGATACTCTTTATTATTGCTGGGTTCAGTGCTATTATTTGTTTTTGTAGCGCTGTACCTTGTCCAGCCGCTGCGTGAGGATATTCAAAAAAACGAGCAGGAGCTGACGCAGGCCCAGCAGCGTCTGGCCAGTTATCAGACCTTTGCCGGACAGAATAAGGATTATAATGCTTTTGCGCTTAAGCAGGCAGGTTATCTTGCGGAAGCTAAAAAGCTGCTGCCCGATACGGTAACCGTACCTGAATTAGTACAGGAATATTCAAATCTTTCCAAAGAATGCGGGATCCAGTTTAAAAGTGTTAAGCCGCCCAGCACTGCCTTGAAGCAGGTAAGCGGAGCGTATGAAGTGCCGCTGAATATTTCTATCAGCGGAAACTATTATAAAATGGTCGAGTTTTTACAGAAGGTAGAAAACGGCGGCAGATTTGCTAAATTGAATAAAGTCAGTATCAATACTGTCAAAGAAAATGACACTTCCGGAAATTTGGATATGACAGCCGAATTTACTGTGTATTCTCTGAAGGATACTTTAGGGAAGGTGAACAGTGCTGATACCGGTGAAAAAACTGGTTTAGAGCGAGTTAAAGAACGCGATGCAGCCAATATGGCGGCAGTAGAAGAAGCGAGAAAATAAAAATAATAAACATATTTTGGCCCTTGTTGTTTTTACGCAGCAGGGGCCTGTTTTTATGCTGCAAAACATATCAGGAAAAGACTGTGAAACCAGTGCTTTGACCTGTAATTTTCTTGCTATTATGTATAAAAAAGTTGTATAATTAAAATATCTATTATTGTAATTAAAATTACCTTTATTCCGATAAATTGAGGAGCAGAAAATGATGTGGCAGAATAAAAAAGTTCGTATAGCAATTATCGCTTCCCTGGTTCTTTTGACAATCATAGCTTACCGTATTTATGGCAATATCCAGGCTAACAACGAGCGTGCGAGCAGTGTTTCCCAAGGCCGCAGCGTTGCTGTGGCTACAGCTTTTCCGCAGCGTCAGAGTATTATTCCAGTCATGCGTTTTGCAGGCAGCCTTGATCCAGTCTGGCAGGCTGATGTGGCAGCAAAGATCGATGGCAGGGTAGAGAAGGTCTACGTCAACGAAGGTGACCGCGTCACAGCGGGTACTGTACTGGCACATTTGGAGCAGACTGAGCAGACGGCTAATTTGTTGTCGGCCAAAGGCTCTTTGATGGACGCCCAGACTACTTTGGAAAAAGCTGAACGTGAACTGCAGCGTTATCAGGCTTTGTATGAAAAGGGCGCTGTATCAGAGCAGACTGTTGATAACTATCGTTTTGCAAGAAATAATGCCCGTGGTAAGCTGTCGGAAGCTCAGGGCGTATGGGATAATATGCAGGATAAATTGAGCGGGGCCAGCGTTATGGCGCCGCAGGACGGTATCATTGCCAAGCGTTACTATCAGGAAGGTTATTATGCCAAAGTCGGAACGGCGCTGTTCAATGTCGCCGATATTTCCGAACTGACTGCTAAAATAAATATTCCGGAAGGACAGATCAGCAATATTGCCGTGGGCGGTTTGGCTGATATTACTGTGCCCGCTTATCCAGATGATAAATTCAGCGGCACGATCACCCGTATTTCACCGGTGGCCGATATGCCGGCACGTACTTTTGCTGCCGAGGTCACTGTTGACAACAGTGCCGGGAAGCTGCGCGGCGGCGTTTATGCCAATGTGGTCATTACTGCTGCGCCAAAAGAAAACGCGCTGGTAATCCCGATGAGCGCTATTGTTATGCGTGAAGATCAGCGTACGGTTTTTGTTGTCGACGAGGAAGGCGTTGTCAGCCGCAGGGTATTAACGATCGGTTTTGTGAATGATAATATGGTAGAGATTCTGGATGGCTTGAGTGATAACGACCGGATCGTGACCGGCGGTCAGAACAAACTGCGTGAAGGCAGCAAGATAAAATTAGAAGGACAGGGTGCTAAATAAAATGATAGGCACATTTATACGCAGACCTGTTTTTACGACGATGTTCGTACTGCTGCTGGTAGTATTCGGCATCAAGTCGTATCCTAATCTGGGTGTCGATCTGTATCCTGACGTTGAATTGCCCTTGGTAAGCGTCAGCGTTACCTATACCGGCGCTTCTCCTGAAGAAATGGAAACCCTGATCACCCGGCCTATCGAGGACCGCGTCAGTCAGGTTGCCGGGATCAAGACTCTGTCGTCGACAGTTCGCGAAGGTTATTCGCAGACGGTACTGGAATTTGAGCTGGGCGTCGATCCAAGAGAAATGGCCAGCGAAGTGCGTGAAAAAGTAGCGTCGGTGCGCCGGCGTTTGCCTGACGGCATTGACGAGCCTGTAGTACAGCGTTTCGATATTTCTTCGCAGTCGATAGCGGCATTTACTTTTGCGTCCGATTCGCGCAGCCGTGAGGAGACCCGTAAGATCGTTGAAGACGTTGTCAAAGAAGAACTGCAGCGTGTCGAAGGCGTATCCGAGGTTTCGGTCGTAGGCGCCAGCCTGCGTGCGATCAAACTGATCCCCGACCCGGAGAAACTGCACACTTATAATATTTCTTTTCAGTCTATCTTAGACAAGGTCAACAGTGAAAATATCAATACCCCAGGCGGCAAGGCCCGTTATAACGATATGGAAATAACGGTCAGGACGCTGGGAAAATATAAAAATATCGATGACATCAAAAACATCGTCATAGCTAATCAAAATGGGCGTCCGATTCAGCTGGCAGACGTTGTAAAGGTTGTTGACAGCTGGGAAGATGAAGAGACTTATTCCCGCGCCAACAAGATCCCCAGCGTTATGGTGCTGGTGCGCAAGCAGTCGAAAACCAACACGGTCGATGTTGTCGACGGCGTCAACGCTTCTATGGAACAAATGATAGCCAACGACTTGCCGCAGGATATCAAAGTCGATGTCGTCCGCGACCAGTCGGCCTATATCCGCGAGAACGTTGCCGATGTCTGGAACGCCATTCTTTTTGGCGGCTTCCTGGCACTTTTGATAACTTATATGTTCCTGCGCGATTTTCGGGCGACGATCATCGGCGGTCTGTCCATACCGACTTCTGTCATTGCCACCTTCTTTTTGATGAAGACGATGGACTTTACGCTGAATAATATGTCGCTCATGGCGTTGAGTTTGGCAGTCGGTATCCTTATCGACGATGCTATCGTTTTGATCGAAAATATTTTCCGGCATATGGAAATGGGGAAATCGCCGATCCAGGCGGCACAGGATGCCACGGAAGAATTGTCGCTGGCTATTCTGGCGACCTCGCTTTCTTTGATGGCGGTTTTCGTACCGATAGGCTCGATGGGTGAAGTTGTTGGTCAGTTCTTTAAACAGTTTGGCTTAACGGTAGCTTTTGCCCTGGCATTTTCTACGATGGCAGCCTATACGCTGACGCCGATGATCTCGGCTTATTGGCTGAAGGATTATCGCGAGGAGCACGCCAAGCCCTATAAGCATCCGCGGCCTAAAATAGTGCAGATCTGTCTGGATAAATTTGAAGCCGGTTTTCAGGTTGTTTGCCGGATGTATGATGAATTAATGGTGTTTGCTTTCAAGCATCCCTGGAAAATAGTTTTGATCTCTGTCGCTTCACTTATATTTAATCTTTTCCTGTTACCCTTTATTGGTACGGAATATCAGCCTACCTATGATTCAGGTGAATTTTCTATCAGCGTCAAAGCGCCGGCCGGTACAAGTATCGAGCGCATGAAACAGCTGACTATGCCCTTGGAAGAAGAGATCCTGCAAATGCCTGAGGTCAGGATCGCGGCAATGCGCCTGGGCGGTTCGCGCACCCCTGTCAATGAAGGCAATATCGATGTCAAGCTTATTCCTGCCTCTGACCGTGACCGCAGTATGATTTCTATTATGGATGAGTTGCGCCGTAAATTTGGCTCGGTAGAAGAGCTGAAGGTTGCGGTAGTAAGTAATCAGGGCGGCGGCCGTGGTGACAGCAGACCGGTACAGGTAGGCCTGCGCGGCAGTGATCTTGATCTGCTGACGACCTATGCCCAGGATCTGGCTGAAAGGATCAGGCAGGTGCCGGGCTCTACTGATGTCGATATTTCTTCTTCGGAAGAAGAACCGGAGATCATCGTTAAAGTCGATCCTTTACGTGCCAGCGCGATGGGGCTTGATTCTACTTCCGTTGGTAAAGTTGTGGAAATGGCCTTTTTGGGCAAAAGTACAAATAATAGTTTCACGATAGGTGATAACGACTATGATATAATTGTACAGTTAGATACGGCGCATCGCCGCGACATCAACGATGTGGCGAACCTGCGCGTTTCCAATACCGACGGTAAATTTATCCGTTTGGGCGACGTGGCTGATGTGTACTTCTCGTCCGGGCCTACACGTATCGACCGTGAGGACCGGCAGCGTCAGATCGTTGTTTATGCCAATACGGTCGGTATCACGCCTGGCGATCTGATCCAGAAGATCCAGAATGAGATGATCCCGGATATGAATATGCAGGTCGGTTACCGCTATAAAATGATCGGACAGGCCGATACGATGGCGAAAGCCTTCAATGAGATCGCAAAAGCTGTTATCCTGGCGATCATTATGATCTATATGGTTCTGGCGGCAGAATTTGAAAGCTTTATGCAGCCTTTGGTCATTATGATGTCGCTGCCGTTTGCTATCGTCGGCGCTGTTTTAGGCCTGATGGTAGCCGGGCAGACAGCAAATATGATGTCGCTGATCGGTTTTACGATGCTGCTGGGTTTGGTTACCAAAAACGCTATCCTGCTGGTTGACTATGCCAATCAGGCGCGGGCGAAGGGCATGCCACTGCGTGAAGCTTTGCGGGAAGCCTGTGCCCTGCGTATTCGTCCTATCTTCATGACAACGCTTTCGACTATTTTAGGTATGCTGCCGATCGCACTTGGCCTTGGCGCTGGTGCCGAGCTGCGTCAGTCGATGGGCGTGGTTTTAGTTGGCGGTCTGACTACGTCGACCCTGCTGACGCTGGTAGTAGTGCCGCTGCTGTATTTGCTGAGCGAAGAATGGAAAGAGAAACATTTGCATAAATCATGACTAAGGAAGTAGCAGAATATGACGTATGAAGAAAATTTGCTGGCGCTTTTGGAAAGCTATAAAAGCGGGGCTATCAACGCCCAAACGGCTTTAGAAAAACTGCAGACTGCCAATTATACTGATCTTGGCTTTGCCAAGCTTGATCATAACCGCAGTCTGCGGCAGGGCTTTCCCGAGGTTGTTTACTGCGAGGGAAAAACAGTCGAACAGGTCACCGCAATCATGGAAAAGCTGGCGCAGGTCCACAATAATATTTTGGGGACACGTGCCGATGCCGATAAATTTGCCGCGGTACAGAAGGTGCTGTCTGATGCCGTCTATCATAAAAATTCACGGCTGATTTTTGTAGAGCGTAAACCGCTGCCCAAGGATGATAAGCGTTATATCGCTGTTGTGACGGCGGGGACAAGCGATCTGCCGATCTCGGAAGAAGCAGCCCTGACTGCCGAGATCATGGGCAACCGGGTAGAGCGGGTCTACGATGTAGGCGTGGCTGGTATCCACCGCCTGTTTGATAAGCTTGACCTGATCAGAAATGCGAATGTAGTTATTGTTGTTGCCGGTATGGAAGGTGCCTTGGCAAGCGTTGTTGGCGGTTTGGTCGAACGGCCTGTGATCGCGGTACCGACCAGTGTTGGTTATGGCGCCAACTTCCAGGGGCTATCGGCACTTTTAGGTATGCTCAACAGCTGTTCTGCTGGAGTGGCCGTAGTCAATATCGACAACGGTTTTGGCGCTGGGCGGATGGCCAGTATCATCAATCATATGAGGTGATGTAATGAAAGCGATTTATATAGAAGCCTTTGCAGGCATCAGCGGCAATATGCTGCTGGGAGCTTTGCTGGATGCCGGCGTACCGATCGACTACCTGGCAGCGGAAATGGAAAAGCTGCATTTGGGAGAATATGAGCTTATCAACAAACGTGTTGATAAGTGCGGCATTGCTGCCAATTATTTCAACGTTGTGCTGCCAGATGAGCATCAACATGACGTCATAATCAGTCAGCAGCATACACATACTCATGCAGAACAGCATCATCACGAACACATCGGAACCGGGCATCATCATGAGCATGCTACTGGTTGTGAACAGCCTGTTCATCACCATGAAGTAACTGAAGCTGCGTTGCATCATCACCATGAACATCGTAATCTGCATGATATAGCCCATATTATCGAACATTCTGATCTGAGCGCAGAGATCAAGTCGCAGTCTTTGCGAGTGTTTACCGCATTGGCAGAAGCTGAAGCCAAAGTGCACGGTAAAACTGTTGACGAAGTGCATTTCCACGAAGTTGGGGCCATTGATACGATTATTGATATTGCCGGCTGCGTGCTGGCTTTGCAATATTTGGGTATCGAAAAAATTTTTGTTTCCAATATCCATACCGGCAGCGGCTTTGTCAAATGTGCGCACGGCTTGATGCCGGTGCCGGCTCCTGCGACAGCAGAGCTGTTACAGGGCTTACGGCACAGTCACGGAAATATTGATAAAGAGCTTACTACGCCAACGGGCGCAGCACTGATGAAGGTTTTGGCGGTCAGCACCAATGACCTGCCGCAGGGCTTTACAGGCAGTAAGATCGCTTATGGCGCCGGTACCTGGGATCTAGAGATACCGAATGTGCTGCGCATCAATATCGGCGAGTGGGAAGCTGAAGCCGGCGCGGATCTGCTGGTTGCCGAATGTAATATCGACGACATGAACGGAGAATTGTATCCGTATGTGCAGGAGCGTTTGCTGCAGGCTGGCGCGCTTGACTGCTGGCTGACGCCGATCATTATGAAAAAAGGCCGTCCGGCGCAGACCTTATCAGTGCTGCTTACTCCGCAGAACCTGGATAAGCTGACGGAGATCTTACTGACGGAAACTACTTCGCTGGGAGTACGTTATTATGCAGTGCATCGCCACATCAATTATCGTAAGTTTACTACTGTGGAGCTGCCGGAAGGCGAAGTGAGGATCAAATACGCACAGATGGGCGGACGCATCGTAAATATTGCTCCTGAATTTGAAGACTGCAAATCCCTGGCCTTAAAAAGCGGGCGCAGCCTGAAAACGATCATGCAGGCGGCAGCAACTGCTGCGGAGGCACAACTTGAACAATGATTTTGCTGCGTATATCGACAATTTAAAAAAGCAGGTCAAAAATTTTGACAGCAGCCTTACCATTGCAGAGAAACCATTGCAATATGGCGTTCAGTTGACAGTAACAGGCAGTGATAGTAAAGTAGTAATATCAGTGTATAATGGTAAAAAAGGTCTTAAACTTGTTTGGGGCGGTTCTGCCACAGAGCTAAGGTCACAGCTGGAAGCGTATTTGACTGGTAAAACTGCTGATACTGCTGCAGAAATGCCATCTGTTTGCGGCAACGATTATACACTTTTACGAAATTGTGCTGATTTTAAAGGGATTTGGGCAGGCAGTGACGAATCTGGTAAAGGAGATTTCTTTGGGCCATTGGTCGTTGCCGCAGTGTTAGTAGATATTGCTGCGGCCGAAAAACTTGTGCGCTTAGGTGTTAGGGATTGTAAGCTGATCAATGATAAAGAAGTCCTGCGTCTGGCGGAACTGATCGCAGAAGCTGCTCCGGTCAATAGTGTTTTGGCCTTGAAGCCGGAAATGTATAATTTCCGTTATCAGCAAATGCGTGCCGACGGGAAGAATCTCAATCATTTATTGAGTAATGGCCACATAGCTGTATTGAGCAATGTCCTGCGGCAATGTCCGCAGTGTAATTATGCTCTTGTCGACCAGTTTACCGCCTCCAACGATATCCGCAGCAGCTTGCAGCGGGAATTTCCAGAGGTCAACGTAGTGCAGCAGCACCGGGCCGAGGCAGATATTGCTGTGGCGGCAGCGTCAGTACTGGCGCGGGCCAGGTTTTTAACAATAATGCAGGAGCTGGCAGCGCAGGTCGGGCGCAGTGAATTACCTAAAGGCGGCAGTGATGCCGCAACAGCGTGTGCGCGCGAGCTGCTCAAAGAATTGGGACGCAGTGCCCTGGAACGGCTGGTCAAAGTCCATTTCGCCAATTATAAAAAAATCTAGAGCCTTGCAGGAGGCTGAAATATATGAGAAAATTAATTGTTAATGCCGATGATTTTGGGCTGCATCCAGCCATCAACGCCGGTATTATTAAAGGCAGCAGGGAAGGCTTTATTACCAGTACTTCCTTGATGTGCAGCGGTGAAGCCTTTGAGGACGCGGTGCTTCAGGCTAAAGCAACACCTGCGCTGGGTGTAGGTATCCATCTTACTTTAGTAGGCGGCGGCAAGCCGCTTTTGCAGGCAAGGCAGCTGCGGACACTTGTGGATGAAAGCGGGCTTTTGCCTGCTGATTATACAGTTTTCGCCAAACGCTGGTACGCTGGCAGGATCAAAAAAACAGAAGTTATCAGCGAACTGCAGGCACAGTTGGAACGCGGCTTAAGCTGCGGACTGCAAATAACTCACGTCGACAGTCATCAGCATCTGCATGTGCTGCCGGGGATCGCCGACATCGTCCTGAAACTCTGCAGTGAATTTGGCATCAAAAAAATCAGGATGCCTCAGGAAGGCTGGTTTTGGCGCGGCGGCTTCAACAGCAGCGCCGGTCGGCTGATCGGCCGTGAAGGCCTGAGCTTTTGCAGCGCTTTGGCAAAAATGAAAGCCAGACAGGCCGGCTTTGTTTATCCGCAGTATTTTTTTGGTATGCTGGCCGGCGGGAATCTGAATGAATTTTTAGTAGGGGAAATAATCAAAAATCTGCCTGATGGCGTAAGTGAGATCATGACTCATCCGGGGATGGATGCAGAGTCTTTAGAAAAAACTTTTTCCTGGCAGTATCATTGGGAAGATGAGCTGAACGCTTTTCTTTCCGAAAAAAATAAATGTTTATTGGAGCAGCAGAAGGTAACTTTGATAAACTTTGGTGGGCTTTGATATGCACAGAAAATTGATCCGCAGATTGCTATGGATGTTTGTTTTTGTTATTGTTATTTCTGCGGCAGTTATTTATTTTACATTTGATATAAGAGCGTTGGAATATCTGACAATGTTTGAACCGTGGTGTATTGCTGCGGCTTTTGGCATTTTAGGATTGGGCCTTGTCTTTGACGGCTTGCGGTTGATGACCCTGGCGGAAGTGACCGATGAAAAGCTGACTATCAGGCAAGTGATAAACGTCGTTTTGAGCAACTATTTTCTGGCGCTGGTAACTCCGGGGGCCAGCGGCGGAGCTGTGGCCCAGATCATGTTCATGCGTAAGGCGGGCGTGCCGGTGGCAAAGGCAACGGTCGTTGTTTTTGTGCGCACGATCATGTCGATTACTTTTCTGATTTTATTAGTACCCTTTGTACTGCACAGCGATCATGCTTTGGTTGACTGGATGCCGACCAGCGTTATTACCATAGTATCAGTTTTGTTTGTTTCTCTGCCGGTTGCGGCAGTATTGCTGATGCGTACCAGATACCCGGAGTTTTGGATCATTGGGCTGACGAATAATTTCTCGCGTGATTTCAGGCGTAAGTGTTTTATCTGGTATAAAGAATTTAAACAGGCCTCTTTTATTATGGGAAAAAGTCCCTTGAAGGTAATGCGGGCTTTTATCGAATCAGGACTCAGTTTATTGTGTATTTATGCTACTGTACCAATGTTTTTTATGGGTATGAATATTAAATTTGAGTGGCTGCAGGTCATGGGGCGTATGGTGCTGCTGAATCTGGTGCTGTACTTTTCACCTACACCGGGCGGTTCCGGTGTCGCCGAGGCAGGCTTTGTAGTCCTGTTTTCCGAACTGCTGCCAGGCGGCCTTGTCGGTATCATGGCAGTTTTGTGGCGCTTTACAGCCGAATATCTGCCCTTTTTGTTAGGGGCAGTCGTTTCTATACGTGCCTTTGGTGCGAATGTTCTATCTATGAAAAATCTTAAGAAGGGTGAAGATCAGGAATGAAACTTTTAGTTACCGGCGGTGCTGGCTTTATCGGTTCGCATTTATTGGAGCTGTTACATAATGATAAAAATTATGAAGTCGTAGTTTTAGATAATCTTTCAAGCGGTTTCAGAGAAAACGTCCCTCAGGGGATGAAACTTGTCGTCGCGGATATACGCTCGCAGGAAATCGAGGCGTTATTCAAGGCCGAACGCTTTGACGCAGTCGTACATTTGGCCGCGCAGACAATGGTGCCTTATTCTATCGAACACCCTGATGAAGATTGCGAAATCAATTTAGCAGGCTTGATCAATGTGTTGGAAAATTGCCGTAAGTACCAGGTCAAAACAGTTTTATTTGCCTCCAGTGCGGCAGTATACGGCAATAATGAAAGCGTGCCTTTACAGGAAGAATTTGCTTTAATGCCAATGTCGTTTTATGGGATCACCAAAATGACGTCAGAACATTACTTGCGTGTTTATCACGAGCTTTATGGTATCAATACAGTTGTTTTTCGCTTTGCCAATGTTTATGGCGAACGTCAGGGCGAGGGCGGAGAAGGTGGCGTAGTCAGCATTTTCTGCAAGCTTCTGGCTGCCGGCAAAGCGGTTACGGTTTATGGTAACGGCGAACAGACCCGGGATTTTGTTTATGCCGGGGACGTTGCCGCTGCGCTTAAAGCAGGCTTATTGGCTACAGGCTATCAAACTATCAATGTGGCGACAGAATATGAAACATCAGTTAATCAGCTGCTGGAAGCATTTGCCGAAGTAGCTGCGGATAAGATAGAAGTTCATTATGCAGCCGCACGTCAGGGCGATATTTTTCGTTCGGCCTTGTCTAATGCACGTCTGAAGACGATACTTGGCGTAACGCCGCAGATGCAGTTAAAAGAAGGTATCCAAAAAACCTACCATGATTATGTAAACAGGGGAAAGCAGGAGAGTAATGAATAGAATCGAGAAGGGAAGCCTGCTCGTTTTAGCAATCATAGTTGCCTTCAATATCTTCTTCGGTCTGGGCAGTATACCGCTGCTCGATCCGGATGAACCTGTCTATGCTGAAACTGCGCGGGAGATGATTCAATTTAATGATTATCTTTCACCGCGCATTTATAATGAATATTGGTTCGATAAACCGCCTATGTATTACTGGCTTGTGGCTGGTTCGATGCATATTTTCGGCGACAGCGAGTTTGCCGCACGTTTTCCTGCGGCAGTGATGGCTTTTTTGACGGTAATAATGCTGTATTGTTCGGTGACCAGGCTTTTTAACGAAAAAGCCGGCTTTTGGTCAGCCCTTGTTTTAGCGACCTCTGTACAGTTTTTTTATCTTGGCAAAGCGGCAGTGACAGATACGACACTGGTGTTTTTTCTGACCGGAGCTTTATTATGTTATTTGCATAAAAAATACTGGCTGATGTATGTGTGTATGGCTTTGGCTACAGTAACCAAGGGCCCGATCGGCATAGTTTTTCCGGGTGCGATAATCTTTCTGCATATTCTCTGCACCGGACAGTGGCGCCTTATTTTAAAAATGCACTGTGTGCGGGGCCTGTTATTATATTTTTTGATTGCCGCACCGTGGTACTATTTAATGTATCAAGTGCATGGTATGGAATTTATCGATACCTTTTTAGGCTTTCATAATCTGACCCGATTTACAACGCCCGAGCATCCTACCAGAGTTTTATGGTGGTACTATTTCCCTGTTATAGTGCTGGGACTATTTCCCTGGACGGGCTTACTGCTGCAGTCTGTCAAAGCATCGATCGCAGACAGCCGGTCTGATGATCTGGGGAAAATGCTGTTCGTGAATATCTGGTGGCTTTTTGTACTGATATTTTTTACTGTATCCAAGACGAAACTGGTTTCCTATATTTTACCTATGTTTCCGGCGCTGGCGATCATGATCGGTTGGAATATTGCCAGAATGCAAAAAGAAAATTATGGTATCCGCTGGTCCTGGATTTTGGGCAGCGGAATAATGTTTTTGCTGTTGACAGTAGGGTGGGTCATCGGTGGTCAGCAACTGCCTGAAGTTGCTTTTGGCGGTATAGTGCTAGGCACAGTGACCTTTATTTTAGGGGTGAGTATCGTTTGGGCACTTTGGTATTATCGGGATATCAGTTTTGCTGCCTGGCTGCATGTAGTTACCGGTGTTTTGACGATGGTGATCGCATTTTCATTCCTTCTGCCAATGGTAGCTAACCGGTTTAGTGTTAAAGAGATCGCCAAAGTTTATCAGGACAGGTGTGATCAGCAGAAACCAGTTTATGTGGATAAGTTTTTAAGACCGGGATTTATGTATTATACAGGTGAGCCTGGCTTGGAAGTGAGACCTAAAAGTAATGATTTGGCAGCGGCTTTAAATGCTCCCGATACAAAATATATTTTGGTGCGTGGTTTGGAACTGCGCCGTTTAAAAGATCAGAATAAACTTCAACATTTGAATGAGATCACAGAACTTGGTGATATTTATTTGCTGGAAAAATATTAAAAATCAATAAAATATTTTAACGAACGTAAATTAAAACAACGTCGCTGAAAGCGACGTTGTTTTTTTATGTCCGTCGGGGTTTTGCGAACTGGTATCGCGTCAGCTAAGCATCGCGATCGCGTAGAGAGCGATGCAAAAGTAACAGCAAGACCGGAAAAAGTTTGATTCATTTATTTGTAAATGTCTTGCGGGGGGGGGACTCGTGTGGTATAATTCTAATTGAAATTATTTGAAACAAAAAAGTATTTTAAGGATAAAATGTAAAAATGAACCAAACGAAATTTAAAATACCTCAATACGATAAATATACAAATTATTTTTTGTCTGCACTTCTGTTTGTTATTGACTATCTGGCGATAGTTTTGGCTGAACAAAGTGCTTTTGTTTTACGTAACTGGCTGGTGAGTGACGGTGGAATATTACATATATCATGGCTGAATTTCTGGGTAGTTTTTCCATTTTTATATTTGCTTTTTATTAATGTAGAACAGCTTTATAATCGCCGCATGCAATTTTGGCAGGTGATCGAAAAAATCTTCTATGCCTCGCTATACGCCATTGTTGCGATTATCATCATTTTATATGTAGGCCAAATAGCTGCCTCTACGTCGAGGTTGTTTATAGTGCTTTTAGGGGCATTAAGCTTTCTTTATTTAACTTTTTTCCGTTATCTTACTAAAAAGACTTTAGCTAAACTGCAGTTGCTGCAGATACCCGTACTTATTATTGGCGCCGGCAAGACGGCTGAATTACTAGTACAGGGAATTATCAATGATGCCGGTATGGGTTATAAGGTCATCGGCTTACTGGAGGATAATTGTGTTAAAGCGGGTATTTTGAAACGGTTCACTGTTTTAGGTAAGTTTGCAGAGGCAGAAGCAGTTATTGAGAAGACAGGTGTACAGCATATTTTTATTGCCGCACCAGGAATGGAACAGGAAAAATTAACGCAGCTGATCTATAAAGTGCAGCCGCTGGTAAAAAATATGGGCATTATCCCTAATCTTGTTGGTATACCAATGGGTGGGATCGAAGTAGAAAGTCTTTTTAATGAAAAATTGATGTTACTGCGGCTAAAAAATAATCTGGCAAGGCCGTGGAACAGGTATTTAAAAACAATGTTCGATTTTGTGTTGACGTTAGTTGGTACTTTAGCAATATCGCCGATCTTGCTTTTTATAGCGATCTGGATCTATAAAGATTCTCCGGGGCCCGTAATATTCAAACATACGCGCATTGGCAAGAACGGCAAAGCGTTTCCCTGTTATAAATTCCGCAGTATGTGTGTAAATGCTAAAGCAAGGCTGGAAGAATTACTAAAAAATGACCCGGAAGCAAAAGCAGAATGGGAACGAGATTTTAAACTGAAAAATGATCCCAGGATCACCAAATCGGGAGCATTTTTGCGCAAAACAAGTTTGGATGAACTGCCGCAGATATTCAACGTCCTGAAAGGCGAAATGAGCCTGGTAGGGCCAAGACCTGTAATCCAGGAAGAACTGAAGCGTTACGGAGAATATGTCAACGACTATTTAATGGTCAAGCCAGGAATCACCGGTATGTGGCAGGTCAGCGGCCGCAGCGATATAGATTACCAGGAACGAGTGCTGCTCGACAGCTGGTATGTGCGTAACTGGAGCGTTTGGATCGATATAGTGATGCTGTTTAAAACATTTAAAGTAGTGCTGCTTCGAAAAGGTGCATATTAAAAGATCAGAAAGTTGGTAAAAGTGGTTATGTATGATTATCTGGTAGTTGGCAGTGGTTTGTTTGGCAGCGTTTTTGCATGTGAAGCTAAGAGACAAGGCAAGAAGGTACTTGTTGTAGATAAAAGACCGAACATTGCAGGTAATGTTTATACGCAGGAAATAGAAGGCATAAACGTGCATATGTATGGTGCGCATATTTTCCATACTAATTTAAAACATGTCTGGGAGTATGTTAATCAGTTTGCGGAGTTTAATCGTTTTACAAATTCCCCGGTAGCAAACTATCATGGCGAATTGTATTCGCTGCCTTTTAATATGTATACCTTTAATAAAATGTGGGGCGTGGTAACGCCCGAAGAAGCAGCATCCAAGATAGAAGAACAGAAAAGTAAAGCAGGTATAAAAGAACCGCAAAATTTAGAAGAGCAGGCAATTTCACTTGTTGGTACCGATATTTATGAAAAATTGATCAAAGGCTACACCGAAAAGCAATGGGGCAGGCCGTGTAATGAATTGCCGGCGTTTATTATCAAGAGACTGCCGGTACGCCTGACATTTGATAATAACTATTTTAATGCTCTGTATCAGGGAATCCCCATTGGTGGCTATACCAATATGGTAGTAAATATGCTGCAGGATATAGAAGTACAGCTTAATGTGGATTATTTAGAAAATAAAGCTGAATTAGATCAAGTTGCCACAAAAGTAGTATATACCGGACCGATAGATGCTTATTTTGACTATAAGCTGGGAGCGTTGGAATATCGCTCTGTCAGATTTGAGAATGAGATTTTGAATAAAGTGAACTTTCAGGGGAATGCTGCAGTGAACTATACAGATAATGAAACACCCTGGACACGGATCATAGAGCATAAATGGTTTGAATTTGGTAAAAATAAAAACGGTAATGATCTACCAAAAACTGTTATCAGCCGTGAATACAGCAGTGAATGGAATGTAGGCGATGAACCATACTATCCTGTAAATGATGAAAAGAACGGCAAATTATATGCAGAATATAATGTGCTGACAGAAAAGGAAAGTAAAGTCATTTTTGGCGGACGTTTGGGTGAATACAAATATTATGATATGGATGCAGTAATAGACAGTGCTTTAAAGCTTGTAGAAAAGGAATTAGAAAATGAGTGAACGGTTAGTTTGGTTAGATTCGCTCCGAGGATTTGCTATTTTTACAGTAGTGCTTGGGCATTGTATTGATGGTTACCTGGGTGCAAATATCTTTCCATCATACAATGTGCTTTTAAAGATCGCATATGATTTTATATATTCATTTCATATGCCACTGTTTTTCTGCATTAGTGGATTTGCATTTTATCTTTCTAAAACTTACAAAAAGTATAAGATAAAATTTTGGGATATAGTACTTTTATATTTATTCTGGAGTGTTTTTCAATGGTGTTTTAAAATTGTCTTAGCAAGCCATGTTAATAAGCCCCTTAATTTTGATGATTTGTTAAAAATATTTTATGTGCCAATGGTACCGTATTGGTATCTTTATGTACTGGCATGTTTATATTTAGTATTTTCAAAAATAGGAGTTCCTAAAATTAAACTTTCTCTTTTATGTATTACAGGAATACTTGGATTTATCATAAAGCATTACAGTATAGATTTAGGAATTATAAGTACAAGTGTTTACTATATGTATTTCTTTGCATTGGGGGGGCACTTATGCACAATGAATTTGCACAACCGTATTCAAAATAAGAATTTTATCATATGTGTAGCAATTTGTATTGTTAACTGTATATTGTATCTATATAAAGTGAATTTTACAACATCGATATTGTCGATAAACTCTATAATCGTAGCCAGTGCAGGAAGCATAGTTTGTTTTTACATTTTTTATAATTGGAAGATCGTTTATGAATCAAATATTTTAAAAATGTTTGGAGTATATTCGTTGCAAATATATGTTATTCATAGCTTTATTACTGCGGGCAGTCGAATAATATTCAAAATGCTGGAGATTATAAATTTACCGTTATATCTTTTAGTAGGGATGATATTTGGAATTTTTATACCAATAATTATAGGCAAATATTGTGCGCAAAATGAATTTTTAAATCTACCTTTTGCACCAATCAAAGGATTGAAAAAAGTGGGAGTTATAAAAAACTTATGAATATAAAAATACTTGTCGCTACCCATAAAAAATACTGGATGCCTGAAGATGATGTCTATGTACCCGTTCACGTAGGCATAGCAGGTAAAGCAGATTTAGGCTACGTGGGAGATGATACTGGCGATAATATTTCTGAAAAAAATGCTAATTACTGTGAACTTACAGGCCTTTATTGGGCGTGGAAGAATTTAACTTGTGATCATATCGGCCTGTGCCATTATAGGCGCTATTTTGCACATACGACAAGCAGCGGTGATACAGAAAAGAAGAAACTGGCGATACTGCAGAAGGAAGATTATGAAAAACTCTTAAAACAGTATGACGTTATTTTACCGAAGAAACGAAATTATTTTATAGAAACAGTGCGCAGCCAATATGAGCATGCACATAACAAAAATGATCTGGCGCTGACAGAGCAAATAGTAGCAGAATTTTACCCGGAATACAGTGAAGCGTTTAGTAAGGTTATGGGAAGAACCAAATTACATATTTTCAATATGTTCGTAATGAAAAAAGAAAAGTTTGATGAATACAGTCAGTGGTTATTTGATATTTTGTTTGAACTGGAAAAACGGATAGATATAAGTAATTATAATCAGTATGAGGCAAGAGTATTCGGCTTTTTAAGTGAGCGTTTGTTTAACGTGTGGTTAGAAAAACAGGTGTTGAATACAAAAGAAATCGATATTGTGTTTTTAGAAAAAGTAGACTGGTTTGATAAAGGTATTAAGTTCTTGCGAAGGAAGTTTAGAGGATTAGATTTATGAAAAAAATAAGCCTTGATGAAATGAAAAAAATAGAGTTGAATATGTTAATTGATTTTGCAAAATTCTGTGATGATAACAATTTTACATATTATTTATCTGGTGGAAGTTTATTAGGAGCAGTTAGGCATAAGGGCTTTATACCATGGGATGATGATATAGATATCATGATGCCACGAGAAGATTACAATAAGGCATTGAAAACATACAAAAGTGATATCTATGAAATTGATTCTATTATTGTGAATGAAAGTTCATATAATAGATATGCCAGAATAAATAATATTAACACTAAATTAGAAAGTAATTTGCGCAAAAATTTAGAAGAAAGTGTTTTTATTGATATATTTCCAATAGATGGATTGCCAGATAATAAATTTTTACAATATGGGATATTTTGTATTCAGCAACTTTTAATTGCATTTCATTTATCAACTATATTAAAATATACCGTTTCTAGCAGATATGAAGATAGGGAATCTGGTTTTTTTGCCTGGCGTAAATATTTTCGAACGTTCATAAAATTTTTCATGGTAGCAACAATTGGAAAAACTAACCCCAGTACATGGGCATTAATATTAAATAGAATCGCAAGCAAAGAATCTTTTTATAATCATGATTATGTAGCTATTTTAGTATCTGGACCACACTTCACTAAAGAAAGAATGCCTAAAAAGGTTTATGAAAGGAAAGTTCAAGTTGAATTTGAGGGGGTTAAATTTTGGGCACCTAGTGATTATGATTATTATTTAAAAAGATTATATGGAAAATACATGGAACTTCCTCCCTTGGATAAAAGAATATCACATCATGATTTTAAAGCCTATTGGAAAGAAGAGAACGAGATATGAACATTGCATTATTAACAGCAGGTGGTATTGGCAGCAGAATGCAGCAGGAAATACCAAAACAATTTCTGCATGTAGATAATAAACCAATAATTGTCTATACGCTTGAAGCTTTTCAAAATAATCCTAATATAGATGCAATAATAGTTGCTGTTTTAGAACGTTGGGAAGACATATTATGGGCGTATGCGAAACAGTTTAATATTACAAAAATGAAATGGGTCGTTGTTGGAGGTAAAACTGGGCAAGAATCAATTTTTAATTGTTTAAAAAAATTAGAAGAAGAAAGAATTGATTTAAATAGCAGTATTGTTATTCATGATGGTAACAGACCTTTGATTACACAAGATATAATTACAGACAGTTTAGCTACATACAATAAATATGGCTCTGCTGTTGCAGCTATTCCATGTGTAGAAGCTATTTTTAAAAGTACAAATAGTCAAAGTTCAGATGTTAGTATACCCAGAAATGAGCTTTTTCGTACACAAACTCCACATACATATTCTTTTAGGAAATTGTTGTGGGCACATGAAGAAGCTGAAAAAAGAAAGATTGAAAATACAGCTGCAACATGTGTGTTAATGAATTTATTGGGTGAAGAAATTTATTTTTCCTTAGGATCAGAAAAGAATCTTAAAATTACGACACTGGATGATTTAGACATTTTTAAAGCACTTATAAAAGAGGAAAAACATGTTTAGTCAAAATAAAATTTATCAAAAATCTCTGGAAGTATTCTCGGAGGATATAAATTGGGATATATATTCTAATAAAAAAATTTTGATTGTTGGTGCTACTGGTTTGATAGGAAGCTACCTGATTGATATGTTGATGTATGTAAATAAAAGACAAAACAAAAATATTGGAATAGTAGCAGTTGCACGTAGTGAAGCTTCTGTGAAAGAAAGATTTGAGGAATATCTTTGTAATAGAAATTTCAGATATATAATCGCAGACATAAATAATGGCTTTAATTATCAGGAAAAAGTCGATTATTTATTGCACTTAGCAAGTAATACACATCCACTGGCCTATGCCGAAAAACCTATCGAAACATTAATGACTAATATTCATGGCACATATAATTTACTTAATTATGCAAAAGATTTTTTGAATAAAAGATTGCTCTTTTTGTCAAGTGTAGAGATTTACGGACAGATGGAAAATAATATAACAGGCTATAAAGAAGAAGATTGTGGTTATATTGATTGTAATTCGTTAAGAGCATGTTACAACGAAGGTAAAAGAGCAGGTGAAGCTTTATGCCAGGCTTTTATTAAAGAGTATGATTTAGATATAGTTATTCCCAGGTTATGTAGAATTTATGGACCAACTATAAAGCTGGACGATAGTAAAGCTTTATCGCAATTTTTAAAAAAAGCCATTAAAAAAGAAAATATTGTTTTAAAAAGCCCAGGCGAGCAATATTTTTCTTACTTATATGTTGGAGATGCGGTTACTGCACTTTTGCATTTACTAGAATTTGGAATAATGGGAGAAGCATATAACGTTGCAGATCAAAAATCAAATATAAAATTAAAAGATTTAGCTAAAATGATAGCCGATCATGTTGGTGTTGATGTAAGTTTTGAAATTGCAGATGAAATTGAGCAAACTGGATATTCCAAAGCAAGTAATGCAATATTGGATACTAAAAAAATAAACAGGCTTTCTTGGAAGGCAAAATACTCAATAAATGATGGTGTCAAAGAAGTTATTAATATTTATCAAGTTTAAAATAGTGGAGAATTTGTAAATATGAGTATGGCAAGTAAAAATAAAATATTGATAGTTCTACAAGGTATATTATGGCATTTTAAGTCAAAAAATAAGTTTAAAAAAGATAAACATAAAAATATTTTAATTATTCTTGAACTTCCAGGAATTGGCGATGCTGTATTACAGATCAACGTTTTGTATCATTTAAGTAGAGTTATGAAAGATCAAAGTGACTATAAATTATATATTGCTGGAAGTAAAATTACTTGTAATTTTCTCGAAAATATAAAGAGTACGTTTGATATAGAATTAGTCGAAGTAGATTTTTCATTTGAAAACAGAAGTAATTTTTCTATATTTAAAGATAATTATTTGAAACTTAATAGTAGATATTATTGTTATATAATTTCGTTTGATAATTTAAGTTCCTATACTAAGGCTTTAATTATTGGACTTGAATATGGTGGAATAGTTTTTAGTGAAGATCAAATTACAAAAAAATACTTATCTAAAGATTTTATTCTTAGATTACTACTTAAAAATATTAATTTGATAAAAACTAATTACTCAACACAATTATTAACGCATAAGTTACTTGTTTATAAAAATATTTTAAATTTTTTCTTGAAATGTGTAAATAAGGATTTGTTTGTTAATAAATATGAAGAATATAAGATTCCTATATTGGTTCAAACAATCAAAATTGAAGATAATTATTGTATCCTCAGTGCTGGGATAGCCCAAGGTCATGATTATCCCTATAGAAGTTGGAATATAGAAAAATTTGCAGCTGTAGCAAATTTTATTTTAGAAAATACAGATTTAACAATTTGCTTAGTTGGAACTAAAGATGATGAAGTGGCTAATTCGGAACTTTATAATATGATAAAAATGAAAAACAGAGTTATTGATTTGACAACAAAAACATCTTTTGCTGAATGGGTCGAAGTTTTGCGTAATGCAGAATTTGTTTTTGGAAATGATAGTGGTTATATACATTTGGCTTCTATGTTAAGAACGAAAAGTTTTGTTATAGCAGGTTTTTGGAATTATGGAAGATTTTTACCCTATAGTGATGATGTTGAAGTGTGCGCAAAACCGATAGATATAAGAACAGATAAACCCAAGTGTGCATTATGCAATTTTATTAAACATAAATGTATAGAAAAAGTAGAATGTGATAAAAAAGTTATTAAAGATGGTATTTATAAGTGTATAGATGATATTACTGCAGAAATGGCGATAGAAGCTGTAAAAAGCTATTATATTGGCCAAAAGGGATGAAAGCTTATGAATATTGATAATAAAGAAAATAATGATTTAATAAGTGTTATTGTTCCTGTGTATAATGTTGCTGCTTATTTAAGAAAGTGTTTAGATTCTATAGTTGGTCAAACATATAAAAATTTAGAAATAATTTTAGTCGATGATGGAAGCACTGATGGAAGTGGAAGTATTTGCGATGAATATGCTAAAGAAGATCGTAGAATAAAAGTTATACATAAAGACAATGGTGGAGTAAGTTCTGCACGAAATATCGGTATTTATAATGTTGAAGGTAAATATATTTTATTTGTAGATGCAGATGATATTGTTAACGAAAGATATGTAGAAATTTTATATACTGAGTTACTAAAACATAAAGTGGATATTGTATTTTGTGGCATAAAAAGTATATATGTTAAATCGAGAGAAGAAATAAGCATAGGAGTGGAAAAAGAGTTTCAAGGAAATATAAACAAGGATTTTATAAAATTTTACAGAGAAAATTTATTTCTTATAACAGCTGCACCTTCTGCTAAAATTTATAAAACTAATATAATAAAAAGTAATGAGCTAAAGTTTGACGAATCGTATAATAATGTTGAAGATTATTTGTTTAATTTGCAATATTATTCTTTTATTAAACTATTCTACGTTTCTCTAGACGTTTTATATCATTATTATCATTATGGTAGAGGTAGCGCAGCTGAAATATTTTCTGAAAAAAGGTGGAGTGATGAATTTAGAGCGCTATCTTTTTTAAGACAATGGTTAGAAGAGAGGAAAATAGCAGGAAGATACTTTATTATGACTACTAGAATAGTAGATATAGTTAGAATGTTTTTTGGAGATAAAACAAATAGATCTATCTGTAAAAAGTATTATGAATATAAAGAATTATGTAAAAAAGTAAATGAATACATTGATTACGAATATGAAGATGAATGCAAAGTAAAGCATTATTTTATTTTAATGACTATAAAAAATAAATGGTATCTACCATCATTTACATACTACTATATAAAATATTTGAGTAAAAAATAAATTTTAAAATTTTGATTGGAATATAGATATGAAAAATAACTATAAAAATATATTATTTTTTTTAATTTGTTTTTTTCTGATTTTCAATAACATACCCAAAATAATACAAATGAATTTCTGGGGGGGACCTATAGGAAATAAATTAGTATTTTATCCTTTGATAGTTGGATTTATTTATACGGGATATTGCCATTATAAATATAGAAATGTGTTAGTTTATTTTAATAGGTTTCTTAAATTTTGTAGTTTATATATTGTAGCAGCGATGCTGTCGTTGATAGTTGGATTATACACTTATCCTTATTATGACCTGGTGCTCAACGGCCCTATTGGTCAAATAGAAAAACTCCCTCACGTACTTGCTTTTTTTGCAAGCCACGGTATAGTTGTTGATCAAAAATTTGCTTTGGGTGCGTGGATGATAGCTCGTCAAGTAAAAGGTGTTTTTTTAGAAACATTTTGGTGTTTTGGCGGTGCTTATATGATTTTTTGTTGGTACTATAATAACTGGGAAACTGCTGTAAAAATTATTGCTAAAAGTATTTTTACATGTTTAGTTGTAATTTCTGTTTATAGTATAATAGAAATGTTTTATCTTGCAGGAAATGAAAATGCTAAAAATTTGCTTGTGGTTCTTACACCATATTTCCATTCTGTTAAAAATGATGGAACATGGTGGCCGCCGCTTCTATGGAGGGGTCAATTACGTTCTGTTTTTGCAGAACCTTCATATTTGGGAATATATAGTGCCTTTGCAATGCCATTTTTATGGAATAGTTTTACTAAAATTAGAACAGACAAGTCTAAATATTTATATTGTATAGTTTTTATCTTATTAAGTTTCTTTATTTTTCTAACTAAAGCGCGAACTGCCGTTGCGTTATTTGCTGGAGAACTTTTTTTATTAATAATTTTTACGATTTATCTGCGAGAAAAGCTTTTCTTTAAGCGTACTTTTACAATTATGATCTGTTCTATACTTGCTTTTTGGGGTGCTAACTATTTTATAAATAATTGTATGATAATCTCAAATATTACTGCTGCTTCTGACTTGCTTGAACAAACAGATAAATATTTTTCAGAAAACTTTACTTCCTTAGCAAGTAATAATAAGAGAAGTAATGGTGCAAGATATTCTATTATTTTAGCAGACTTAAAAATTGGTTTGGACAATCCTGTTTTAGGAGTGGGTGGTAATTTAAGAAATGCCTATATACCGCATTATTTACCTGAGATGGGTAAAAATAATAGTGAAGTAAAAATGTGGCTAACGAATCAAAGCGAAAAAGGCGTATTGCGATCAGGCTTTCCGCGATTAGGAGAATACACTGTACGATTTGCAGAAAATGGTGTTGCAGGACTTTTTTTATTTTTTATGCCATCAATATTTCTAATTTTGAATTTATATAGAAGAATAAAGAAATATCCAATGCTTTTATCTGGAGAAAAATATAATTACATATTTTTTAGTATCGCTTTCATTGGTGTTTTGATATCTGGTATAGGTGATAATTTGAATCTTACATATTGTTACTGGCTGTTATTGGGGTTAGGGTATGCAATGTGCTTTAGTGATGTTGGAGTTAAGCAAGATAAATGCGCATAGAACAGGCAAGTAAAAATATCAAATATTCTACAATTGCATATGTAATAAATAACCTGCTGAAGTTTGTGGTGCGTCTTGTTTTTGTTCGCTCGCTGCCCATAGAGTATTTAGGCATAAATGGTTTATTTACTAATTTGCTGGCCATGTTATCGTTAGCAGAGTTAGGCGTTGGCCCGGCGATTGTTTATAGTTTGTATAAGCCGCTGGCGGAAAATGATACAGCAACCGTGAATGCTTTGATGAAGCTGTTCCAAAAAGCGTATACCGTCATTGGCATTTTTATTATCGTTGCCGGCATTTGTGCACTGCCGTGGTTGGACTGGTTTATCAAAGGAAATGCTGTTGCTGATATACAATGGTTCTATATAATTTTTTTGCTGAATACTGGTGTTAGTTATTTTTATTCATATAAACGTAATTTATTGATTGCCGATCAAAAGCAGTATATTAACAGTATTTATCAAAGCTGTGGTCAGATTGTGCTGGCAGTACTGCAAATTGTTGTGTTGCTTGTATATCCAAGTTATTGGCTATATATTGTTTTGATGCTACTCGTAACAATTGGTGAAAATTTTGCGGTAGCTAAAAAAGCTGACCAGGTTTATCCTTTTTTGCAAGATAAAGAAGTGAAAAAATTGGATAGCGGCATTAAGAATACTATTATCAAAAATGTTAAGGCTATGGTCGCGCATAAAATAGGTGGCATGGCAGTCTTTTCAACCTCTAATCTGATTTTATCCAAATTCGTTGGACTGGCGGCTGTAGGCTTATACAGTAATTATTATCTGGTTATCAGTGCAGTCAACAGCTTTGCCAGTCAGTTTTTCGCTTCAATAACGGCAAGTATTGGTAATCTGCTTGCCTTGGAAAGTGGAGATAAGAAAAATAAAATTTTTCAGGTTATGGAGTTTACTGTTGCCTGGCAGGCGATGATTGTCAGCTGTGGTTTTTATGTGCTTTTCAATCCACTTATAGAACTGTGGTTAGGCAAACGTTTTTTGTTTGAGAGTATTATTGTGGATTGTTTAATAGTGAATTTTTATTTGATGTATATGCGTAAAGCTGTGAGTACTTTTAAAGATGCCAGCGGTTTATATTGGAATGACCGTTATAAGCCGCTGGCAGAAGCAATAATAAATCTTGTTGCTTCTGTGTATCTTACTATTCATTACGGCATTATTGGCGTTATCTGGGGCGGCATCATCAGTACCTTGCTGACTTGTTTTTGGGTGGAGCCGTATGTTTTATTCAGAAACAGTATTGAGATCAAACTGAAAGACTATTTTAAGGATTATTTTAAATATACCGCTGTGACTTTGCTGATAGCTGTTTTCAGCAAGTGGCTGTATAGTAAGTTGTTCAGTGAAGTTACCATCGTTAACTTTGTACTTGGTGTGGTTTTATGTTTAGTTATTACTAATGTGGTGTGGATAGTTATTTTCAGGAAGCGTGAGGAAATGGCCTATCTGCGCAAAGTTGCCAGGGATAAATTTGGCATGAAATTTTTGTAGTTTTACATTGAACGTATTAAGTGTTGTGAAAGTGGACGTAAGTATTAGGAAAGATACTGATTTTGAATAAAGGAAGAATTTACGATGTATATCAAACGTCATTTGGAGACGACAATCGAAAAGCTGAGCAGTTGTTTTAAGGTGCTGCTGGTTACGGGGCCGCGGCAGGTAGGCAAGACTACTTTACTGCGCAGGCTTGCTACGGCTGAACGCACTTATGTGACTATGGACGACATCAACGTGCGCAGCCTGGCGATGACAGAGCCGGCGCTCTTTCTGCAGCGTTATAAGCCGCCGCTTTTGATCGACGAGATCCAGATGGCGCCGAAGCTATTGCCGTATATAAAAATGTATGTTGATGAACAGGGTAGGAACGGTGATTTTTGGCTGACCGGGTCGCAGGCCTTTGAGCTGATGAACGGAGTCAGTGAAAGTCTGACCGGCAGGATTGCCGTCGTTAATTTATTGGGTTTGAGTTATGGTGAATTGCTTGCCCGTCCTGCTGCGACATTTGTGCCGGAAACTGAATTTTTGCTGCATCGGGCTCAGGATTCGCTACTGCTGCCGATGAGCGATCTGTTTGAGCGGATCTGGCAGGGCAGTATGCCTGCTTTGAATAATGCTTCTGAGCAGGATTGGAATTGCTATTATTCGTCTTATGTGCAGACTTTTTTGCAGCGTGATGTGAAAGAGCTGGCACAGGTAAATGATGAATTGCAATTTTACAGGTTTTTATGTGCCGCTGCCAGCTATACTGGCAGTATGCTAAATTATGCAGCTTTGGCTAAAGAGGTGGAGATTACGCCGCCGACAGCCAAGCAGTGGTTAAAGGTTTTGGCTGCCGCAGGGCTGGTGTATTTTCTGGAACCGTTTGCACATCCTAATTTAAAGTATGCTGTCAAAGCGCCGAAGCTTTATTTTACTGATACGGGACTTGCTGCTTATTTGCTGCGCTGGAGCAGTGCGGCGACTTTGGAAGCGGGAGCGATGGCGTCTAATTTTTTTGAGACCTGGGTAGTGAACGAGATTTATAAAAGCTTTATTAACTGCGGTCAGGTGCCGCCGCTCAGTTATTTCCGTGATTTTAATACAAAAGAAATCGAATTGCTGATTGAGACAGATGGATGTGTATATCCGCTGGCAATTCGTAAAAGTGCCCAGCCTGCTCGTGAAATCAAAAAGTTTGAAATTTTGAAACCGGTTACAGAAGGTGAAAGACCAATGATAATCGGTAACGGCGGTGTTATTTGCCTGGCGAGTGATTTACTGCCTGTCGATGCTAAAAACTGGTATATACCTGTGGGGTTATTGTAAAAGTAAAGCGGACTGCCTTTAAAGGCGGTCCGCTTTACTTTTACATACTTATTTAGTATATTTTTTGATAAATCTGGCGATACGTTTCAGTGCTTCCCGCAGATTGTCCTCGCTGTAGGCATAGGAGCAGCGGATAAAGCCTTCTCCGCTGGCGCCGAAGGAGCTGCCGGGAATAACAAGTACTTCTTCTTCAGCAAGCAGTTTTTCCACAAATCCCATACTTGTAAGTCCGGTCTGTTGAATGCAGGGGAACACGTAGAAGGCTCCTTCTGGTTCATAGAGGGGCAGGCCGATCTCTTTAAAGCCGTCAATCATGATCTGGCGGCGTTTTTCGTATTCGGTGACCATAGCCTGCATATCTTTTTCGCAGTATTTAAGTGCGGCGATCGCACCATATTGGGCCGTGATATTGGCGCAGAGGACTACATTTTGATGGAGCAGGTTTGCTGCCTGGACGAATGCGGCCGGAGCGGTAAAGTAACCGAGACGCAGTCCGGTCATGGCATATGCTTTGGAGAAACCGTTTAAAACCACGGTACGGTCTTTAAATTCAGGGAAAGCAGTAAACATGGTGTGCTTTTTGCCGCCGTAAGTTAGGTGGGCATAAAGTTCGTCGGAAATGATCATAAGGTCATGTTTTACGGCCCAGTCACCAATGGCTTTGATCTGTTCTTTACTCATGATAGCGCCGGTAGGGTTGTTGGGATAACCCAGCAGGATAGCGCGGGTTTTATCGGTCACAGCTTTTTCCAGGTCTGTTATAGCTGGTACGAAGCCGTTTTCTAATTTTGTTTCTACTGGCACTGGTTTGCCGCCTGCTAAAATGATGCAGGCTTTATTGGCAACGTAGCATGGTTCAGGAATAATGATCTCGCCGCCCGGCACCATGATCGTGCGGATAACGACGTCTAAGGCTTCGCTGACGCCTACAGTGACCATGATTTCAGTTTTAGGGTCATATTGCACGCCGTAATTTTTGAGGGTATCAGCGGCGATCGCTTCGCGCAGCTCCAGCATTCCCAGAGTAGAGGTGTAGTTGCTTTTACCTGCTTTCAGGCTGTCGATGCAGGCTTCGCGCACTTTATCCGGAATATCGAAATCAGGCTCGCCGACGCTGAGCGGCACAATGTCAGGGTTGTTGGCTGTGATTTCCAGAAATTTTGCCAATCCGGACGGCGGAAGGGCTTTAATAAAGGGGGAGATCATTTTGTCGATGTTGAAGCTCATGGAAGTCATTCCACCTTTCATATATAATACTAATAATAAACAAACTCAATCTAACACATCTGCATATCGCTTGCAAGTTTAATTGTTAAAATATTTTGTATACATGTTAAGTGTAAAGGATTAAACAGGTTTTGCAGTTATTTATTAAGAAAAACTTGTGCAGAGGGCGTAACTATGATATAATATCACACGGTGTAAAAATACACACGCAGAATGATCGCCCGCTGTCCGCTTGCGGTGAGGGTTAGAGACGATTTCTGCGGAGGAAAAAACAGGAGGCAAATAAAAATGGCTATTATTTCCATGAAACAATTACTTGAAGCTGGTGTTCATTTCGGTCACCAAACCCGTCGCTGGAACCCTAAGATGGCTCCGTACATTTTCACTGAAAGAAACGGCATCTACATCATCGACCTGCAAAAAACCGTTAAAAAAGTTGAAGAATGCTACAATTTCCTGCGCGATGTTGCTGCCCGCGGCGAAAACATTTTGTTCGTAGGCACTAAAAAACAGGCTCAGGAAGCTATGCGTGAAGAAGCTTTACGCTGCAACATGTTCTATGTCAACGAACGTTGGCTGGGCGGTATGCTGACTAACTTCAAAACTATCCAGACCCGTATCAGCCGTCTGCGTAAACTGGAAGCTATGGAAGCTGACGGAACTTTCGACGTACTGACTAAAAAAGAAGTGCTTGGTCTCCGTCATGAGATGGAAAAACTGAACAAATATCTTGGCGGTATCAAAGACATGAAAAAATTGCCGGGCGCGCTCTTTATTGTTGACCCCCGCAAAGAAAATATTGCTGTGCTCGAAGCACGCAAACTGAACATTCCTATCGTTGCTACTGTTGACACCAACTGCGATCCTGACGTTATCGATCATGTGATCCCGGCTAACGATGACGCTATCCGCGCTGTAAAACTTCTGACTGCCAAAATGGCTGACGCTGTTTTGGAAGGCCGTCAGGGTATGCAGATGGAAGAAGCTGCCGCAGCTGAAGAAGTTGCTGCTGAAGACGCTGAATAATAATCAAATACTGGAGGACGAATAAATGGCTGAAATTACTGCTGCATTAGTAAAAGAACTGCGCGAACGTACTGGCGCAGGTATGATGGACTGCAAAAAAGCTTTGAGCGCAACCGATGGCGATCTTGAAAAAGCGATCGACTTCCTGCGTGAAAAAGGCCTGGCTGCTGCCGCTAAAAAAGCTGGCCGTGTAGCTGCTGAAGGTTTAGTTGAAGCTTATATCCATGGCGGCGGACGTATCGGCGTTTTGGTAGAAGTCAACTGCGAAACTGACTTTGTTGCTAAAACTGATGCTTTCAAAGAATTGGTAAAAGACATTGCTATGCACATTGCTGCAACCAATCCGTCTTACCTCAAACGCGAAGAAGTTCCTACTGCTGAGCTTGAGCATGAACAGGCTGTTTTGGCTGAACAGGCTCGCAACGAAGGCAAACCTGAAAAAATCATTGAAAAAATGGTTGCAGGCCGTATCGAAAAATACTACAAAGAAGTATGCCTGATGGAACAGCCTTTCGTTAAAGATCCCGATAAAACTATTTCTGATCTGATCACCGAATCCATTGCAAAAATCGGTGAGAACATCTCTATCCGCCGTTTCTCCCGTTATCAATTGGGCGAAGGCATTGAGAAAAAAGAAGAAAACTTTGCAGAAGAAGTTATGTCTTTTGTAAAATAATGAGAAACCGCATAAGAGAACACTTCGGTGTTCTCTTATTTTTTGCCCGAATGGCTGTAATTCACAAAAAACTCAAGGTAAAAAAGAGGAAATATTGGTACAATGTAGAATATGAAATAGGATATAGAGTTGCAGAAAATAGGAGGTCGTGGAAGTGGCGGAGAAATCAAAGTACAAGCGTGTCATTTTAAAATTGAGCGGTGAAGCTTTAGCAGGTGATAAAGGGTTTGGTATTGACCCGGAAACAGTTGAATCCATTGCTTCACAAATCAAAGATGTTACGGAATGTGGTTTAGAAGTCGCTATTGTCAACGGCGGTGGCAACATCTGGCGTGGCTTATCGGGAAGCTCGAAAGGTATGGACCGCGCTACTGCAGATTATATGGGGATGCTGGCTACAGTTATCAATTCTTTGGCGCTGCAGGATGCTTTGGAAACTTTAGGAGTTCCGACCCGTGTACAGACAGCGATCGAGATGCGGCAGATCGCGGAAACGTATATTCGCAGACGTGCGATACGTCATATGGAAAAAGAGCGTGTAGTTATTTTTGCCGCTGGTACAGGTAATCCTTACTTTTCAACAGATACCACGGCTGCTTTGAGAGCGGCTGAGGTGGAAGCCGATGCGATTTTAATGGCTAAAAAGGGCGTTAACGGTGTTTATGATTGCGATCCGGCTAAAAATAAAGATGCGGTAATGTTTGAGAAGCTTGATTATCTTGAAGTTATTCAAAGGAAATTGAGCGTAATGGATTCTACGGCGATCAGCCTGTGCATGGATAATAAAATTCCTATCGTAGTATTTAATATTGATAAACCGGGTAACATTTTGCGTGCTGCCTTAGGCGAAGAGATCGGTACCCTGGTGGGAGGGAAATAATCATGGCAACAGTAAAAGAAATTATTGAATTAGCAGAAGGTAAAATGCACAAAACTACTGACGTATTGCGCGTCGATCTTGCTTCCGTTCGTGCGGGACGTGCTACTCCGGCCTTGCTGGAAAAGGTTATGGTGGATTACTACGGCACGCCGACACCTGTCAACCAGGTGGCAAGCGTTACGGTCCCGGAACCGCGAATGATCATCATTCAGCCCTGGGAGAAAAATCTTCTGAAAGATATTGAAAGAGCGATCATGAAATCTGACTTGGGCCTGAACCCTAACAGCGATGGTTCTGTGATCCGTTTAAATCTGCCTCAGCTGACGGAAGAGCGCCGTAAGGAGATCGTCAAAACTGTGCATAAAAAATCTGAAGATGCACGTGTTGTCATACGTAACCTGCGACGTGACGCTAACGATGCTGTGAAAAAAGCTGAAAAAGCCAAAGAGATCACTGAGGATGAAGCTAAAAAAGGTACTGAAGATATTCAGAAGATGACGGATAAGATCATCAAGGAAATCGACACTATCATGGCCAATAAAGAGAAAGAAGTTATGGAGATCTGATGCTGATACCTGATGTGTTGGCGCTGCCTTTGGCAGAAGCTATTGCCAGACTGGAAGCTGCCGGGATCGGATATACGGTTGCAGTTACGCAGCCGCCGCGCCGGCAAAACGAAGTTATGGCGGAGAAGATAGCTGTTGAATATGTAGTTAGGCAGAGTTTGCTGTCTGACAATAAAGTAGCTCTTGTAACAGTAAAAAGATACAGAAAGGAGGTGCTGGAGAATGGCATTGTCAATCAATAGAGAAGAATGTATCGGTTGCGGTTCCTGCGCTTCTACCTGCCCCGTAGGTGCTATCAAAGAAGCTGACGGTAAATATGAAATCGGTGAAGAGTGTGTTGAATGCGGCGCTTGCGCTGGTGTTTGCCCTGTAGGTGCTATTAAACAACCTTGATTTTAAGTTTTTAGGACTGCAAGGCCCCCTCTCAGAGGGGGTCTGTCAGTTTTATTTATCCCAGGGAAGGGTTGGTGTGCTTGTGTTTAACAGCTTGTTCAAAATCAAGAAGAATACAAACCCCGACGTAAATATCGATATTGACGGCATCGATTTAGACAACGTGCCGCAGCATATAGCAATTATTATGGACGGTAACGGCCGCTGGGCCAAAGCGCAGGGAAAAGTGCGGACCTTTGGACACCAGGCTGGAGCTGAAACCTTAAAAACTATTGTCAAAACTGCCGATAAGATCGGCGTTAAAGTTATCAGTGCTTATGCTTTTTCAACAGAAAACTGGAAACGGCCTGTTACAGAGGTCAGTTTCATTATGGAGCTGTTAAGCCGTTATCTGACCAGTGAGATCGAAGAATTTAATCAAAACAATGTTCAGGTTCGTTTTATGGGCTCGCGTGAGGGTTTACCGGAAGTTGTAAAACAGAAAATGGATCATGCTGTAGCAGCAACTAAAAACAATACCGGTATTATTTTAAACTTGGCAATAAACTACGGCGGTCAGGCTGAAATCCTGCAGGCAATACAGCGTATTGCGGCAGATACAGAAAAAGGCCTGCTGAAGGTAGAAGATATACAGGCAGGAACTTTTGAAAATTATCTCTATACGGCAGGGCTGCCGGCGCCTGACCTTTTGATCAGACCGGGCGGAGACAACCGTATCAGTAATTTTATGCTGTGGCAAATTGCCTATGCGGAAATTTGGACTACGGATGCATATTGGCCTGCTTTTACTCCTGAGATGTTTTTGCAGGCGATCAGGGAATATCAGGGGCGCGAACGCCGTTTCGGCGGGTTGGTGACAAAATAAATTAAGCAGGTGCAAAGATATGTTGACTCGTATTTTGACAGGGTTGGTAGGTATTCCGATAGTAGTCTGGCTGCTGCACAGCGGCGGTATGCTTTTTAATGCCGCAGTATTTGTGCTGGCGGCTATCGGCTGGCTGGAATTTTATAATATGGCTAAGAACAAAGGCTATAATGTTTTTTATTTTTCCTCCGGTATCATGACTTTGGTGCTGGTAGGCAGTTTGATGTATCTGGATGATTCTATTTATACCTTGTATTCACTGCCGCTCTTTTTGGTCGTAACGATCATTGCCATTTTGCTGGAGGGCTTACATAAGCACTGCAAGGGCAACTTGGTCGAGAACGTAGGTTTATCGGTGATGGCGGTTTTGTATATCGGCATCCTGTTTTTCCACTTTGGCCTGCTGCGGCAGCTGCCTTTTAAACCGGTAGTTCTGGGGTCGTTTGTTTTAGAAGGCGGCGAATGTTTTTTCTGGCTGATCATGCTTGGAACCTGGGCCAGTGATACTTTTGCCTATTTTGTCGGCTGTGCGGTCGGCAAACGCAAATTATGCCCCAATGTCAGCCCTAATAAATCTGTAGAAGGCGCCGTGGCCGGATTTATCGGCTGTCTGGCCGTAATGGTTTATCTGGGAGTGCAGGTGTTGGATATGGCCGTATTACAGGCGGCTGCTTTAGGCTTATGTGTAGCTGTTTTTGCACCGCTGGGGGATTTGGTAGAGTCTATTTTGAAGCGTTCTTTTGGCGTTAAAGATTCAGGTAAGATCTTTCCGGGACATGGCGGAGTTTTAGACCGCTGTGACAGCTTGCTGTTTGCTATACCGCTTGGTTATTATGTTTTGGTGTTTTCGGTTTTACTGACTAGAACACATTGATTATATGATTCGGAGGCTTGAAAATGAAAAACATTTCTGTGCTTGGCAGTACCGGGTCCATTGGTAAACAGACGTTAGAGGTTGCGGCTGCCAATCCTGATAAAATAAAAATCAGAGCGCTGGCCGCGCATACAAGTGATGTTTTATTAGAAGAGCAGATCAATCTTTTTCAGCCTGATATTGCGGCGTTGTCGGATGAAGCTGCTGCAGCGAGACTGAAAAAACGCTATACCGGCAAGACGAAAATCCTGGCTGGCGAAGCTGGTCTGCTGGAAGCTGCTACTTTCAGCGAAGTCGATACTGTTTTAGCTTCAATGGTTGGTTATGCAGGCCTGCGTCCTACACTGGCCGCTATTGAATATGGCAAAAACATTGCTTTGGCTAATAAGGAAACGCTGGTTGCTGCTGGCAGTATCGTTATGGATGCTGTAGCCAGGCATAAGGTCAGTTTATTGCCGGTCGACAGTGAGCACAGCGCTATTTTCCAGGCTTTGGCAGGCGGTAAACATCAGGAAGTCAAACGTTTACTGATCACTGCTTCGGGCGGACCTTTTCGCGGCAGAAGCAAAGCCGAGCTTGCAGATGTGACCTTAGAACAGTGCCTGAAACATCCTAACTGGAGTATGGGCAGAAAAATAACAGTTGATTCTTCTACTCTTGCTAATAAAGGGTTGGAAGTGATCGAGGCGCATTGGCTTTTTGCTATGCCTTATGAAAAAATCGATGTGGTGGTGCATCCGCAAAGTGTGATCCATTCTCTGGTGGAATATCAGGATGGTTCGGTTTTGGCGCAGCTGGGGCTGCCTGATATGCGGCTGCCGATCCAGTACGCTTTTTCTTATCCCGAGCGTTTTGCTAATGCTTTCGGGCAGCTGGATCTGGTTAAAGCGGGGCAGCTGACGTTTGAAGCGCCTGACCTGGAAGCCTTCCCGGCACTGAAGCTGGCGATCGAATGCGGCAAAGCCGGCGGTACCTTGCCCTGTGCTTTCAATGCTGCTAATGAAGAAGCTGTGTACGCATTTTTAGATAATAAGATAAAATATCTTGATATTCCGCTGACTATCGAAAAAATCGTTGCCGGACATCAGAATATATTGCAGCCTGCTATTGAGGATATCGAGCAGACAGATGCTGAAACTCGCAGGCTGACCAGAGAAATCTTACAAAACTTGTAATGAGAGGGGGAACTCGGACATGACAACTATTTTAGCGGCTATTTTTGTTTTTGGTGTTTTGATCACCGTACATGAATTTGGCCACTTTATTACGGCGAAGATGACAGGCATGCGCGTGGACGAGTTTGCCATTGGTTTCGGGCCTAACATTTTTCAGAAAAAAGTTGGGGAAACCTTATATAGCTTAAGGATCATCCCTTTAGGCGGATATAATAAAATAGCCGGGATGGACCCGGATGAGCCTGCTACTGAGGATTCGTTCAAATCAAAATCCATTCCCGCCAGAATGCTGGTCATTTTGGCAGGTTCACTGATGAATTTTCTGCTGCCGGTAATTTTATTTTTCAGTATTTTTATGATCAACGGTATTCAAAAACCGGTCGATCAGCCTGTTTTAGGTACGATCATGGCAGATAAAGCGGCGGCAAAAGCCGGGCTGCAGGTTGGTGACAGGATCATTTCCATCAATGGTGAGAAGATCGTTACCTGGAATGATCTGGTTGTTACTTTGCAGAAGTATCCAGATAAAGAGATCACGGTTACAGCAGAGCATCAGGGTGAAGTGAAAAACTATCAAATGGTGCCGGCTTATGACGCGCAGTACGGCAGGCCGTTGATCGGTATATCGCCCAAATACGAGCATTATCAGCCCGGCGTAGCGGAAGCTGCTGCTATGGGTGCCGGTTATACCAAGCATATTATTTTTGCAATGATTGATGGCTTACAGAAAATCATTACCGGGGCTGCTCCTGCCGATGTTGCCGGACCTATCGGCGTGGCGAAGATGGCAGGCGAGATGGCGCATCAGGGTATGCTGCCGCTCCTCAATTTTATTGCGTTTCTGAGTATCAATTTAGGTGTGATCAATTTATTGCCATTACCGGCTTTGGACGGCGGGCATTTTGTTTTGCTGCTCTTGGAAGCGGTACGCGGCAAGCCTTTAGGCGCACGTGCGACCAATGCCATTCAGATGGTGGGTGTGGCGATCATTCTCAGCATTACTGTTTTGGCGGTGTTTAACGACATCAGCCGATAGAATAAAGAGGTGTCTTTATGAAGCGCAGAATAACCAGACAATTACAGTTAGGATCGGTATTTATTGGCGGCGATGCTCCTGTTTTAGTACAGTCGATGACGAATACGCGCACAGATGACGCTGCTGCTACCTTGAAACAGATCAGGGAGCTGGCGGCAGCCGGTTGTGATATTATTCGTTGCGCGGTGCCTGATATGGCCGCAGCGCAGGCTTTGCGGGAAATAACTGCCCAAAGTCCGATCCCGGTAATAGCTGATATTCATTTTGATTACAAACTTGCTTTGGCGGCTATAGAAGCAGGTGTCAACGGACTGCGTTTAAATCCTGGCAATATCGGCGGCAGGGAAAAGGTGGAAGCGGTAGTTGCTGCAGCCAGAGTGAAAAATATACCTATCCGCATCGGTGTTAATGCTGGTTCTCTGCCAAAGGATTTATTGGAAAAATATGGGCATCCAACAGCAGAAGCATTGGTAGAAGCGGCCTGGCGGCATATCCGTATTTTAGAAGAGCTGGATTACCGTAATATCAAGATTTCTTTAAAAGCACATGACGTACCGTTAACGATTGCGGCTTACAGACTTTTGGCTGCTCAATGTGATTATCCGCTGCATGTGGGGATCACTGAGGCCGGCACTGTCAATTCAGGTATCATCAAATCGGCAGTCGGCATAGGTACGCTGCTGGCGGAGGGGATCGGCGATACGATCCGTGTTTCGCTCACTGGTGATCCTGTTAATGAAGTGAAGGTCGCCTACAATATTTTAAAAGCGCTGGGACTTAGAGAATATGGCCCAACTTTGATTTCCTGCCCGACCTGCGGCAGGACCAGAATCAATCTGGAGAAGCTTGCTTTAGAGGTCGAACGCCGTTTAGACGAAATAGCAGAGCCGATCACGGTCGCAGTTATGGGCTGCGTGGTCAACGGACCGGGTGAAGCCCGGGAAGCCGACATTGGTATTGCCGGCGGTATTGGCGAAGGCCTGCTGTTCCGTAAGGGCGAGATCATAAAAAAAGTCAGCGAGGATAAAATCGTTGACGAGCTGTTTGATGAAATCAAGAAAATTTTGGTTGAGAGGAAGATGAAATAATGCGAGTTTCCAAACTGTATGCTCCTACTTTGCGTGAGGTACCTGCAGAGGCGGAGGTTGTTAGTCACCAATTGATGCTGCGTGCTGGTTTTATGCGTAAGGCTGCCGGAGGTATTTATACTTATCTGCCGCTTGCCTGGCGTGTATTGAAAAAAATAGAAAGAATAGTACGCGAGGAAATGGATGCCAAAGGCTCGCAGGAGCTTTTGATGCCGATCGTACAGCCGGCCGAGATCTGGCAGGAAAGCGGACGTTGGGACGTATATGGTGCGGAAATGTTCAGATTGCAGGATCGTCATAATCGCTGCTTCTGTCTTGGACCTACACATGAAGAAATGGTAACTACTTTGATTCGCGGCGACGTGCGCTCTTATCGCCAGCTGCCGCTGAGTGTTTACCAGATCCAGAATAAATATCGTGATGAACGCCGTCCCCGTTTTGGTTTGATGCGCGGTCGTGAATTCATTATGAAAGACGCTTATTCCTTTGACCGTGACGAAGCTGGCCTTGATAAGTCCTATCAGGATATGTATGATGCTTACACCAATATCTTTACCCGTTGCGGGCTGAATTTCCGCCCTGTTGAAGCTGATTCCGGAGCTATCGGCGGCAGTGGTTCCCATGAATTTATGGTAATTGCTGACAGCGGTGAAGCGGAGATCGTTTTCTGCAACAGCTGCAATTATGCTGCCAATGTTGAAAAAGCAGAGCTGTTCCCGCTGGAAGCGGCAGAAGAAGCACTGCTGGACAAAGAAGAGGTAGTAACTCCGGACTGCAAAACTATTGCCGATGTCTGCGCTTATTTGAAACTGCCTGTTGATCATTCGGTTAAAGCAGTTGCTTATAACAGTGAAAAAGGCCTGATCCTTTGTTTTGTACGTGGTGACCATGAGGTCAACGAAATCAAAGTGATCAATACCTGCGGCGTTATCGATCTGGAAATGGCAACAGAGGAGCAGTTGGCTGAGGCAGGTACTGTCGGCGGTTATATGGGCCCTGTCGGTATTGATAATAAAAAAGTTATGGTGATAGTTGACGCTACCGTTATGAAAATGCATAATGTTTGTTGTGGAGCTAATAAAGAAGGCTATCATTTTATCAATGTCAATCCGGGACGTGATTTCACGCCTACCCATGTAGCAGATATCCGTCTGATCCAGGAAGGTGACCCATGCCCGCATTGCGGCGGCGAAGTGAGCAAGGCCCGCGGCATTGAAGTTGGTCAGGTCTTTAAACTGTTTACCAAATACAGCTCGGCTTTGAAAGCGACCTATCTTGATGAAAATGGCAAAGAACAGCCAATGGTCATGGGCTGCTATGGTGTTGGCGTCAGCAGAACGATGGCGGCTGCTATCGAGCAGAATTATGATGAGAACGGCATTATCTGGCCGATAGAAATTGCTCCGTATCATGTGCTGGTCGTACCTGTTAATACTAAGGACGAAGCCTCTGCCGCTAAAGCGGAAGAGATTTATATGCAGCTGAAAAAAGTAGGACTGGAAACAGTTATCGACGACCGTAACGAGCGCCCTGGTGTTAAATTTAAAGATGCCGACCTGATCGGCTATCCGCTGCGCGTTGTCATCGGGCCGAAAACCCTGACCGAAGGTAAGCTGGAAGTAAAAATCAGGAAAACTGGTGAGATCAGATATTTACCGCTGGACGGCGATTATATCCAGGACATCAAAAATATTATTGCAGAACTTGCGTTTACAAAATAAGTACTTAAACGGACAGTAGGGAGGTGCCGATAAATGGGTTCTCATGATTGGGAAATGCTTATGCGTCTATTATTGGCTGCTGTTTTAGGCGGAATCGTCGGCATCGAACGCGGCAGCGGTGACAGGCCGGCTGGTTTTAGGACGCATATTTTAGTTTGTGCCGGTGCGGCGTTATTCATGCTGGTTTCCATGTATGGCTATGATTATTATGACCTGCATGGGGAAGAATTCCCGCGCAACCGCGATTCTTCCCGTATAGCGGCGCAGGTAGTCAGCGGTATCGGTTTTCTGGGTGCGGGAACGATCATGCACGAGGGCGTTACCGTACGCGGCCTGACCACAGCTGCCAGCCTGTGGATGATCTCGGCAATCGGGTTGGCGGCAGGCGCCGGAATGTATATTTTAAGTATTGGTTCCACAGCTGTAATGATGGTAACTTTAGTCACTTTTCACAGCTGGGAAAAACGTTTTGCCGGCAGCAGCAGAAATGCACGCCGTTTTATCCGTATCGTTGCGGAAAATGAGCCTGGTATCATAACGAATATTACAGCGTATCTGACTGAAAACGGTGTGAAGGTACGAACTTTAAACGTAAAAAACAACTCCAGAAAAAATGAGGTCGTTTTAGAGCTGTATCTTAAAATAAGTAAGGAACGAGATGATATCGATATTATTCGCGGTCTGCAAAGTATCGAAGGTATCATCACTTTAGAGAATGTTGGTTGATTGGCAAGAAAGGACGCAAGCATGAAGGCGAAATATTGTATTGTTCCCGATAAAAATAAGTTTTTTGCTTTTTTAGCCGAGCAGTCCTTAACGGAAGCAGAATTATTGCGTGCTCGTTTGATCCAGCCGGAGAAAATCTTTATGGATATCGAGGCTGCCGTATGGCAGATAGAATATAAAGCAGTTGCTCCCGTGACAGAAACTTTACTTGCAGCGGTAGCAGATAAGCTTACCGCTGCTTTTAATTTGGCAAAGGTTGAGCTGCAGCAGATAAACATACTGGAAGCTGAAGTTAAGACGGAAGCGGTTGAAACAGAAAATAAAATTGCTGAAGAACATAAGGCTGCGCAGGAAGAGCCGATGCAGGAAGATATCCCGCTGCCACCGGAAGAACCTGAAGCAGTTGAAATAGGAGAGGCGACTGCTTTTGAAGCAGTACCGCCTTGTGAAGCAGAACGCAAAGACGATGCCTATGAAAAGGCTTATAATCTTCTCTATGGCGGCAATAAAAAAGCCGATGGCCTGATTTTCGGCAAAGCCTTTAAAGGTAAACCAAGACCGATGATCGATATCGTCGAAGAAGAGAACCGGGTAGTCGTAGAAGGAACCTTTGTCAAAAGCATCGATAAGGACGGAAAGCTGACCGCCTTTATTGAGCGGGTATTACGTACCGGTAATGTGATGCTCACTTTCAATTTAAGCGATGAAAGCAGCGGGCTTTACGTCAGGATCCGCTTTGAGAATCTGGAAGAGTGCCTGCAGTTTAAAAAGAAAATCAAACCGGGCATGCAGCTGCGTATTATGGGTAATGTCGCTCCGGACAGGTTTTTGTTTGATGAAATGGTTATCAGTCCTCAGGGAATCATGGTCATTCCCAAAAAAGAGCGGATGGATAATGCCGAAGTTAAACGTGTCGAGCTGCATTGCCATACGAAAATGAGTAAAATGGACGGCGTAACGCCAATGGAAGAATTGGTGGAGACTGCGATCAAATGGGGCCACAAGGCACTGGCGATCACAGATCACGGTGTCGTGCAGGCCTTCCCTTTCTGTTTTGATGTCGCTGAAAAAGCGGACATCAAGCTGATTTTTGGCATGGAAGGCTATTTGATGAATGACGATGGCCATGACATTGACTTAGAGCCGACTGATACGATCAAGAAAAGCCGGGTCAAAAAGGTAAAAAATAACCATATCATTATTTTGGCTAAAAATGAAACAGGGCTGCGTAATCTCTACAAACTGGTGACGATCAGCCATTTGCGTTATCTGCATAAACGGCCGATGCTGCCGCGTGAGGTTATCGAAGAATATCGTGAAGGCCTGATCTTAGGCTCAGCCTGCGAAGCAGGTGAGCTGTACCGGGCTATTCTGGCAGGCCGTCCTGACGAAGAATTGGAAAAGATCGCTGCTTTTTATGATTATCTGGAGATCCAGCCGACCGGCAACAATATGTTTTTGGTCAGACAGGAGCGCTGCAGTGTCAAACAGCTGCAGGAGTATAACCGGAAGATTTATGAACTTGGCAAAAAAATGGGCAAGCTGACGGTTGCTACCTGTGACGTACATTTTCTGCATCCTGAGGACGCGCAGCTGCGGGCTATTCTGCAGGCCGGGCAAAATTATTCTGATGCAGATCAGCAGGCACCGCTGTACTTTAGAACAACGGAAGAAATGCTGAAGGAATTTGAGTATTTTGGCAAAGAAATTGCTTACGAACTGTGTGTGACCAATCCTAACAAGATTGCCGAAATGGTGGAGAAAATCAAACCTGTGCCTGATCGTGATCAGCTGTATTCACCGTTTATCCCAGGCGCTGAAAAAGCGATCAAGGAAATGTCCTATCAGCGCGCGCACGAATGGTATGGCGAAAATCTGCCGCAGGTAGTCAGCGACAGGCTGAAAATGGAATTGGATTCCATTATCAATCATGGTTTTTCGGTTCTCTATTATATTGCGCATAAGCTTGTAAGAAAATCCTTGGATGACGGTTATCTGGTTGGTTCCCGTGGTTCGGTCGGGTCCTCTTTTGTTGCGACGATGATCGATATTACAGAAGTTAATCCTTTGAAGCCGCATTACCGCTGTCCCAAATGTAAACACAGCGAGTTTTTTATGAAAGAAGAGGTTGCGTCAGGTTTTGACCTGCCCTTTAAAGCCTGCCCGGAGTGCGGTACGGAAATGATCCGTGATGGTCACGATATCCCGTTTGCCGTATTTATGGGTTTTCATGGTGATAAGGTACCTGATATTGATCTGAACTTTTCCGGTGACTATCAGCCGACGGCACATAAATATACGGAAGAACTTTTCGGACGCGATAATGTTTGCCGCGCCGGTACGATTTCTACGATTGCCATTAAAACGGCTTTTGGTTATGTTAAAAAATATTATGAGGCTAAAAATCTGCATGTACATTCAGCGCACGTAGCAGGCCTTGTAGAAGGGTTTGCCGGCATTAAACGTACAACAGGTCAGCATCCCGGCGGCATCATGGTCGTGCCGCGTAATATGGATATTCACTACATTTCGCCGATGAACAGGCCAGCCGATGAAAAAGATTCGGAAACAGTAACTACTCATTTTGATTATCATTCGATCAATGACCGTCTGGTCAAGCTTGATATACTTGGTCACGACGATCCGACGGTTATCAAAATGCTGGAGGAATTGACAAATATTCCGCCGCAGCAGATACCCGTCGGCGACGAAAAAACCATGTCGATCTTTCGTTCGACCGAAGCTTTTGGCGTAACGCCGGAGCAGATAGGCAGTGCCGTTGGTACCTATGGTATCCCTGAATGCGGCACACAGTTTGTGCGGCAGATGATCCAGGATGTACAGCCGAAGAATTTCAGTCAGGTAGTCAGGGTATCCGGCTACTCGCATGGTACTGATGTGTGGTTGAACAATGCACAGGATCTTATCCGTGAAGGTAAGCCCAGTGAAGAAACGATCTCGACTCGTGATGATATTATGACGAATCTGATCGCTAAAGGCGTCGATCCCAGTATGTCTTTTAAGATCATGGAATATGTTCGTAAAGGCAAAGCTGCTAAAGGCGGACTGGAAGCGCCGATGCTGGAAGCAATGCGGGCGGCGAAGGTACCGGAATGGTATATTGAGTCCTGTAATAAGGTCCAGTATCTTTTCCCGAAAGCACATGCCGTAGCTTATGTTATGATGGCTTACCGTATCGCCTACTGCAAAGTACATTATCCGCGCGAGTTTTATGCGGCATACTTTACTGTACGCGCACCGGATTTTGATATGGACCATGTCGTCAAAGGCGTTGATTACATGAAACGTTATATCAAAGACGTTTATGCGCAGGGCTATAAGGCCAGCAACAGGGATAAGGATACGGTAACTTATCTGGAATTGGTCATTGAAATGCTGGCTCGCGGTTTTGAAATGGAACGTATCGATTTGTACAAATCCCATCCGACACGGTTTACCGTTACCGAAAAAGGTTTGCGGCCGCCGCTTGCAGCTTTGGGAGGTATTGGCGTTACCGCTGCTCAAAGCATCAGCGAAGCCAGAGAAAGCGGTCATCCGTTTATTTCACAGGAAGATCTGCGGGTGAGGGCCAAGGTTGGTAAAGCGGTAGTTGAAAAATTAGCCGAACACGGAGCCTTGGGAGATCTGCCCGAAACAGATCAGATAGATCTATTCTGACATCAGGAGGCGATTATTATGTTGGAAGCAGGTGTAAAAGCACCGGAATTCACGTTGCAGGACAAAGATGGCAACAGTGTGAGCCTGAAGGATTTTTCAGGGAAGAAAGTAGTTATTTATTTTTATCCGAAGGATGCTACTCCAGGCTGTACACGTCAGGCCTGCTCTTTCCGCAATAATTACGGCGAGTATAAAAAATTGGGCATCGAGGTTATCGGTATCAGTAAAGACAGCGTAAAATCTCATGCTAATTTTGCTGCCAAGCAGGAGCTGCCGTTTATTCTTTTAGCGGACCCGGAACGTCAGGCGATCGAAGCTTATGACGTATGGCAGGAAAAGAAATTGTATGGCAAGGTATCGATGGGCGTAGTCAGAACGACTTATATTGTTGATGAAAAGGGTATGATCGAAAAGGCATATCCTAACGCTAATCCTGATACCAATGCGGAAGAGATCTTAGCTTATCTGAAAGGTTAAGCGGTGTAGCGCGTTCTTGTAAAAGAGAACGCGCTTTTTGATAAATTATTGCGGGAGGATCACGATGCAGATAATTATTTCCCCGGCTAAAAAAATGCGTATCGATAATGACGATCTGGCACCTGCTACTGAACCGCGCTTTTTAAAAGACACGGAAATTTTGCTGTCGGCACTGAAGCAAATGCAGTATGATGAGCTTAAAAGGCTGTGGCAATGCAACGATGAGATCGCAGCTTTAAATTATAAACGTCTGCAATCCATGCGGCTGCAGGATAACCTGACGCCGGCAGTGCTGGCCTATGATGGTATTCAATATCAATATATGGCGCCGCGTGTTTTTGAAAATGCGCAGCTTGACTATGTCGCAGAACATTTAAATATCTTATCTGGCTTTTACGGTATTTTAAAAGCTATGGACGGCGTTGTTCCTTATCGTTTGGAGATGCAGGCAAAGCTTCAGGCGGGCGGTTATAAAAATCTGTACGATTTTTGGGGAAACAGGCTTTATCTTGAGCTTACGCAAAATGATAAAAGTATCCTCAATCTGGCTTCGAAAGAATACAGTAAAGCAGTTGAAAAGTATTTGAAGCCGGAGGTCGAATATGTAACCTGTGTTTTTGGTATGCGGCAGGAGGGGAAGATCAAGGTCAAAGCTACCGAGGCTAAAATGGCCCGCGGCGAAATGGTGCGCTGGTGTGCTGAGCATAATGTTCTGCAGATCGAAACCGTGAAAAATTTTGACCGCCTGGGTTACCGCTATCAAGAAGATAAATCAACAGCAGAGAAATTTGTTTTTTTGAAAGGCTGAATTTGTAGTGTGATTTGAGCCAAGCTTCAATTTTGCACATATATTGTAGGAAAGTAAACAAAATAACTTGTAATTAATTTTACAGGGTGGTATAATATAAGCAGAAAATTTATGACTTCTTTTGAGAGAGTGGGTGCTATACCCGCTCTTTCCGCTTATTTGAGCTAAATACAGACCGGAGGTGAGTATTGTGCAGAAAGAAGCCCTGGAAGCTTTAATTGCTGATCTTGTAACGCCGCTTTTAGAAGATACTGATCTGACTTTGGTAGATGTGGAATATGTGCGTGAGAAAGACTGGTATCTGCGTATCTACATTGATAAACCTGGTGGAGTTGAAATCGATGACTGTCAATTAGTCAGCGAAAAGCTGACGACGGTTTTAGATGAAAAAGACCCGATCAAAGAGAAATATTACCTGGAAGTTTCATCTCCCGGCAGCGACCGGCCGTTGAAAAAGGACAAGGATTTTACTGCTGCTTATGGCACTAAAGTAGATATTTCCTTTTTTGCTCCGTGGGAAGGACTGAAAGACCTGGTTGGGATCTTAGTAAGTCACAGTGATGAGACGATCGCGGTAAAAACGATCATTAAAGGGAAAGAAGCTAAGAATCCTGTCAGTATTGACCGCAAGCTTATCGCGATGATCAGACCGCATATCGATTTTTAAGGATTTTAGAGTATAGGAGGATTAAGAAACGTGAATGCAGATTTTATTCTGGCAATAGGGGAATTGGGAAGAGAAAAGGGGATCGATCCGGAGCTCCTGTTCCAGGCGGTCGAAGAAGCTCTTGTAACAGCTTATAAGAAAAATTTTGGTTCTAACCAGAATGTCCGCGTAGATATGAACAAGGAAACAGGAGAACTTCATGTATATGCGCAGCGTCATATCGTAGAAGAGGTCGGTGATGATCCCAATGAGATTTCTTTGGAGGAAGCACGCAAAATAGACCCTCGTTATGAAGTTGACGACATCGTGGAAACTGAAGTTACTCCGCGCAACTTTGGACGTATTGCGGCACAAAATGCCAAACAGGTCGTAGTGCAGCGTATCCGCGAAGCTGAACGAGGTATGGTCTTTGAAAAATTTTCCAGCAGAGAAAAGGATATCGTGACCGGTATCATTCAGCGTATGGAAAATAAAAATGTTTATATTGATTTAGGTAAGGCCGAGGCTATTTTGACTCCTAACGAGCAGATCCCCGGCGAGATCTACCAATATCACGACAGAATGAAAACCTATATCGTGGAAGTGAAAAAGACCAGCAAAGGTCCGCAGATCATGGTTTCCAGAACACATCCGGGCCTGTTGAAAAGGCTGTTTGAGCTTGAAGTACCGGAAATCCATGACGGATTGGTCGAAATCAAGTCGGTAGCACGTGAGCCGGGTATGCGTTCTAAAATATCTGTTTACACTAAAGACGAGAATATCGATCCGGTCGGCGCCTGTGTGGGCCATAAAGGCATGCGCGTTCAGACGATCGTCAATGAGCTGCGCGGTGAGAAAATCGATATTGTCAAATACAGTGCCGAGCCTGACCAGTATGTAGCTAACGCTTTGTCGCCGGCGAAAGTTGTCAGTACCGAGGTTCTGGAAGAGGAAAAAATCTGCCGGGTTATTGTTCCCGATTATCAATTGTCTCTGGCTATTGGTAAGGAAGGACAAAACGCACGTCTGGCAGCGAAGCTGACAGGCTGGAAAATTGATATCAAAAGTGAATCTCAGGCTGCCGAAGAAGCAGAACAGGGAACACAAGAAGCTGGTGTAGCCTATGAAGCAGACGAAGATTAAAAAAATCCCGCAACGTAAATGTGTGGGCTGCAATGAAATGAAAGAAAAAAAAGCGCTGCTGAGAATTGTTCGTTCTCCCGAAGGTGAGATCAGCCTTGATCTGACCGGGAAAAAAGCAGGGCGTGGAGCTTACGTTTGCCAATCAAAAGAATGTATCACTAAAGCAGTGAAGGAAAAACGCCTGGAACGGGCATTGGAAAAGCCTGTCAGCGACGAAGTTTATGCTAAATTGCTGGAGGATCTGCCTGATGGCGAATAATGGCGTGACTTTTGCTTTAGGGCTGGCTCAGAAAGCCGGTAAGCTGGCATCGGGAGATTACGCCGTCAGATCGGCGCTGAAAAGCGGTAAAGCTAAATTACTGGTGGTAGCTGTAGACGCTGCTGAAAATTCTAAAAAGGATATGTATTTTATGGCAGAGATGTCTGAAACGCCGGTAGTTGAATGTTTGTCCAGAGATGAACTGGGCTGGGCGATTGGCAAAGCAAAAAGAACCGCAGTAGTTGTTTTGGATAACAGCTTTGCGAATATGATAAATAAAAATTTATGACATAAATACGCTTGGAGGTGGATGAATGGGTAAGCATAGAGTATATGAGATAGCAAAAGAACTTGGTAAGACAAACCAGGAAGTAATCGATATTTTAGCTAAAAATAACATTCAGGTAAAAAGTACGTTAAGTACCGTAGATGATACGGTCAGGGATTTGGTAGTTAAAAACTCTGCCAAAAAGTCCGCACCTGAGAAAAAAGCGGCTCCGGCACCCCAGCCCGCTGTAAAAAAAGAGCCGGCAAAACAGACGGCAGCAGTACCCCAGCAGGCAAAAACTCAGCCTGCACCTGCCGCTACTGCGCAACGTCCGCAGCAGCAACAACAGGGACAACAACGCCCTAACAATCAGCAGCAGGGACAACGCCCTGTCCAGAATCAACAGCAGGGCCAGCGCTCGATCAATAATCATCAACAGGGCCAGACTGCTGGTCAGAATCGTCCCAATCAGGGCAGTAATCAGCAGAACCGCCCTAATAATCAGCAGGGCCAGCGTCCCCAGCAGGGACAACGACCTGCTCAGAACCAACAGCAGGGACAACGTTTTAACCAAAACCGTCCTAACCAGGGCAGTAACCAGCAGAACCGTCCCGGCAATCAGCAGGGACAGCGTCCCCAGCAGGGCAACAGGCCGCAGCAGCGTCCGCAGGGCGGTATTTATATCGGTCCTCGCGGTCAGCAGCCTGGCCAGCCTAACCCAAATGCCCGTCCGCAGCAAGGCGGCACCCGCCCTCAGCAGGGCAATACGCGTCCCCAACAGGGTAATATGAACAATAACACTCGTCCCCAGCAGGGTAATACCGGCAACGGCCAGCGTCCGCAGTCTAATGCCAACCGCCCGGCAGGTACCAGTGCTAATAATAAGCCGTTCAATAAAAATGCCCGCAAGGACAAACCGCAGATCAAGGGTTCCTATGCTACGAAGGACAGCCGTCCCAACCGCAGCAACAACCATATGGGCCGCAGCAATAAACGCCAGGGCAACAATAATGCTCCGCGCGTGCAGCAGCCTGTAGTGGAGGTCCAGAAGCCTACTTATGTAGAGATAGGTGAAACTATCAATGTCAAAGACTTTGCAACCTTATTGAAGCGCGAAGTCAGCGAAGTTATCAAATCGTTGTTTATGCTGGGCGTAGTCGTTACGATCAATCAGGATATTGATTTTGATACGGCGTTGCTGGTCGGCAGTGAGTTTGACGTAGAAGTTGCTGCTTTGCCGCCTGAAGAGGACCCGACTGAGATCCCCGAGGTGGAAGATGATCCGGCGAAACGCCTGCCGAGACCGCCTGTGATCACCGTTATGGGTCACGTCGATCACGGTAAAACTTCCTTGCTTGACGCTATCCGTAAGGCTAACGTTACAGCACGTGAAGCTGGCGGTATCACGCAGCATATCGGCGCTTATCAGGTCAATTATCAGGGTAAAAAGATCGTTTTCCTCGATACTCCCGGTCATGAAGCTTTTACAGCTATGCGTGCGCGCGGCGCTCAGGTAACTGACGTAGCTATTTTGGTGGTAGCTGCCGATGACGGCGTTATGCCGCAGACACTTGAAGCTATCAACCATGCTAAAGCAGCCAAGGTGCCTATTATCGTTGCCATCAATAAAATGGATCGTCCCGGAGCTAATCCGGACCACGTCAAGCAGCAGCTTGCCGAGCATGAACTGATCCCGGAAGACTGGGGCGGCGATACGATTATGGTTCCGGTTTCCGCACATCAGAAAACAGGTATTCCCGAGCTTTTGGAAATGATTTTGTTAGTTGCGGAAATGCAGGATCTGAAAGCCAACCCAAGCCTGCCGGCTCACGGCACGATCATTGAAGCACAGCTTGATAAAGGCCGCGGCCCTGTAGCTACTGTTTTAGTTCAGCGTGGTACTTTGCAGATCGGTGATACGATCATTGCCGGAACTGCTTATGGTAAGGTACGTGCTATGGTCAATGACCGTGGCGAAAAGGTCAAAAAAGCACTGCCTTCTACTCCGGTAGAGGTTCTGGGCTTGAACGATGTACCGCTGGCCGGTGACATCCTCGATTCGACCGACGAAAAAATTGCCCGCAGCGTTGCTGAAAAACGTGTTGCGAAAAAACGTATTGAAGAGATCCAGCAGAATTCCAAGGTTTCTCTGGATGACTTGTTCCAACGTATCCAGGAGGGCGAGATCAAAGACCTGAATATCGTCGTTAAAGCTGACGTTCAGGGTACTATCGAAGCTTTGCGCTCTTCTTTGCAGAATATTAAAAATGATGAAGTCAAAGTCGTTGTCGTCCATGCAGGCGTAGGCGCTATTACCGAGTCTGACGTTATGCTGGCCTCGGCTGCCAATGCCCTGATTATTGGCTTTAATGTCCGTCCTGATGCTAACGCCCGTAAAGCCGCGGAAGCAGAAAAGGTAGACGTTCGTACTTACCGCGTTATCTATGACGCGCTGAACGATGTTGAAGCAGCGATCAAAAGCATGCTGGCACCGAAATTCCAGGAGACTATCCAGGGGCGCGTCGAGGTTCGTCAGCTGATCACTATTTCCAAAATGCTGATCGCCGGCTGCTATGTGCTGGAAGGCAAGATCACTAACACTTCTAAGGTACGCGTAGTCAGAGACGGTATCGTTATCAATGAAGACGAAATCGACACTTTGCGCCGTTTTAAAGACGACGTTAAGGAAGTCGCCGCTGGTTATGAATGCGGCGTTACCCTGGAAAAATTCCGTGATTTGAAAGAAGGCGACGTGTTCGAAGTCTTCACTATGGAAGAAGTCGCCGTCGAATAGGTGAACTATGGCTAGATTAAGAGTTGAAAAAGTACAGGAAGCAATCAAGCAGGAGCTCAGTAAAATGCTGCTGATGGACATCAAAGATCCGCGGATCCAGTTTGTGACCATTACCGGCGTCGAGCTTACTGACGATATGAGTATTGCTAAAGTATATGTCAGCCTTTATGGTCCTGAAAAGGACCATGAAGCTGCCTGGCAGGGCCTGAACAAAGCGCTGGGCTTCATGCGTACGGAAATAGCAAAGCGGATACGTCTCCGCTTTGCCCCTAATTTGATTTTAGTGAAGGATACTTCGATGGAGTACAGTGCCCATATCGAAGGATTACTGAAAAAAATCAAAGAAGAGGAAGGTCCCTTGCATGAGTAAGCATTGTTCCCTGCAGGACACAGCCGCTTTACTGCAGGCTGCCAAAAAAATAGTATTATGTTCTCATGTGAGCCCAGACGGTGATACGCTGGGCTCTGCTTTGAGTTTGATGAAAGCGTTGCAGAAGCTTGGTAAAGACGTTATTGTGACTGTTGATGATGAAATATCCAAGGTCTATAAGTTTTTACCAGGCATCGAAAGCTTCGTCCGTTTTCAAAATGATGAGCGTATCGACGCCGATCTTTTAGTCGTGATCGATGCCAGCTCTCTGGACAGGGCCGGTAACGTGGCCCAGTGCGTCAGGGCACCGAAAATGCTCAATATCGACCATCATATTTCTAACACTGAATATGCTGATTATCTGTATCTGGATACAATGGCGGCTGCTACCGGTGAAATTATGTATGAACTGGTCGGCGCTTTAGGCGTTGAACTGGATCTGGAGATGGCGACGTGCATTTATACGGCGCTGTATACGGACTGCGGTTCTTTTAAATATTCCAATACGATGCCGAAAACGATGCGGATCGCGGCAGCGCTGTTGGAACTGGGCGTCAAGCCAAACGAGATTTCCGACAGTATGGAGATCAAACCGCGCTCCAATATTGAGCTGCTGACAAAGGTTTTGGAAACTCTGACCTTTGATGCCGACGGTCGGATCGCCTATATTTCTATCAGCAATGAAATGTATGACAAAGACGTCGATACAGATACCTTTATTTCGTATCCGCGCTATATTGAAGGCGTGGAAGTAGCTATTATGTTTAAAGCCGTGGAAAAGGCTGTCACCCGTGTCAGTATGCGGTCCCGGAACCTTGATGTTTCGGCGATCGCCATTACCTTCGGCGGCGGTGGTCATTTGCGTGCGGCCGGCTGCACTATCGAAGCGGCTTTGCCGGAAGCACAGCAGCTGCTGCTAGAGGCGTTGAAGGAAAAACTGGAATGACATCAGGGATACTGAATGTACTGAAACCCTGCGGCATGACCTCTCACGATGTAGTTGGCTTTCTGCGCCGGACTTTGCAGACTAAAAAAATCGGCCACGGCGGCACGCTTGATCCTGACGCAGCGGGCGTACTGCCTGTTTTTATCGGCACAGCGACCAGGCTGCTGGAATATGCTGTCGAAGGGCGCAAGAATTACCGGGCGGAGCTGCAGTTCGGGATCAAGACAGATACGGGCGACGACAGTGGTAAGATCATTGCTGCTTCTGAAGTCCGTACTCTTACCGAAGCAGAAATCCGGGAAGCTCTGCAAAAATTTGTCGGTGAGCAGCAGCAGATCCCGCCGATGTATTCTGCTATTAAAAAAGACGGACAAAAGCTTTATCAGCTGGCGAGACAGGGCATCGAGGTAGAACGGGAAGCGCGGAGCATCACTATTGACGCTTTAGAGCTGCTTCATCAAACTGATACTTCTTTGACGCTTGATATAGTATGCTCCAAAGGCACGTACATCAGGACTTTGTTGGAAGATATAGCTGCAGAACTGGGAATGTGCGGGACAATGAGCTTTTTGCTGCGTAAGCAGGTCGGTGATTTTTATTTGGCCGAGGCGAAAACGCTGGAAGAAATTGCCGCTGCCCCGGCTGCTTATCTGCTGCCTGCCGAAACGGCGGTGCAGGATCTGCAGGAACTGGTTTTGACAGATAAACAGGCGCTGCGGATCACGCAGGGCGTTAAGACCACTGTGCGCGGCATTACTGACGGTACTTACCGTCTGAAAACGGTTACCGGTGATTTTCTTGGTATCGGCAGTGCGGAATCCGAGCTTGTTAAAGCTGAAAAAATATTAAAACAATTTCAAGCAGGTGCAGAATTGCTTTAGATTGAGGCAGATATGGAAATCATTACTTCATTAGAAGCTGTGAAAACTGAATATAGTCCCAGCGTTATCGCGTTGGGGACCTTTGACGGACTGCATTTGGGTCATCAGGATATTATTAAAACGGCACGTTCTTATGCCGAAAAACATGGATTGAAGCTGATCGTTTTTACATTCAGCAATCACCCTTTATCCCTGATCAAGCCTGATTTAGTGCCGGTGCGGATCATTACGCAGCAGCAAAAAATAAAATACCTGGAAAAATGGGGCGTTGATATTTTAGTCAATGTACCTTTTGATCAGGCTCTGGCCGAACTGTCGCCGGATGAATTTTTGAAAAAACTGTCGGTGTTTAATTACCGGTGTTTAGTCGTTGGTGAAAATTTCAGCTATGGCTTTTTAGGCAGCGGTAAAACGGATACCCTGCAGCGTACCGGTCTGCACGATCATTTTACTGTGATTATCAGGCCTTTGGTAAAATGTGGTAAAAACGTCATCAGCAGTACAGGTATCAGAAGTCTGATTCAGGCAGGGCATGTGGAGCATGCCAACCAGATGCTGGGACGTGTTTATTCGCTGACAGGCATTGTTACCCATGGCGCACAGCGCGGCAGAACTATCGGCTTTCCTACCGCTAATATCGAGCTGCAGCGCAGTGAGACTGCGGTGCCTGCAACAGGCGGTTATGCGGTCAGGGTCAGGGTCGATGATAAGCTGTATTTCGGTATGGCCAACATCGGTAACAATCCTACCTTCGGCGATGTGGAGCATGCCCGTTTAGAAGTAAACCTGTTTGATTTTCGAGGCGATCTGTATGGTAGAGAGATCACAGTTTATTTTTACAAATATGTACGCGGCGAAGAGAAGTTTGCCAGTATCGATGAGTTGAAAGCACGCATTACTGAAGACTGCGAAAATATTAAAAACTATTTCCAATGTTACAAAAAATAGTTGTCTTTGAAAGTTAAGTGTGGTATACTACATAAGTACTTTAACCAATGCTTGGAAGCTCGCTTCTCCAACGACTTCTATGCTTTGGGGATTATAAAAAAATGGAGGAATTACAATGTTAACTGCTGAAAAAAAACAACAACTTATTCTCGAAAATGCCCGTCATGAAGGCGATACCGGATCTCCGGAAGTACAAATCGCTGTTTTGACTGAACGTATCAAATATTTGACCGAGCATCTGAAAGAACATAAAAAAGATCATCATTCCCGTCGCGGCCTGCTGAAAATGGTTGGTCAACGCCGTGGTCTGCTGAACTATCTGATGGCTAAAGATATCGAACGTTATCGTGCTATCATTGCTAAACTTGGTATTCGTAAATAATTTTGAATATCGGAGCCTGCCTTTTTGGCAGGCTTTTTTATTTGGGACTAAGTTAACAGCGTTTTGTAAAATCTGGTTCTGTTTTTGCATTAGTGCTGTTAGTATCAGTCATTTTGCTATATAATAGGAATAGATAATATGCAAAGAAAACTACGCCGGGAGGTTAAATGATGAGCAATTATTCCTTGCCGTTGTTTATGCAGGTCAAAGAAAATGCAGTTCAGGATCTTAATAAAAATTTAAGCTTATATATGCCCAAGCTTATTCATGCCAAAACTTTGATTTTGACTACTGATGGGTTATTGCAGACTTTGGAAAAAAAGGTCGTTGTTTTACTAAAACAACTGCTGGATTTTGAGATCATCACCGTTCAGGAAAGTTCCTTTGATTTTGCTGTCGACGTTGCCAAAAAAGTGGCGATGAACAATATCAGCCTGATCATCGGCCTGGGTGGAGGTACGGCGCTGGACACGGCCAAATATGCCGCTTTTGTCGCCAACGTCGCTTATATAGCGATACCGACGACGCTCAGTAATGACGGCGTTGCTTCGCCTGTTTCTGTACTGTTTGCCGAAAACGGACGCAAGCATTCCTTTACCTCTAAAATTCCGGACGGCTTGCTGATCGATACGGATATTATTTTTGACGCACCGCGGCTTTTGATGAAAGCCGGTGTCGGCGATACGATCAGTAATTATACGGCGCTGTATGACTGGAAGCTGGGCTGTGAAGAAAACAGCGACCGCCCTAACGACTTTGCCTATATGCTTTCAGAGACTGCGTTTACTTCGCTTTTATATTCGGAGGCCAAATCCTTAACGACGGTGCCGGGTATTCAAATGCTGGCCCAGTCGCTGGTCCTGAGCGGACTGGCAATGCAGATCGCCGGTGATTCGCGGCCCTGCAGCGGTTCCGAGCATTTGTTCTGCCACGCTATGGATGAATTATTTGAACATAATATCCCGCATGGTATTTTAGTAGCGCTGGGCAGCGTTGTAGCCTGCCGGCTGCAGGGGCGAGACCATCATATGCTGCTGGACTTTTTGGACGCTTACGATATTTCTGTGAGCCCGAAAACCCTGAATATCACCGAGGAAGAATTTATCAAAGCCTGGATTTTTGCGAAAGAAGTTCGGAAGCGGTATACGATTTTAAACAAAATCAATTTGCAGCCGGAGATATTCAGACAGATGTATGAGATGCTGGTGAAGGAATGTAAATAAAATGCTGTATCTACAGAAATTTATTGCTGCCTGGCTGCTGCTGCAGGGGCTAGAGCGGCAGTATGTTCCTCCGGTTTCAGTGCGCAGCACAGGCAAAGTAGATGCCATAGTCGTTCTTGGTGGCGGTGCGATCAGTAATGTGACTGATATCAGTGCCAGGGAAGCCTTATCGGCGATTTCCATGAACAGGCTGATTACCGGTTTGCGGCTGCAGAAGCGTTTAGATGTGCCTATCATTATCAGCGGCGGGCAGGTTTTTGCCGATAGCGGTACGGAAGCCTCCGTAGCAGAGAAAGTGCTGCTGGAGCTTGGTGTGCCCGCAGAGCAGATCTTCACTGATACTGAAGCGAGAAATACAACTGAAAATGCCGCTAATGTTGCTGCTTTATGCCGTAAGCAGAACTGGCATAACATAGTACTCGTGACTTCGGCGTTTCATATGCCGCGCAGTATGCTGAATTTTGCTGACAGAGGATTAGAAGTTGTGCCTTTTCCCTGCGATTATCAGCTGAGCGGTCAAATGCAGCTCAGTATTTTCAGTTTCGTGCCGCAGGGGTTTGCCCTGGAGATTTCGGCGATAGCGCTGAAGGAATATTTGGGGATACTGGCTTTAAAGATCTTGTAAAATAATGAATGTTAAAATAAAGAACGCCTGACGTTAAAAGCTGAAACAAGCGATTGCAGCAGAAGTCAGGCGTTTTTGTTATTTTTGTAAAAGTTTTTGAATTACGGTTTCGTCCGGCGTAGCATAATAGGTCGTTTGATCGGTATAGATCACAAAGCCCGGCTTGGCGCCGTTGGGTTTCTTGACAAAGCGGCGTTCGGTACAGTCGACGGGAACTTTACTGCCGCTGCGGCTTTTGCTGAAATAAGCAGCCAGCATAGCGGCGGCGTCAATATCGCTTGCCGCTGCCTGGGGCAGCGTAGTTTTTAGAATAACATGTGAGCCGGGAATATTTTTTGTATGGAACCACAGGTCCTTACCGCGGGCCAGAGAAAAGGTCACATAGTCGTTTTGTTTATTGTTTTTACCGATATATAAGGTCGTTTCGTCAGATAGCTTTACCAGCAGGGGTTCAGATTTAGGAGGCTGGCCTTTATGCTTTTTGCCCTGAGGCTGCAGCAGTCCGGCTGTGATCAGCTCCTGCTTGATCTCGGCGATCTCGTTTTTAGTGGTTGCTGTAGTCAGGGAGGCGTCGATAGAAGCCAGATAACTCAGCATTTCCCTGGTCGTTTCGATCTGGTTCTGTACTTCGCTTTGCGCCCGTTTATATTTATTATAACGCTTGTAGTAAGCCTGAGCATTTTCAGTAGGCGAAAGCAGGGGCGATAATTGGATCTCAAACGGCTCGCCGTCATAAATATTCAGCAGCTGGCAGGAGCTTTGTCCTTTGCTGAGCTGATAAATATTAGCCATGATCGTATCGGCGATCATCCGCTGCGTTTCGGCCTTATCGGCGGTCAGCAGGTCTTTTTCCAGGACCGGCAGCTTCTTTTCCAGACGCTGGCTTTCAGCGGCGACTAATTTTTGCAGTGTTTCCTGTTCAGGCAGTTGGATCGGCGTCAGGGTGACGGCATAATTAAGCGCGCTGTTAATATCCACCAGCTGTTTAGCGCTGCAGCCTGTTTCTAAAACCTGGGGCTCGAAGGGCAGAATAGTTTTGACCTGATTAGTGCGGCTGATGACAGCATAAACCGGCACTGCCGGTTGCTGACCGACAATTTGCTGCAACGAGGTAACAGCGTCTGCCAAACGTTTTTCTTCGTCGGCAGTCAAAGTCTCTGCGCTGCTGTCGATACCTGCTGCGGCAAAAAGCTCGGCGGCAGTTGTTTTGCCGATGCCTGTAGTAACGGCGATCAAAGCAGCAAGGCTGGTTTTAGCGTCAGAATTACGCAGGGCATCGATGATCGCGCTGGCTGGAGCCGTTAAAATAGAAAGTCCGGTCTGCTGCGGCGGCGCAAGATAAGGCAGGTTGGGCATGATCTGCCGGAAAGAGCTCATTGCTTTATTGACATGCTTTAAGCTGTCGGCGATCAGGCCGTTTTCGGTAAAAATAATATTACTGTTTTTGCCGGTCAGCTCAAAAATCAGCTGCTTGGTGACTATTTGTCTGGCGGTACCGATCGTATCGATATCTATGGTGATGATACGGTCCAGACCGCTTTGCTCGATCCTGGTGATGCGGCCTTCTTCCAGATGCTTGCGCAGCAGCATACAAAACGCCGGCGGACTTTCGGGCCGCTCCGGCAGATTATCCGGCAGATACAGCATCGGTGAACCGCCGCTGAAATCGGCAAGCAGGGCTGCCGTATCGCGTTCGCGTTTGACTAAAAGCAGCAGCGATTCATGCGAGGGCATAAAAACCTTGTAGATTTTTCCGCCTAAAAGCTCGGTTTGTAGTTTATTTGTTAAAATATGTAAGGTCAAACCTTCTAAATTCATTGATTTGCTCCTTCTTACTTCGTTTTTTAATGATTTTGATTTGCACGGGCAAGCAGAATAAGATATAATAATAGTTCAAGAATAAGTATACAACAGATTTTGCGATTAGCAAATAATCGGAAGGGGATACGATTATGAAAAATCTGCTTTTAGCGCTGTGCCTGTTTGTTGTTTGTCTGCAGGCAGAAGCGGCGCTTCCAGCCAGTGACCAGAATTTAGCAGCGGCTATTGCTTATGGCAAAAGCTATCAGGGTGAAAAAAATGATGCGGCGATGCTGCAGCCCTGGGTGATTGCTGAAAGCTTTGAAACTAATCCTTATCGTGATGAGGAGAAGATCGTAGTTTATACGCCTTATCTGCTGACAGCCCTGGACACGGCCGGAAAGGCGCAGGATGCTGCCGATGTCAGTGTGGAAGCTGCTAAAGAGCTGGTAACGCGTTATGATGGGGTGCTCGTTATCCGTGCGTTGATCAATGCGCCGATCATGCTGAGCGAAAAGGATCTGGAAGTACAGCTGGTGCAGAATGGCACTTTTGTCACACCTTACTACAGTGAATATCTGGACGGCAAATATCTTGAAAAAACTGTTAATAGGCCAGTTGTCGATGCAGAGGTCCAAAAGAAGCTGGACCGGATGGAAACGATCCAGGAAAAAGCAGCAGCGCTGCAGAAACAGCTGGAAGCTTTGAAGCGGAATAAAATCAAGCCTGCTGACATCGAGCTGGAGCAAAAGGCGCCTGCTGATGCCAAAGCTGAGCCGGTGGAGGTAAAACAAAAAATCTGCCAGCTGCAGTATAATTTTTATTTTGATCAGGCTGAATTTGATGCCAATAAACCTTATTTGCTGGTTATTAAAGACGCTTACTGCGGCGGACGCGAATTTGCCGTTGATCCTGCGTTATTAAAATAAAATCGATCATAAAATTTAGGAGGTTTTAGCTTGCTGAAAAGTATGACTGGCTTTGGCCGCGGTGAATATGAAGACGAGCAGTTTTCAGTAACGATTGAAATGAAAACGGTCAATCACCGTTATAACGAAGTGGCTATCCGCTTACCGCGCTTTTTGAATCCGGTAGAGGACAGGATCAGGAAAACGATCCTTAAATCTGTTAACCGCGGACGCATCGATGTTTTTATCAATGCTTCCTATACCAATACAGAAAATGTTTCTATTAAGGTAGATAAAGCTTTGGCGCTGGCATATCATAATGCTTTGCGCGACGTTGGTTCCGCTATAGGCTGCGAAGACTGTAAGCTCAACGAGCAATCGGAGATTTTATATTTGTCGCGCTGCCCGGATGTGATCAACGCTCAGGAAGGCTTTTTTGATGTGGAAAGCGTGTGGCCGAAGCTGGAGCAGGCTTTGCAGCAGGCTATCAGTAATCTGGTCGCTATGCGCGAGGCTGAAGGCAGCAATATCTACGGCGATTTTATCAAACGCGCCGATCTGATCGCTGAAAAGCTGGCTGTGGTCGAAGCACGTTCACCGCAGGTAGTCGAAGAATATCAGTCCCGCTTGAGTGACAGGATCAACGAGCTTCTGGAGAAGCACAATCAGGTCATCGAGCCGGAACGGCTGCTGCAGGAGGTCGCTATTTTTGCCGACCGTACCAGCATTACCGAGGAGATCGTGAGACTGAAAAGCCATATCAAGCAGTTCAAGCTGATCATTGATTCCGACCAGCCTGTCGGACGCAAGCTCGACTTCCTTATTCAGGAATTCAACCGTGAGGCAAATACCATCGCTTCCAAAGCCAACGATTATACTTTGGCGCAGGTCGTTGTGGAGATCAAAGCTGAGATAGAAAAAATCAGAGAACAGATCCAGAATATCGAGTAATCGGGAAAGGGTGAAAGTATGGATATCAAATTGATCAATATCGGGTTTGGCAATATCGTAGCTGCCAACAGGATCATTTCTATCATCAGTCCTGAGTCTGCTCCCATCAAAAGGATCATTCAGGAAGCGCGCGACAGAGGCATGCTGATCGATGCTACCTACGGCCGCAGGACCAGAGCCGTTATCGTGACTGACAGCGGTCATATCATTTTATCGGCTGTACAGCCGGAAACAGTCGCCAACCGTTTAGTGCAGACTGACGACGAAGACGAAGAATAAATAAAACGGAAGGTGGGCTGATCGTGAAGCCGCAGGGATTATTATTAGTTTTGTCCGGGCCGTCAGGCGCCGGCAAGGGAACGATTTGTCAGATGCTTAGGGAAAAGCTTCCCGACTTGGCTTATTCCGTTTCGGTTACTACCAGGCAGGCGCGTACCGGAGAGGTGGACGGCGTCAATTACTTTTTTAAATCTGTGGAAGAAGTAAAGGATATGATCGCAGAGGGAGAACTGCTGGAATACGCCGAGGTTTACGGCAATTATTACGGCACGCCCCGTTCTTATGTGATGGAGCTGCTCAATCAGGGCAAGGATGTCATTTTGGAGATCGACATCCAGGGCGCGATGCAGATCAAAAAACGCTTCCCTGACGGAGTGTTTGTGTTTATCGTACCGCCGTCACTGGACGAGCTGTGCTCGCGTATCTATAAACGCGGTACGGACAGCGAAGACGTGATCAAGCGCCGGCTGGCTTCGGCAACAGGCGAGCTGGCTTATGCCAATGAATATGATTATATCGTCGTCAACGATGTGGCGCAGAAAGCTACTAATAAAGTTTTGACGATCATGGAAGCAGAGCGTTACCGTGCTGCCAGAACCTATTTTATTATCAATGAAATTTGCCATGCGGCACATAAGGAGAGAGAAATATGAGTATGGTTGACCCTTCTATCGATTATTTAGCTGAGAAAGTTGACAGTAAATACACCCTGGTGATTTTAGCCGCCAAACGTGCCCGCGAACTGACTGTCGGCAATCAGAATATGCCTCAGAAAGAAGTAAGCACTGCTTTGCGCGAGATCGCTGACGACGTTATTACTTACGAGCGTAAAGTACGCTGAGATAAGGGGGCTTAGTGCCTTGTTACTAAAAGGGAAGAAAATCGTTTTAGGCGTTACCGGCGGTATCGCCGTTTATAAAGCTGTCGATCTGGTCAGCCGTCTGCGCAAGCAGGGGGCCGAGGTGCGTGTCGTTATGACCGAGCATGCTCAGAAGTTCGTCACGCCGCTGACCTTTAAAGAAATCAGCGGCAACGCTGTTGCGACGTCTATGTGGAACAGCAATCAGGAATTCAATGTCGAGCATATCGCTCTTGCCAATTGGGCCGATGTTTTTGTAGTAGCTCCGGCTACTGCCAATATTCTGGCGAAAATGGCGCACGGCCTGGCTGACGATCTGCTTTCTACGACTTTGCTGGCAGCGCAGGCGCCGATCATCGTCTGTCCGGCGATGAATACCGGTATGTATGAAAATGCGGTGACGCAGGAAAATATTGCCAGCCTGCAAGCGCATGGCGTAACTGTGATGACGCCGGCAACAGGCTTTTTAGCCTGCGGTACTTCAGGAGCGGGACGTTTACCTGAACCGGCTGAGATCGTGGAATTTATCAAAGCCTTCTTTGCCAGAAGCTGCGGTGATATGAAAGGTCTGCGTGTTCTGGTAACTGCTGCCGGTACCCGTGAGCCGATCGATCCGGTCCGCTATGTCGGCAACCGTTCCAGCGGCAAGATGGGTTATGCGATCGCGCAGGCTGCTGCTGAACGCGGCGCTGAGGTGACTTTGGTTTCAGGGCCCTCGGTGCTGACGCCGCCTGCCAATGTCAAAACAGTGCAGGTCGAGACTACGCAGCAGATGATGGACGCCTGCCTGGCAGTTTACGGCGGGGTGGATATCGTGATCAAGGCTGCCGCAGTAGCTGATTACCGGCCCCATGATGTAGCCGACCAGAAAATCAAAAAGAAAACTGACGACGCCTTAACTGTCGTTATGGATAAAAATCCTGATATTTTGAAAGCTTTGGGCGAGCGTAAGGAAAAACAGTTTTTGGTAGGCTTTGCCGCCGAAACTCAAAATCTGGTCGCTAACGCCAAAGAAAAAATCTGCAAAAAAAATCTGGATATGATCGTTGCCAATGATGTTACTTTGCAGGGGGCTGGCTTTAACGCTGATACCAATATCGTTAAGTTCCTGTTTCCAGACGGCGAAGTGCGCGAGCTGGAAAAAATGACCAAAGCAGAAGTTGCAGAAGAGCTTTTGAATACTGTCCTGCGTTTACGCAAATGATTGCCGCTAGGCCGGGGGGCGTAGCATTAAGCGCCATTAGGCCGCAGGATGTAAATTTGAAAGATTTTTGTAAAATCTGTTGCAATTTGGCAGTCGTTCCGCTATAATAAGCATTGTAACTGAATACTACTCATCAAGAGCTGGTGGAGGGAATGGCCCTGTGAAACCGCAGCAACCATTGTAAGAGGAAAGTCTTGCAAAACGGTGCTAAGTCCTGCGATAATTCGTGAGATGAGAATGCTGAACAATGATACACAGCGCTCTCATTATGAGAGCGCTTTTTTTAGTAAGCAGGCAGATTGATGATGTGTACTTTATTTAAAGGAGGCTAATTATGAGAAAATTATTTACTTCTGAGTCTGTAACAGAAGGACATCCGGATAAGATCGCCGATCAGATTTCTGATGCGGTTTTAGACGCTATCTTAGAACAGGACCCGATGGGACGTGTAGCATGCGAGACTTTGGTAGCAACGGGTCAGATCCATGTTGTCGGTGAGATCTCTACCAACTGCTATGTGGATATTCCCAAGATCGCCCGTGAGACTGTAGTCAATATTGGCTATGACCGTGCTAAATACGGCTTTGACGGCAATACCTGCGGTGTGCTGATCTCTATCGACGAACAGTCTGCAGATATTGCTTTAGGCGTTGATAAAGCGCTGGAGGCCAAGGAAGGCAAGGCCGAGGAGACCGAAGTCGGCGCTGGCGACCAGGGGATGATGTTTGGTTACGCTACTAACGAGACCGAAGAATACATGCCGCTGCCGATTAGCCTGGCCCACAAGCTGGCCCGCCGCTTATCGGAAGTGCGTAAAAACGGTACACTGCCGTATCTGCGTCCTGACGGCAAAACTCAGGTCACGGTAGAATATGACGACGGCAAACCCGTACGCATCGACGCTATCGTTGTTTCTTCCCAGCACGCTCCGGAGATCCCGATGGAGCAGATCCGTGCCGATATTATGGAGCATGTTATTAAACCGATCGTGCCGGCAGAGATGCTGGACGCTGATACCAAATACTATATCAATCCTACCGGCCGTTTCGTTATCGGCGGTCCGCAGGGTGACTCCGGCCTGACTGGACGCAAGATCATTGTCGATACCTACGGCGGCATGGCCCGTCACGGCGGCGGCGCTTTCTCGGGCAAAGACCCTACAAAGGTAGACCGCAGCGCTGCTTATGCCGCGCGCTATGTTGCTAAAAACATCGTTGCCGCAGGTCTGGCTGATAAATGCGAGATCCAGCTGGCTTACGCTATCGGCGTAGCGCAGCCGGTATCCGTTTTAGTTGATACCTTTGGTACCGGCAAGATCGCCGAGGATAAGATCGCCGAGCTGGTAAGCAAAAACTTCTCGCTGAGCCCGGCTGCGATCATCAAAGCTTTGGACCTGCGCCGCCCGATCTATAAACAAACGGCTGCTTACGGTCACATGGGCCGTACTGACATCGATCTGCCGTGGGAGCGTACTGATAAAGCTGCTTCCCTGAAAGAACAGGCAGGCTTATAATTTAAAACTTGTATACAGTCACAGCTCCTGCGGGAGCTGTGATTTTCTTTATCTTAGTATTTAAACTGCTGGCTGGAGGAAAAATAAAGGAATTTTCATGAAAATAGTAGAAATATAATAAGCTAAAGTTTGCAGTAATGGAGTATTAAATGAAATATGTAAATGTGGCAATCAACCTGCCTGTAAAAAACCTGTTTAAACAATTTACATACAGCTTACCGCCGCAGCTGGGCCATGTCGATGTGGGCTGGCGCGTTGTGGTGCCCTTTGGGCATCAGACGGTAGAGGGCTTTGTGACCTCGCTGGCAGCGGCTGCCCCGGCCGAATACGACTGTAAAGAAATTTTAGCGACGCTGGATACGCGTCCCTGGTTCGATACGGAAATGCTGGCAACAGCCAACTGGCTGTCCGAATATTATTTGTGCTCGCCGGCAGAGGCGATGCGGCTATTTATTCCCGGCAAAACCAGTATCAAACGGCAGGCTGTCTATAACGATGAAGGTAAGCTGATAGCTTATGATTACGAAAATAAAATGAAGATCAAGACCCGCAGCTGTTTTGCTGTGACTGCGGCAGGACGTGAGGCGCTGGCAGCATATAACAAACGGCTGCGGGCACAGATGCACGCCCTGGAAGTGCTGGCAGAAGCCGGACGCCCTTTGAGCAGTGAGGAACTGGCGGCAGTGCAGGTGAGTGCGGCGACGCTGCGGAACCTGTGCGAAAAAGGCTGGAGCGAGCGCAGTGAAGAACGTGTTTTGCGTAACAGCTATGCCAACAGAACGGAGCTGAAAGAAAGCCTGCAGCTGACAGACGAGCAGCGGCAGGCTGTCGAGGCGATCAGCAGCGCGATCACAGAGCCGCGTCAGGAAACCTTTTTATTGCAGGGCATAACCGGCAGCGGTAAGACTGAAGTCTACCTGCGGGCGGCAGCGCAGGCTGTGGAAGCCGGCAGGCAGGTGCTGCTGCTGGTGCCCGAGATCGCGCTGACAGCGCAGATCGTTAAACGCTTTCAGGCCTGGTTCGGCGATGAAGTTGCAGTTGCCCACAGCAAGCTGTCGCAGAACGAACGTGCCGATGTGTGGTATAAAATGCGTACCAACAACGCCAAGCTGCTGATCGGCGTCCGTTCAGCCGTTTTTGCGCCTTTCAGCGATCTGGGGCTGATCATTATTGATGAAGAACATGAAGGCAGCTATAAGCAGGACGAGCGGCCCAACTATCATGCGCGGACAGTAGCCCTGAAACGGGCGCAGCTGAGCGGCGTACCGGTGGTGCTGGGTAGTGCGACGCCTGATCTGGAAAGCTTTTATAAAGCGCGGCAGGGCATATATACACATCTGCGTTTGCTGCAGCGAGCTAACGGCAGTATGCTGCCGCAGGTCGAAATTGCCGATATGCGGCTGGAATTGCAGCGCGGTAATAAATCGGTGCTGTCGGCGGCGCTGAGCGATGCGCTACTGCAAACGGCAGTACAGGGAGAGCAGGCTATAGTGCTGCTAAATCGGCGCGGTTTTTCGACTTTTGTGATGTGCCGTGACTGCGGTGAAAGCATCGTCTGCCCGCATTGCGCCGTGGCGCTGGTTTATCATAGCGCCGGAGAAGCCATGCGTTGCCATTACTGTGGTAATACCGCGCCGATACCGGACGAATGTCCGAACTGCCACAGCCGCCGGATCAGATTTTTCGGCACGGGTACGCAGAAGGCGGAAGCCGAGATCGCTGAGCTGCCGGAGATCAGGATATTACGCATGGATCAGGATTCGACTGTCAAAAAATTTGCGCACGAGGATATTCTTAAATCCTTCAGCAGCGGTGAATATAATGTGCTTTTGGGCACGCAGATGGTGGCCAAAGGGCATGATATACCAAACGTCACGCTGGTCGGTATCCTTTCGGCGGATTCGACGTTGAACCTGCCCGATTTCCGGGCTTCGGAACGAACCTTTGCCCTGCTGACGCAGGCTGCCGGCAGAGCCGGGCGCGGTGACAGGGCCGGGCATGTGGTCTTGCAGACCTATGACCCTGCTAACCCTGTGATCAAGCTGGCGGCGACGCAGGATTATGACGCTTTTGCTGCCGGCGAGCTGGCAACCAGGCAGGAGCTGGGCTATCCTCCTTATACCGAGCTGTTGAAAATAACAGTTTTAGATAAAGAGGAGGTACGCGGCAGCAGTCTGGCGCAGCGGATCGTCAACTTTTTGCAGACACTGCAGCTGGAGCAGCCGGAACAGGAAATTTTGGTTCTGGGCCCGTTTCCTGCGATCGTCGCCAAAGTGCGCGATCTGTACCGTATGAACATTCTCGTAAAATGTCCGCAGATGGAGCTGGTCAAGCGTGCCTTGTGGAATTCTGAATTTAAAGAATGCCGCAATGTCTTTTTTGACGTCGACCCGGTCAGCGTTGTTTAGAAATTGCCTGAAATTTGCTAAATATGGTATAATATGAACACTTGGCGAGGTGTTTTCGAGCCTAGTGAGAATATATGCCCTTGTGGTATAATATAAGGCACGAAAAATTAAGGAGGTCCGACCGTGGCTAAATTAGAAATTATTGTTGCCGGTAACCCAGTGCTGCGGTTAAAGGCAGAAGAAGTAGCACGTATAGATAAAAAAACGGTCCGTTTGCTGAACGATATGGCGGAAACAATGTATGCGGCAGACGGCGTAGGTCTGGCTGCGCCCCAGGTGGGCGTGTCCAAACGGATAGTCGTTATCGACGTCGGCGAAGGGCTGATCGAGCTGATCAATCCTGTCATCACCAAAAGGGAAGGCTCTGTAGTCGGCGGCGAAGGCTGCCTGTCGGTGCCTAACTTTGAAGGCGAAGTAGAACGCGCCGAATATATCGAATGTGAATTTTTTGACCGTAAGGGCAAACGCATGAGGCTTGCCAGCGACGGTATTCTGGCGATCGCCGTACAGCACGAGCTGGATCATCTGGACGGGATCTTGTTTATTGACAAGGCTACCGTCCTGACACCTAAAGAAACAGCGCCTGCCGGCATCGAATAAGCCGCAGCCAAAGGAGACTAAAATGAGAATTGTATTTATGGGTACGCCCGATTTTGCCGTGGGCACCTTGCAGGCTCTGGTAGAATCAGGTAAGCACGAGATCGTTGCCGTTATCACGCAGCCCGACCGTCCCAAAGGGCGCGGGCAGAAAATGCTTATGACGCCTGTAAAAGAATACGCTTTAACGCAGGCTTTGCCTGTGTATCAGCCGGCTAAGGTCAAAACGCCCGAGTTTATCGCGCAGCTGCGGGAATTGCAGCCCGAGATCATCGTCGTTGCCGCTTTCGGCCAGCTGCTCAATCAGGAAATATTGACGCTGCCGCCTTTAGGCTGCGTCAATGTGCACGCTTCGCTGCTGCCTAAATACCGCGGTGCGGCGCCGATCCATTATGCGATCATGCAGGGCGAAAAAGAATCCGGCGTAACGATCATGCAGATGGATATCGGCATGGATACGGGCGCTATGCTCAGTAAAGTTACCGTGCCTATCGGCAGTGAAATGACGATGGGCGAGCTGCACGACGAGCTGAAGGTCAAAGGTGCGGAGCTGTTGGTGCGGACGTTGGACGAGCTTGCCGCAGGGACGGTAAAGCCTGAAGCGCAAAATGAAGCCGAGGCGACCTATGCCAGACTGCTGGACCGGGCGATGGAAAAAATCGACTGGACGCAGCCGGCCGCCAAAATACATGACCTGGTGCGGGGCTTTAACCCTGCGCCCGGAGCCTTTACCCGACTGCCAGACGGCAAGAGCCTGAAAATCTGGAAAACTGCTTTGGCAGCAGGGGCGTCTGCTTCAGCCGGCACAGTTACCGCTGTTACTAAAAAGGGCTTTATCGTAGCCTGCGGCAGCGGCGCACTGGAAGTGCTGGAAGTGCAGCCTGAATCGAAAAAACGTATGGAAGCAAAAGTTTTCTGCAATGGCCGCGGCGTAGAGCCCGGCACTGTCTTAGGTAATATCGAGGGGTAAGCAATGATTGAACTGGAAAATGTTTTTAAACCGAAAAAGAGGGTTTTTGTTTCGCTGACTTTGGCCAGCGCCGTTCTTGGCGCGATGGTCATTTATATGGCCTGGCGCGTAGCTCTGCCGGGTCTGCAGCAAATCAACGCCAAGCTGCCGGTAGTGTTCGGCGGCATCGGTATCGCCATTGCTTTAGCTTTGCTGGCTGGCGTTGCCGGTATCGTGCTGGCGATCCTGGGCGTACCTATCATGAAGATATTTTACTTTTGGGCTTGGAAGGCTGTGAATATTTTATTCCCCTTCGCTGTTGTTTTAGGCCGCATTTTTGATATCCCGCGCAGTAAGATAGAACAGTCCTTTATCGAAGTCAGCAATCATCTGGTCAAGCAGCACCGCGTCAAAGTGCCTGCCGACCGTATCATGATCCTGACTCCGCACTGTATCCAGCTGGATACCTGTGTGCATAAGATCACCCGCAATATCGAAAACTGCCGTCAGTGCGGCGGCTGCAGCGTCGGCGCTATGCTGGGGCTGGCGCATAAATACGGTATCCATATGGCGGTCGCCACAGGCGGTACCTTAGCGCGGCAAATGGTCAAACAGATCCGGCCGAAAGCTATTGTTGCCGTTGCCTGTGAGCGCGACCTGACCAGCGGTATCCAGGACGTGTTCCCGCTGCCGGTCATCGGCGTACTCAACGAGCGGCCCTTCGGGCCCTGCTTCAATACCCGCGTCGATATCAAACGTGTGGAAGCCGCTGTACTGGACTTTTTAGAAGTTGAGGAAAAGCATGGCTAACAATAAAGAAAAAAAAGCTGTGGCAAACACTCTGCCTAATGCCCGTTTAACAGCGGTGCAGGTGATAAACAGCGTTTTTACCGGCGGTGCTTACGCCAATATCGCGCTCAGCAAAGCGCTGGGCCAACAAAAATATAGTGAACAGGACAGAAGGTTCGTTACCGAGCTGGTTTACGGCACGGTGAAAGCCAAAGGCACTATCGACTGGCTGCTGCAGCAGCTGGTATCGCGGCCTCTGGGCAAAATCGAACCGATGATTTTAAATATTTTACGGCTGGGTGTTTTCCAAATTTATTTTTTTGAACGCATACCGGCCTCTGCTGCTTGTAATGAGTCCGTTAATCTGGCGAAGAAATTCGGGCATGACGGCATCGTAAAATTTGTGAACGGCGTACTGCGGGGAGCGGTACGCAGCAAAGAAAATATCGTTTATCCCGATGCGGAAAAAGACTCCAAAGAGTATTTGGCGCTAAAGGAATTTCACCCGGACTGGCTGGTAAAACGCTGGCTCAAGCAATTTGGCTTTGAAGGGGCGCAGGCGTTGTGCCGCTTTGATAATGAGCCGCCGCCGCTGACCCTGCGGGTAAACACTTTAGTGACCGACCGTAAAACCCTGCTGGCGAATTTACTGGAGGACGGTTTTGCAGCTGAACCTTCACGGTGGTGCGGGGACGGTATCGTCTGTACCAGGATTCCGTCTCTTGGCGTACTGTTCAGCAAATATAACGATATGTTTTATGTACAGGACGAAAGCTCGATGCTGGTAGCGCCGGTTCTGGCGCCGCAGCCGGGACAGACCGTGATCGACGTGTGCAGCGCGCCGGGCGGTAAAACTACCCATCTGGCGCAGCTGATGCAAAATCAGGGCCTTATTTACGCTACTGATATCCATGAGCATAAAATCAAGCTGATCGAAGAAAACAGCAGGCGTTTGGGCATCACTATCATTCAGCCGTCGGTGCACGACGCGGCTGAGTTCAAGCCGGAGTGGGAGGAACTGGCCGACTGCGTGCTGGTTGACGCTCCCTGTTCGGGGCTGGGCGTACTGCGCCGCCGTGCCGAAGCGCGCTGGACCAAAACTAAAGCGGACCTCAAAACCTTCCCGCCGCTGCAGCGCGAGATTCTGCGCAACGCTGCACGCTACGTTAAACCGGGCGGCAGGCTGGTCTATAGTACCTGCACTTTAGAGCAGGCCGAAAACCACTACATCCCCGCCGAATTTTTAGAAAACAATCCCAACTGGCAGTATGCCGGTTTTCAGCACCCGCTGACAGGTGAAACTGTGGACGAGCTGCAGCTGCTGCCGCAGCGTGACGGTACCGATGGTTTCTATATCTGCGCTTTGGTGCGTAAGGAGTAAATCGTGAAAAAAGAGCTGTTTGGCTTATCCTTAAGTGAATTACAGGAACTTCTGGCCGCCGCCGGACTGAAAAAATTCCGTGCGGCCCAGGTCTATCAATGGTTATATCAAAAATCCGTCACTGCTTTTGACCAGATGCGCAACCTTTCCAAAGCAGACATCGCGGTTCTGGAAGCAAACTTTACGATCCTGCCGCAGCAGCTTAAAATATTGCGCGAACAGGTATCTCAGGACGACCTGACCCGCAAGGTGCTGCTGGAATTTCCTGACGGCAATTCGGTCGAGACGGTGCTGATGCACCACGACTATGGTTACAGCGTCTGCGTATCCAGCCAGGTGGGCTGCGATATGGGCTGCGCTTTTTGTGCCAGCGGCTTGAACGGCTGCGTGCGCAACCTGACAGCCGCCGAGATTTTGGCGCAGGTCTATCTTTTTAACAGTATGCTGGTCCGGGAAGGCAAACAGGTCAGCCGCGTCGTCGTTATGGGCAGCGGTGAGCCGATGCTCAACTTTGACGCCGTTATCGGCGCCTTGCAGTTCCTGCACCAGGAAAATACCATGTATATGAGCTACCGCAATATGACGATCTCGACCTGCGGCATCATTCCCGGTATCGAAAAACTGGCGGCGCTGGGACTGCCCATCAATCTGGCGATCTCGCTGCACGCAGCCGAGCCCGGCCTCAGGACCGAGCTGATGCCGGTCAACAAGGGTTTTCCTTTTCAGGACGTTATCCAGGCCGCCGAAGCCTATGTGGGGCACACTGGCAGGCAGGTGACCTATGAATATATCCTGATCGCCGGTAAAAATGACAGCCCCGTAGCAGCCGAGCTGCTGGCTAATCATCTGCGCTTCAAGCACGCCAGCGTCAATCTGATCCCGGCAAATCCAGTGCCCGAAAAAGGCTATGCGCGCCCAACCAAAAAAGTGGTCGAAGCCTTTTTAAAGGTACTGCAAAAACATAAAATCAACGCTACCGTCCGCAAGGAAATGGGCAATGACATCGACGCCGCCTGCGGACAGCTGCGCGCCAGCTTTGCCCAGGAGCAGCAGGCGTAAAGGCAGCGGCGTTATCAGTGAGAAAAACAGATATAAGCTATAAAGTAAGGAGGTTCGCCAATGTTCGTTATCAGTAAAACCCATGTGGGCATGGTAAGAACGGTCAACGAAGACGCTTTGTTGACAACAGGACCTGAGCTTTTTGCACTTGCCGACGGTATGGGCGGTTATGCTGCCGGAGATACCGCCAGTAAGGAAGCCCTGCAGGTTTTGCAGCAGGAAGCAGAAAAATTCAAACCGCTTACAGGAGCGGCGCTGTGCGCAGCTATGAGGTCAGCCGTACAGCAGGCCAACGCGCATATCCGCCGCATGGCGCAGACTGAAGAAAAATATCATGATATGGGTACGACGCTGGTGGCGGTCTATCTGGCAGCCGACGGTAAAGCCTATGCGGCTAACGTGGGCGACAGCAGACTGTATACCTGGCGCGAAGGCGTTTTACAGCAGATCACCCGTGACCATTCCTACGTCGCCGAACTGCTGGCCAGCGGTGAGATCACAGCGCAGGAGGCCTTTAAGCATCCGCAGAAAAATATTATCCTGCGGGCGGTGGGCGCCGAAGACGAGCTGGAAGTAGATTGTTTTACCATAGAATTGACTGAAGCTACGAAGCTGCTTTTGTGCAGCGACGGGTTGAGCGATATGGTGGCTGACAGCCAGATCAGTGCGATATTGCAGGAACATCAGACAGCGGCAGCTGCCGAAGCGCTGCTGGAAGCAGCTTTAGACAACGGCGGGCGGGATAATGTTTCGCTGATACTGATCGACCTGACACCGGCAGAGGAGGATAAAAGATCATGACAGATATGATAGGAAAAATTTTACATAACCGTTATAAGATCCTGCGTCCTGTCGGTGTCGGCGGTATGGCAGAAGTTTATCTGGCACAGGATATGCTGCTGGACAGGGAAGTCGCCGTCAAAATACTGCGCGCCCAGTTCAATAACGATAAAAGCCTGCTCGAGCAGTTCCGCCGCGAGGCTCAGTCTGCCGCGCGCCTGATCCATCCTTCTATCGTCAATATTTTTGACGTCTGCGAAGAAAACAGCCTGTATTTTATCGTGATGGAATATGTGGACGGCAGAACGCTGAAAAGTATCTTAGAGGAGCAGGGCCCGCTCAAACCCTTCTGGGCCGTGCATATCGCCTGCGAACTGGCGGCTGCGCTGCAGCACGCCCATAACCGCAATATCATTCACTGCGACATCAAGCCGCATAATATCCTTATCAATAAAAGCATGACCCCTAAAATCGCCGATTTCGGCATCGCGCGCATGGTCACCAGCCAGACGATGGTCTATACCTCGTCGGTAATAGGCTCGGTGCACTATCTGTCGCCTGAACAGGCCGGAGGCTGCCCTGTAACGGCGCAGTCCGACATCTATTCACTGGGCATCGTGCTGTATGAAATGCTGACCGGGCACGTGCCTTTTGACGGCAAAACCGCCGTCGCCGTGGCGATGATGCACCTTGAAAAAACGCCGCCGCCGCTGAAAAGCTATGACCCCGAACTGCCTGATTCACTGCAGGAGGTTATCGACAAGGCACTGGCCAAAGACCCGGCTGACCGCTATGCGACCGCCGAAGAAATGTGGCAGGACCTGTATAACATCAAAACTAAAATGCTGCAGGAAAGCGTAGAAGAAGATTATGCCGAAATGCTGGGCATCACGGCGATCGCGAAAAACGAACTGGCAGAGCCTACCGGAAAAATCTACGACTGGGCTGAGGATACTGAGGAAGGCGCTCCTGAAGAAACCATCATCATGAAACCGGCCTTCAATAAAAGCACTGACGAGATCGTGCAGGAGGCGGCCGCCGTCAACAGACGGGAACGCCGCAATAAATATATCAAGCTGTTCGCGCTGGTCGCGATCCTATCTGCCGTCTTTTTGCTGGTCGGCAACGTCTTCAGCCGCAAAACTGTCGATGTGCCCAACGTCATCGGCAAATCGGTAGTGGAAGCGCAGAAAACCCTGGAAAAATCGGGCTTTACTGTCAAGCTGGACGAAGAATACGACGAAAAGGTGACCCCCGGCTACGTTATCAAACAGGAGCCGGAAGGCATCAGCAAACGCAAGGAAGGCAGCGAGATCACCCTGGTAGTCAGCAAAGGACTGGAAATGCTGGAAATGCCGGATCTGATCGGGCGTAAGCTGGATAATGCTAAAAAACTTTTAAGCGATCTGGGGTATGAAACCGGCATCGTCACCTATAAATTTGTGGCAGGCAAGCCGGCCGAAACCGTTTTGGAACAGGCCCCGAAAGCTAAAAATAAGACCCCGAAAGGCTCGAAGGTAGACCTGGTCGTATGCCGCGACCCCAAAGACATGACTATGCCCGACGTGATGGGCAATACTTTAGACGATGCTAAAAAAGCCCTGACGGAACTAGGGATCATGGATATTACCGTGCGCTATGTGTCAAGCGGCAGCCGGGAAGGCACGATAGTGGGCCTGGAGCCGCCTGTCGGCTCAAAATTTGCCAATGACGGCAAAGTCGTGCTGCAGGTATCCTCCGGCAGTCATCCGCAAAGCGTCAATAAATATGCCGAATTTGTTGTGCCGCAGGGCAGCGGCACGCAGGACGTGCAGATCATCCTGATCGACGACAATGGTCAGCGCACCGTTTACCAGGGCGCGCAGAAAGCAGGCGTACGTATCCGCCAGAAGGTAGAAGTTACCGGCAGCGGCAAAGTACAGTTCTTCTGCAATAATAAAATGGTCGAGGAGAAAAATCTGTGAGTATCGGCCAGGGAAGAATCATCAAAACCTATAACGGTTATTACTATGTCGACAGCGGCAATGGCGAGCTTGTCACCTGCAAGGTCAAGGGCAAGCTCAAGCAGATCCGCTTTTCGCTCTGCACCGGCGACATGGTCGAATTTGAAACCAATCATAACGGCGAGAGCATGATCACCAGGATATTGCCGCGGCGTAATTTTATGCTGCGCCCGACGATCGCCAACGTCGATCTGATCATCGTTGCTTTTGCCTGCGTCAACCCTGATTTCAGCTACCTGTTGGCCGATAAGCTGCTGGTACTGGCAGAGCAGGCGGGTATCCCGGCTATTATCTGCCTGAATAAAATCGATCTGGCGCCGGCTGGCTTTGTGGAAGAGGTCAAAGCAGTATATGCAAAGATCGGCTATGAAGTATTTGCTGTTTCCGCCCGGCAGGGCACTAATATCGCAGCCCTGAAAGAGCGGTTATACGGTAAAATAACAGTCTTTGCCGGGCCCTCCGGCGTAGGCAAGTCATCGACGCTCAACGCTATCGAACCGGGTATGCAGCTGGTCACAGGCAGCGTCAGCGAAAAAATAGGGCGGGGCAGGCACACCACACGCTTTGCCCACCTGCTGCCCTTTGCCGGCGGCTATATGGCTGATACGCCTGGTTTTGGCAACTTGAACCTGGAAGAACTGGACGACAAAAAGCTGGCATCGTGCTTCCGCGAATTTGCCGATTTTGAACAGGGCTGCAAGTTTACGCCCTGCACCCATACGCACGAACCGGTCTGCGGCGTCAAGGACGCGCTGGCGGCAGGCGAGATAGCGCCGTCGCGTTATGAATCGTACCTGACTATTTTAGAAGAAATAAAATCCAAAAAGGAAAAGGACGGAAGAAAATGATCAAAGTAGCGCCTTCAATCTTATCTGCCGATTTTGCTTATCTGGCAGACGAAATCAAAAAAATCGAAACTGCCGGAGCTGACTGGGTACATATCGACGTGATGGACGGCGCCTTTGTGCCGAACCTGACCTTTGGCGCGCCTGTCGTGCAAAAGATCCGTAAGGTCACAGGCCTCTTTTTTGACTGTCACCTGATGGTCAATAATCCTGAGCAATATATCGACGATTTCGCTGCTGCCGGAGCCGATATGATAGTTGTGCATGCCGAAGCTACCAAGCATCTGCACCGCTGCGTGCAATATATCAAAAACAAAGGCCTGCAGGCAGGTGTGGCGCTGAACCCGGCTTCGCCCCTGTGCCTGGTAGAAGAAATTTTGCCCGAGTTGGATATGGTGCTTTTGATGAGCGTCAACCCCGGCTTTGGCGGACAGAGCTTCATTGAAACTACAGTGCCAAAAATAGCCCGGCTGCGGAAAATGATCGATGACGCAGGCCTGAACGTGGAGATACAGGTAGACGGCGGTATCAACGATAAAACATCTAAATTAGTCCGCGAAGCAGGCGCTACCGTGCTGGTAGCAGGCTCGTATGTTTACGGAGCCGCCGATACCAAAGCGGCTATCGCCAGTTTAAAAGCATAATTGGTAATCAATATTATAACCGTACAGTATTTAGCTGTGCGGTTTTACTTTTCTATAGTAGATTTTTCAACGAAATTTGACTATTATGTTATACTAGGATATATGGAGAGAAGGTTGTACTTTGGATATTAAAATCATAAAAATGTTATGTGAAAAAAATGCCATTCGCTGGACTAATCATATTCTAATACGACTTTTACAACGTGGAATATCTATTAAGGATATTAAACATGGGTTATTATGTGGTAAAATAATAGAAGAGTATCCTAATGATTATCCTCATCCAAGCTGTTTAGTTTTAGGAATGTCTGTAAATAGACAATATATACATGTAGTTTGTGGTATTGCATATGATGAATTATGGTTGATAACGGCTTATTATCCCAATCCTGATGAATGGAATAATGATTTTACGCAAAGAAGGAGGCAACAACGATGAAACACTGTTTTATGTGTAAAGGAATGCTAGAAGATAAAGCAACGACTTTTATGGCTGATTTAGGTAATTGTATCGTCATTATTAAAAATGTACCATCACAGGTTTGCATTCAGTGTGGAGAGATTTCCTATAGTGACGAAGTTGCCGTTGAATTGGAACGAATCAGTAATTCGCTTAAGCAATCAGTTACAGAAATTGCAATTATTGATTTTACTAAGGCTGCTTAAAGCAACAGTTAAATCAGTTGAGTGAATTTAAAATATCTGTAATTTAAAATACCGCTATGAAGTATACTTCATAGCGGTATTTATGTTATTTATTATTCAGGACGCGCAGCAGCAGACGCAGCCAGTTCAGTAAACTCCTGGTTTTATTATTGATCGCAAGCCTCCTTGACATTTGAGTTGTTATTGCTCGTTGTGGTTATTTTGCAGCAGCGCCTTGCTCAGCTCGTTCAGGCACTCAGTAAGCCTGTCCAGCCGCTGCTCCATGCGCAGCAGCAGATACCAGCTCAGCACCATCGGAAACCCGAAATTGCCGACAGCGCTGCAAAGCTCTTTGGTATCCATAAGCTTACGCCAGTACGGAAACAGTAACGGTTTTGATACGCGCTTCCACAAATTCAGTCAAAGCACAGCCGCTGCTGGTAATAACGCCAGCTTCAATGATCTTGTCGGCGGCTGCCTTAGCCTCGGCTAAAGTAACATCCTCACGCGGATCAGCAATACTTAAAGTTTTTTTGCTGCCGTCGTTTTTAGTAAAGACCAGTTCTAAAGTTTTTTCCATGATTTTCTCCTTTCAGCTTATAGTTTTTGTATGTAACCAAAAGTTACAGTGTTTTATTATTTTTACTTAAATATAGCAGTTCTTGGTGCTATATAGTAGGTTTTAAAGCGCATTGTGAAGGATGAAAAGCTTATTCAGCTTTTTCAAGCGCCGCTTTCTCGCTTACATATACGTTAACGACGGGATGGGCCATCAACTCGCCGATAGCCTCGGCAACTGCATAACACTTCGCATTTTCGGCATCAATAACAACACTGCCGATCAGCGCGCTTTTGGTCTGCATAGCACCCAAAGCATTTACACCGTCCTCTGCTTCCAAATACAATTTTAAAGAAGTTATATTTTTAGTAACACTCATCCTTTTCACCTCCTTTTACGGCGTCAGGCACCGCTGATTATTTTTACTCTAAAGTTACAGCTGACGGCAGGCGCGCCCGGCGTAAAGCCTCCAAATACCAAAGCGCCTTACCGCGCAGGACTTCTCCGCCCGGTTTCATCATGTCGTCGCCGGGAGAATCGTGCACATACCACAAATCCCAGCGGGTCTCCGCATCGCCGCTGTAAGGCCCGTAACCGTCCAGCAGCGCCGCCTCGCAATGGGTCAGAACAGTAAAACGGTCAACAGCAAGGTCAAGTCCGTCTGTGAGCTGGGCTGTTAATTTAGCGGCCGCGTCGATTTGCTGCGGCGTGGGCGGATAACTGCCAAAAGCAGTATCGTAGCCGTGGTGGGGCAAAGCCCCTAAAGCGCAGCAAAGGGCGATACCGATTGAACCGCTGTTGCGGTGCCAGGTATGCGGCTTATAATCAGTCAGCAATGCGCAGGTACGGTAAATGCTGCCGTCGGCGTCAATATTAAAATGATAATCGTCGTACAGCTCGCCGTAACGTCCTGCCGTCCAGTGCAGATAGATCTGTGCGATACGGTTGCGTCCCAGGACAGTCAGATCCCGCAGCTTAGCTGCGGTCAGTACAGGTGTTGCTGCTTTCTGTAATCTCATATTTGCTCCTCCTTTCAGTCTGGGGCAGCTGCCTGTAAAACAGCGTGCCCGAAACTTGATCGTTCGGGGTGATTAACCCTTACACTTATAAAAGAGCAGCAAAATCGCGTTTTTATGCTATGTTTACACAAATAAAATGCAAAAGACCGTTTTTGTAAAACAAAACACCTCTAAAGCAGGGCAAAAACCTTACTTTAGAGGTGTTTATTTGTTTGTGATAATATATTGCAAGCATAAAAATAAAATAACGAACTTTAGTTTGTAAACTTGATTGCAAAGTGCTATACTAGGGCAAGAGATAGCAAATGAGTTGGCTTATCAGTCCCGTAACGGATTGGTGGTGGGACTATGAGCGTATATCAGGCATTGTCATTAATGATAGCGTTTGGTATCCTCGTGGCTACCATTTTTCTTGCCCTTAAATAGCAAGAAAATGAGCCCAACATAAGTATGCGGGCCCATCTTCAAGTCTACATTGTTACGAGATGAGCCAACGCGACTAAACATTTGCTATCTCTTTTGCTAATATTATATCGCATTTGTCAAGTAAAAGCAAAAACCGCATAACCTTGCGGCTAAGCGGCTTCCTGTCGAATTCAAAATTCTAGAGAGGAGAGCCGACTTACCCAATCAGCTATCTCTACTTCGTATTATAGACTGTTCGTCAAAGAATTTCAAGTGAAAGTATTTTACGATCTATGGACGGCAAACCTTGCAAGGAACCATACCCATATCAATAGCTTCCTGCCGGCTGGAAAAATAAATACGGTTACTTTCATTCATTTTACGTTCCCAGCGGCAGCCCTGATAATGGAACTTCCAACTGTTGCGGTTGCCAATATAAGTTGTAGCATATGCTGCCAGTGGAATAGCCAGAGCAATAATAAACGCTAATGTGATAGTTATAAATTTCTTCATAAGAAATCACTTCCGTATTTCATTTAATTTTATTATCAAATTCAATAATAGAATCAGCGTAGAATAAAAATATAAACGACAAAAGTCGCATAACCTTGCGGCTAAGCGGCTTCCTGTTGATTTTAATATTCACGGGAAAGCCAACTTACCACAATCAGCTATCTCTACTTTGTATTATAGATTGTTCGTCAAAAAATTTCAAATAGATTTTTATTTACTGATAGTTAAATGAGCAGTTGTTCCCCGCCTACTTTGGTAGGCGTTTTTTTTATGCCTTTTTTGGGGTAAGACGGGTCAAAACTGCATCAGGCGGCAGCCTTTTTAGCTGTATAGAAAATTTTATTGCTGCCTGGCCACGTAAAGAGTTGCAAGACAAGCTTAAACATTTACTTACAGTTAAAGTAAATGTCTTGCGGGGGGGGACAGAGATGTTATAATACTTATAATTACCTCTGTATATAAATTGTATGTATTAGTTAAACTACTTGAAATAAAAGAAAGAATAAATTAAAGAAAATTAAAGTATACAGGGGGTTCAGCTAAGGGAAGCGGGGATAGGGATGAAGAGATCAAGCAAGCATAACAGACGTTTAGCCAAGACAGTTGGGCTGACGCTCCTGTTATCCGCAGCAGTTGCCAGTCAGGGCATGGCGGCGGAGGTCATTACTGATGGGATCACTTTAAATGGGGGCACGAGAACATTAACGGAAGATACTGAGGTTTCAAATTCCGCTGCAGGCACGGTTATCAGTTTAAGCGGCGGCGCTGAATTGACAGCCGAAAAAGATTTAACGGTCACAGCAGCCAACGGAACAGGTAAGAGCGAAGGGATGAATATCAACGGCTCTACGCTTACAGTGGCCGGCAAAACAGTGATCGGCGTTACATGCACCAGCAGCAACACTAGTCACTATGCTTACGGTATCAGTATGTCAAGTTTGTCTGGAGCCAGCAGCGCCAGTTTTCAGGATCTGGAGATCAACTCCTCCTCTGCGGCAGGAGCGGCATTTGGTATATCCGGTAGTGATGCTTGCACCAATACGGTTAACGGTACAGCGAAGCTGAATGTGACGGCTGGAGGCAGCAGTGGTGCGATCGGTATTCAGACCATCGGTACTAATAATTTTGGAAATTTAGAAATCACTGCTGTTTCGGCAGCAGGTAGTGCTACCGGCATCAACTATCAGTCTAAGGCGGGTAAAACGGCGTCAGTTACAGTTACTGGTACTGCTTTACTTACAGTTAAAGGTCAGTCGGCCTGGGGCATCAAATCACAGCAAGGCAGCAAAAGCAATTTTAATGAGTTAATGATCATAGCTGAAGCGACTCAAAGTGATGCTTATGGCATACATTCGCTTAGCGATGCAGAAAATACAGCAGCAGGCACTGCTGCTATTACTGCTAATGCCATCGGTACTGCTGCCTCCAGTACTGCCCGTGGTATCTATGCGCAAAACACGAGTAAAAATACTTTTGAAAAGGATCTGACGCTTACCTCCATCTCAGAAGCAGGTGCTGCAACGGGTATTAGTAATTATAATGATGCAAGTACTGCTGTAGGCGGTAATACCATGATCACTGTTCGTGGTAATAGTGAAACTTCGGGAATATATTTGGGTAACAACGCTACAGGAACATTTGGCAAGGATCTGACGATAACTGCTGAATCGTCTGTATATCATAGCCGCGGTATCCGTATAAACAGTACGGCGGCCAATGCGTTGACGGTAGGCGGCAACACCAATATCATGGTCACTGCCGGCGCTCAGGCTCAAAATGCGGAGGTCTGCGGAATCAGTCTTGAGTCTACTGCCACCAATAAATTCCAGGGTAATACCGTGATCAGCGTAATTGATCATAGTCTTGCTGCCACCGGGACTACTTATGGGATCGCCTACGGCGTTAAGGAAAGTTATGGATCAAATACCTTTGAAAAGGATCTGACGATTACCGTTGTATCTGACAACAATAAAGCTTACGGCATGAATTTAGTTGGTAGTGGTTCAGCGCCAACCCAAGTGACAGGCGGTGATAATATTATCACTGCTATTGGCAAAACAGGGGCTTACGGCATCAATATCAGCAATGGTGCCGGCAAGACCTTTGCCGGAGGTACGGCTACCTATATCAATCTTGGCAACACAGACGCAGGCGTTAGCGGCAGGGCGCCTGTCGAGAATTACGGTATCCAAACTAGCAGGGAAAGCGCTGCTTTTGCAAATAAGGTCATTATCAACAATGCCGGCTGCCTGCAGGACAGCGTTACTTATGGCGTTTACGGCGAAAATAAATGGAATTATATCCCGGTAGTAATAGATTTTCAAAAGGGGCTGGTGTTTGCCAACCAGACGGACGGCTATGCCCTGTATGCTACGGGTGAGGATAATAGTAGTCTTACTAAAATCTTAGCCAATAGCAGCGGCGGCAGTCAGGTTTATCTGACAGGAGCAATCAAGGCCTGCCAAAACGGTGAGATCCACTTGAAGCTGGATACGCAGGATTCCTATTACAAGGGCACGGCGACCATAGAGCAAGCAACCAGCGGCAATAATGCAGGCGTCATTGATCTGGAGCTGGCTAACGGAGCCAAATGGGACGTTACAGGCGACAGCCATATTACAAATCTGGTACTGGGGGCCGGCGGCGGCATCGATCTGCAGCAGCAGGCAGGGCATCAGGAATTACAGGCCGATAACTTGAGCGGCAGCGGCGGGACGATCGTCATCGGTTCTGACCTGCGCAGCGATCAGGCGGATAAGCTGATTATCGGCTCCGGTTCCAATGCAGGCAGCCAAAATATTATAGCTAAGGATGCCAATGGTACTGCCAGCGGCAAAGCTTTGATTGCCAGTGACGCCAGCAACACTTTAGATTTAGAGGGCGGCAGCGGTTATTTTGGTGGACTGCATACCTATACTGCTGATGTTGCAGCGGAAAGCAATGGTTCAGGCACAGACTGGTATCTGCGGAGCGTAACAGAAGAACTTACCGAAACAGCGGCAACGCTGCTGCAGAGCAGTGACGCTGTCTATTCCGGCTGGGTGCACAATAACGACAGCCTGAACGAACGGTTGGGAGAAGTACACGCCGACGTGTCAAAACAAGGTGTCTGGGCCCGTGTAAGCGGCGGCAGATTAAAGGGCAGCGGCTTAAAAAATAATTATCAAACTTATCAGCTGGGCTATGATGCGCTTTTGGAAGCCGGTAAGGACAATGCGGCTAAATATAAGACCAGCAAGTGGCTGGGCGGCGCGGCTATAGAATATACTGCGGGCAGCACCGGGTATACAGCCGGCAGCGGTGAGAACAATATGACTTCCCTGGCTCTGTATGGTACGAAATACAACGAAAAATCAGGCGATAAGCTGGATATTGTTTTGAAACACGGACAGATCAAAGGCGAGCTGACGGCCTACGGTATTGGCAGCGACAGGGCCGACTATAAAACCAGGGCCAGCTCGCTGAGCCTGGAATACGGCAAGCGGCTGCAGCAGCAAAGCGGTTGTTTTCTTGAACCGCAGCTGCAAATGACTTTGGGGCATATCAACGGCAACAGCTATACTACTGCCGGCGGGACCAGAGTAGACTACGACAGCATCAACAGCGCCGTAGGGCGGTTGGGCATAGCTGTAGGCAAACAATTCCGTCAGGGCAATGTGTATTTGCAGGCTTCAGCTTTGCATGAATTTGGCGGCAGCGGCGGCATCAGCCTAACGGCGGCCAACGGCGAAACTGCGCAGGAGAAGAAGGATTACAGCGGCAGCTGGTATGAGCTGAAGGTGGGCGGCAACGTCAGTCTGAACCCAAACAACGACCTGTATTTTGATGTGGCACGCTCTTTTGGCGGCGATTTCCAAAAACAGTGGCAGATCAATGCCGGATTGAGGTTCAGTTTCTGAGCAGTATCTGCGCGATCACCCTGAGCTTGTAAGCAGGTAAAAAGTAAAGCTTGTATGAGGATAAGGCAGCCAAGCTGCGGCGAAAACATCTGCTTATATGTCTTGCGGGGGGGTACAAACGTGCTATAATGAATGCGGATATTATCTTAACAAATGTTTTTGAAGTTTTAATAAATAAAATCTGTTTTTTAACAATGTAAGTGACAGGAAAAACAATATTTTCAAGAGTGCAGGAGTGGTGATGTAAAGGTGTACGATGAAAAATGCCTGACGCGTATCGGCGGCAATATCCGTTTTCTACGCACTGCCTGTCAGCTCAACCAGCAGGAAATGGCAAAACGCATTGGTATCAGTCAAACCCATCTGAGTAATTTAGAGCATAATCATACGCAGGTCAGCCTGAAGCTGCTGCTGCGGATCGCCAATGTGCTGGAGTGCCCGCTGCAAGTTTTTTTGGATACCCAGGCGGCACTGGATTGGGGCAAAGAACAGGCTAAAAAAGATGCGTCTGAGCAGGAAGAAATTACAGAAACCTATACCTTAGAGGAAGTGCGGCAGCTTTTGCAGCATGTGCGGCTGCCATACAAGTAAAACGCTGTAACCGCAGCAGTTGCTGCGGAGGATATATATTTAATCTGCAAAACGGGGAGGCGGTAACGCAGGCAGAGCAGGAAAAATAAAAATGCTGTAATGGCAAAGAGAGGAGGAGTAAAGTGCCCGAACAAATACATCTTGGTTTCGGCATTGATAAGAATTTTGGCAAATTCGCCGGCATCACCATCACCTCATTGGTGCATAACAATATCGAGCATGATCTGATCGTGCATATCGTCTACGACGAGCTGCTGCAGGAGGATATGGAAAAATTACTGCAGATGGAAAGGCTGTACCGTAATCTGACACTGCGCTTTTACCAGATCACAAGTACCGAAGGCATGACCTTCGTCGTACCGCCGGGACATATCACGCAGGCGATGTATTACCGCTATCTGTTTGCCGATATGCTGCCGGAAACGGTAACGCGGCTTATCTACATGGATGCGGACATCATCTGCAAAGGCGATATCCTGCCCTTGTGGCAGCTGGACTTGCAGGGGAAGGTGCTGGCAGCGGCGCGCGATTACGGCGAGGACCGCAGCTGTGACCGTATCGGTCTGAAAAACGGCCGCTATTTCAATTCCGGCGTGCTGCTGATGGATCTGACTAAGTGGCGGCAGCAAAAACTGACGCAGAAGCTGTTTCAGTGGCTGGAGCAGGTCGGCGGCACGAAGATCCTCTGGGGCGATCAGGACGCGCTCAACGGCGTTATCGACGGCGAGTTTACCGAGCTGCCGAAGAAGTACAACGGTATCGTTATCAACAACACGACATTGAATGAGAATTTGGAATTAGTGATCGTGCATTATATCGATTACGTGAAGCCCTGGCATATTTATTATGTAGACAGCAATGCGAAAGAACTGTACTGGCAGTATGTCAAAAAATCCCTGTGGAGCGATTTGAAACCGCAGGATGGTAAGACTGTGCAGACAGTGATGATGACGGCGCGGCTGCTGCACAAGCAAGGCAAATATGCCGAATCAGCGTCGTATTACGAAGCCTTATTAAAGTATTTTCTAAAAGATAAATATGAATAAAAATGATGGATTTGAGAAAGAAGGATGCAAATGTCTCGTAAAAAGAGCTTAACTAAGAAAATAGCCCATACTTTAATGGCGATGTCGATAGTTTATTCCAGTGGTATCAACATTGTAGTCAACGAGGTTTATGCCGCAGAGACAACAAAAAACATTACCAACAATAGCAATACTGGCCCTTTTACTGAAACCGGCGCAGCTGGCACCGGCTCTTCATCTGGTTCCGTTACCGATGGTGAAAATGTTGAGCTTACCGGCAAGATCACAGAGGCTACTATCAACGATGCTATTGAGGTTACAGCGACCGGGGGTAAGGGCGGTAATGATGATAGAGACTCACCAACAGTAATGTTAGGCGCTAAAGGCGGCGACGCTGTGTCCAGGGTAACGGTAGATGAAAGTCTCAGCAATATTGAAGTAGGCAATATATCAGTTACCTCCTACGGCGGCGTTAATGGCAGCGCTTATCAGGGGGCAGCTCAGGTTTCCGGGGCTGCTGCGGCATATGGCATAGAGGTCAAGCATGATCTGACGATCACAGCGGCTGATATAACAGTAAAAGCAGAATCAAAATTCGTAAATCCAAGTGTTGACGATCCGGTAGAGATAAACGCAGCTAAACATAGTGGTGCAGCAGCAACGGGGCTGCAGGTCAATGGAGGGAAGGTTGCTTTTACCGGCAATAGTATCAATGTTTTAGTTGCTGCGAGCATGGGAAACTCCTTCAAGAGTGTAGAGGATGGTGTAAATAAGCTTGCTGCCGGCGGTGATATCGAGGCTTATGGGATCAGGGTCACTGGCGGCGAGTTAACGGCCAAACTGACAGGCGCAGTGGATGTTAGTGATTTGACGAGTTCTAAAGGCGATAGTATTGGCGCAACAACTTCAGCGTCACTAGGTCATGCCGTAGCCGGCGGTGACGGCGGCAATGTGTTGGCTTATGGTGTTGCTGTAGATGGCGGTATCGTCCATTTAGATTTGCAGGATATAAAATCGAGCAGTAATTATGCAAGCGGAGGTGCAGGCGGGGACGGTTCTCTTGGCGATGCCAGCATCGGGGGAGGCAATGGCGGTAAGGGCGGTAAGGCTGATATTGTCGGCGTCCATATTGCCAGTGGTAAGGCAGACGGCAAGGTAGGTACAATAAGCGTAAAAACTACTTTAAGTAGTGCTGCTGGCGGCAAAGGCGGTACCGGCGAAAATTGTATCAGCGGTTTTGGCGGCGCTGGCGGCGCTATTTATGCAGCAGGTATCAGTAATAATGGCGGCGAGGCAGAACTGACTGTTGGTGGAATTGATATAGAGATAAAAGGCGTTACAGGAGGCGCTTTACAGGATGTAAAAATAACTGATTTGAACTCAATAAAAGCTGCAGGGGAAATACAGGCTGCTGCCGGTAAGGGCGGCGAGGCGCTGGCAGTCGGTGTGGATAACCGGGGTGGTAACAGCAGTATTACTGTAAATGAAGAGATTTCGGTTCAGGCTAGCGGTGGTGCTGGTGGCAGTGGCGCCAATGTAACTTTCGGAGATAATATAACAGCAATAGATAGCAGTGTTGATCAGATACTGCGGTCAGAAAAGGCTTGCGGAGCTGGCGGCGAGGCCATAGCCGTTGGTTTGCAGAATACGGACGGCAGCTTGACGGCGAATGTGAAGAAGCTTTCAGTCACAGCTACTGGCGGCAGGAGCGGAACAGGCTGTAAAGGTTCTATTATGGGCGCTGGCGACAGCAATTTTGGCGGAGCCGCTGCCGCTTATGGCATCAATGTTTTAGGCGGATTGGCTGAAAGTTTAACGGCGTCTGAAATTGAAGTAACAGCTACTGGTGGTTCCAGTTATTATGCCGGGGATGCTAATGTTGGGGGGAGTGCAAATAATCAGGGCGCTTCTGGCGGCAATGGCGGCCAGGGGGCAAACGGTGCTGCGTATGGCGTCAGCAACAGCGGCGGCAGTGTCGGTTTGACAGTCGGCAAAATCACAGCTAGTGCCAACGGTGGCAATGGTTGGGGCGGCGGTATCGGTGGAAGAAATGGTACCGGCGGCGATGGCGGCGACGGAGGCAGTGCTTATGCTTATGGTGTTTTTGGCAAAGGCAGCGGCAGCCATACGGTGATCGCGGTGGATCAGATCATTGCAGAGGCGAAGGCTGGTGATCGCGGTGTTGGTGGTGAGGCAACAGGAGGTCAGAAAGGTCAGAATGGCCAGAAGGGTGAAGCAGCCGAGGCTTACGGCATATATGCCGAAGATGGCGCTGTGATAATTTTAAGCGCTACACCTGATAATACTGACAACGGCACGATCAAGATAGCCGCAAAAGCAGGTAATACTGCGATCACAGCGGGCAGTAAAGCCTATGCCGTATATGCCGATAATGCGACAGTGCTGTTCGACAGCAATGCCGAGCTGAACACCAGTGACGGCACAACGGCTAATCCTGATATCATTACTTATCTGAAGGATGCGACTTTAGGCTTTGGTACTCCAGGTGAAGGGCAAAATGTGGGCCGCACTATTACCGGCAGCACTTTGCAGCTGGAGGGCAGCAATACCTTCCGGGTCGCTACCGACCTTGCCAATAACAAGGCTGACAGCTTTAAGTTTGAGAGTCTGGCAGGCAGCAGCACGGCAACGCAGTATATAACTGTCGGTTACGACAAATCTTTTGACGGCAGCAAGCTGGACAGCCTTGTGGGTGATGTGACGGTACTGACGATAACTAATTTAGGTGCTGACCAGAACTTGAATAATTTTGTGGGTAAAGAAAGCGAAATGGACGACCCGCTGACCAGATTCCTGGCAACGCCGACCGTAGAGGTGGGTGCTGACGACACTGGCAATGGCGGTGTCGTTAAAATCACGCAAATAGATTTTAAAGAAGATGGCGCTTCTGAAACAGTGCTGACAGTAGCTGACGCCCAGATGTCGATAGCGAACCTGTGGCGCGTCGAAGGCAACAATCTGATGAAACGCATGGGCGACCTGCGCAGCGACCCGGAAGCTGCTGAGGGCGGCGTTTGGGCCCGTTACTACCGGGGCGAGATGAGCGCCGACAGCGCCTATGACCGCAGCTTTGACCAGGATTACACAGCTTTCCAGGGCGGTATCGACAAGATGCAGGACTACAAGGGCGGCAAGCTCTATACCGGTATCGCCGTCAACCGCATCGACAGTAATGCTAATTATCTTGCCGGCAGCGGCGACCTGAGCAGTACCGGCGTAGGCGTATACGCCAGCTGGCTGGGCAGCAAGGGGCATTATCTAGATGTTATCGCCCGCGGCAGCAAGCTTGCCAACGACTTTAAGCTGGTAGATAAAAACGGCAGGGAAGCCAACGCCGATTATGATACCTGGGCTTACGGCATCAGCGCCGAATACGGCTACAGACAGAACCTGAACGCAGGCTGGTTCGTAGAACCGCAGGCAGAGCTGAGTTTGGGACGTATCGGCAGCGCTGATTATACGACCAGCAACGGCGTCAGCATCAAGCAGGACGCAGTCAACAGTGCTGTGACCCGCTTAGGCGTTTTGAGCGGTAAGGAATTTACCATGAATGGACGGCAGGGCAACGCTTATGTGAAAGCCTCGCTGCTGCACGACTTTGGCGGCAACGGCGGCGGAGCTGCCTATTACAACGACAGAAGCACTGTTGTGGAAAGCGCCGATATGAGCGGCACCTGGTGGGAAATCGGTCTGGGAGCCAATCTGGGGATTGCCAAAAACAGCAATCTGTATTTTGACGCCTTGAAAACCTTCGGCGGCGACTTGCGCACCGACTGGCAGTTCAATGCCGGGTTGAGATTTACGTTCTAAGCGGCGTACCTTTAGACTTGCTTTTAAGAAAGTCTAAGCAACAAAAATAGGATCTGAATTTAAAGAAAAAGAATAAATAAGTTTTCTGAACCTTATTCACCACTTTAACAACATACATAAAAACAATGACGGTATGAATATTATTTTCGTGCCGTCGTTGTTTTTTTATGCCTGTTTGCGGCAAAAATGCAGTTACACAAATTTTATTTTGCAGAAAATTTTTGTAATGAGTGCATAAAAACGCGAATTTGCTGCTCTTTTATATATAGAGGCTGTTTTACCTTTTCTTTTATTAAGTTTTCTTTTGGTCTTACGTTCAGGTTTTAAACCGAAGGTTTTTAAAACCGACTGTATCCCGTTGTAGCTGGCTATGGCCAGCGTAGAACAAAGAAATTTTTAAAAGAAATCATAGTTATACTAACGTAGTAAGTACCTGCATAGCAGCGGCAGCCTTAAATAAAAATGCGAAGGAGCAACAACATGACAAAATCTGGAAACACAAACAAAAAGAAAAAAATCAGCCCTATGGCGGCTAATCTGCAGGGGCGGCTGGTGCTGATGGCGCTGCAGTGCCCGCTGGTGAACGGTGGCAGCTGCGGTATGGCAAAGCGTCAGTCACAGGCTAAAGGGCAGCGGACGGAAAGGACGTTTGCGCCGGATGAGCTGGTGACGGTACATGTGGCGCTGCCGTATGAACTGCGGCGTCAGGCACGTAAGGCCCGTTTAAATTGCAGCGCTTTGCTGCGTGAGGCTTTGCGCAGTCAGCTGCGTATTTTGGCCGATGTCTGAAACGGCAGGTTTTTTTAAGTTGGAGGAGATGTGGCTGCGATGCAGAGAGCCGCAGGCCGTATGTGGGTGCAGTTGGTGCGGCTGCCCGATCTATGCCGGTGAGGAATTTGCCGAGCTGGATAATGCGGGGGCCGTATGTTTGGAATGTATTGAAGGCTTGAGCGGCAGGGAGCTGGTAGAGGCTTTGTCGATAGGAAAAATAAAAACAGCGGATACAGATAGGAGATAGGGATATGAACAAGGTAACGACAGAGCTGACAGCAGGCAGCAAAGAGATGGAGGACGAGAATTTTATGGTATTGGTGAAGCTGGCGCAGGCTGAGCCTAATCTGAAACTGGAGGCAGTGATGGAGGGGTTGAAGTTTTTGCTGCTGAGAGTGCGGCGGCAATATGGCTGGGGCTTGGAGGAGGATGTGGAGCGGCAGATGGAACGGATCGGCGTGTTTACGGCGCTGCAGCTGTGGCATGGCAGCGACAGGCGTCAGTTTGCGGCACTTGCTGCCTGGCAGGTGCGGCGTGAGTTGTGGAACGAGGTGCGGCGTGAGCGTGATTTTAAGAAGCACCGTGCTTACGAAAGTCTTGACGAGCACGGCGAACTGGCGCAGGAACAGGAGGTGGTGAATGATTTTTACCAGCTTGACGAACGTCAGACACAGCTTTTGGCTGTGCGGGTGCTGCTGCCGCGGCTGCCTGAGGTGCAGGCTGTGGTGATGCGGGCGCTGTATATCGAGGGCAAGGAACCACAGCAGGTGGCACGCGAACAGCGGATCAACGTCAGCAGTGTGTACAGGCGGCGCGATCGGGGGATCGCCAATCTGCACAAACTGCTGGTTACGGCCAGGGAGGTGGCCTGATGCAGGAACCGTATATGATGATGCGGCGGGTGATGGTGCTTTTTAAGGCGGCCGGGTTAAAGGTGCCGGCAGTTACCCGTGGCGAGAAGCTGCGGCTGCTGGATGTGTGGGTGGCGCGTTATGGCGCGGTGGATGCGGCTGTATTTTTGGCGGCGGTACGCAGGCTGATGGGCGGTTGTTATTTTCCGCGTTTTTGTGATATGGACGCGGCTGTGCGTGAGGAGCAGCGCCGCCGTAAAAGGATGGCTGAGGTGATTGCCGGGGCGCAGCGGGCTGATGCTGGCGACAGGGAAGCTAACCGTCGGCGCGTACAGGTTTTGATCGAGAATTTGTCAAAGCGGCGGCTGTAGCTGACCGCCTGACTGCTGTTAAGTGGCGTCAAGCGGCATGGGCAGCGGCTGGGCGCTTATTCCCAAAAAGAATGAAGCCGATAGTTTTTTGGAAATTCCGAAAACGCATATCCTTGCGATGTAACTGAATTGCTATTAGACGCCGTCAGTTCTAGTATATAGATAAGGGGTAAACCTTACCAAGTGCAACGATGACAAAGGAGGTCAAAAACATGGCAAAAGTTTACAAAGATTTGAGAGAATTCTTAAAAACATTAGAAGAAGAGGGTCAGCTGATCCGCGTTAAAGACGAGGTCGATCCGGAACCTGATATTGGCGCTGCCGGCCGTGCCTGCGCTAATATGGATAAAAAACCCGCAGTTTTGTTCGAGAAGGTGAAGGGTTACAAGTATTCTGTTGTAACTAACGTTCACGGTTCCTGGGCTAATCATGCTTTGATGATGGGCATGCCTAAAGACACTCCTGTCAAGGAGCAATTCCATGAATTGAACCGCCGCTGGGATAAATTCCCGGTACCGCCGGTAGTTCTTCCTCGTGAAAAAGCTTTGTGTAAAGAAAATACTATCAGCGAAAATATCAATTTGTTTGATGTTTTACCTCTTTACAGGATCAACGATCAGGACGGCGGCTTCTTCCTTTCTAAAGCAGCTGTTGTTACAGGCGACCCGGCTGAACCTGATAATCTGGATAAACAGAATGTCGGGATTTACCGTATCCAGGTCAAAGACGTTGACCGTATCGGTATCCAGGCTCTGCCTTTCCATGATATCGCTATCCAGCTTGCTAAAGCTGAAGAAGTGAACGAGCCTTTGCCGGTTGCTATCGCGCTGGGCAACACGCCGCTGGTAAGCTTTATGGCAAGTACGCCTGTCAATTACGACCAGAACGAATATGAATTCGTAGGCGCTTTGCAGGACGGTGTGCCGACTGAGATCACTAAAGCTGATACTGCCGAGCATCTGTATGTTCCGGCTCATGCCGAGGTCATTCTTGAAGGTTACATTATGCCGCGCGTTCGTACCTGCGAAGGTCCGTTCGGCGAGTTCCCGGGTTCTTATTCCGGCGCCAGAAACCAGTGCGAGATCAAGATCACACATATCACGCACCGCACCAATCCGATATTTGAAAACCTCTATCTGGGTATGCCCTGGACTGAGATCGATTATCTGATGGCTCTTAATACCAGCGTGCCGCTGTACAAACAGCTGAAAGCTACCATGCCTGAAGTTCAGGCTGTCAACGCTATGTATACTCATGGTATCGGCGTTATCATTTCTACGAAGGTCCGTTACGGCGGCTTTGGTAAGGGCGTTGCTTTCCGTCTGCTGTCTACGCCGCATGGTATGCCTTATTCCAAGGTCATTATCGTTGTCGACGAGTTTGTCGATCCGTTCAATCTGGAGCAGGTCATGTGGGCGCTTACTACCCGCGTCAAACCCAGCAAGGACGTTGCGATCATTCCCAACTGTGCAGGTATGCCGCTTGATCCGTCTTCGGTACCGGCAGTCATGCATGATAAGCTGATCATCGACGCTACGACTCCGGTCGCTCCGGAACCGAATCCGCGTTCTGTTGAATTGCTGAAACCGTCTCCGGCTACTCCGAAATGGGAAGCTATTTTCAGAGATTTTATGGCTGCACAAAAAAATAAATGATAATTTAAGGTACAAAGGAGGCAGATTTTTATGAAATGTCCACGTTGTGGTGCTGATACTATTAGAGTTATGACTAAATCTCCGGTCGGTAATGTGTGGGAAGTTTATGTATGCGATACCTGCTGCTATTCCTGGCGTTCTACCGAAGAGATCCATGTGCATGATGTGTTTAAACTGAAACCGGAAGATATTCCTAATTTACAGCAAATTCCGCCGGTTCCACCTTTAAAGAAATAAACGGCTGCTTGGGGCTTTGACAAGTCCTTGTTGGCGGGGGAGTTAGCTCCTCCGCCTTTTTTATATAAGACGGGGTGATGAAGAATGGCTGATTTGAAAACGCAGCTGGATCTGCGGCAGATACCAAAAATAGTAGGCGAAGATGGGACGCGGCTTTTGGAGTGCTGTTACGCGGTGCTTGAGCATACCCGGTGGCCGCTGTATATCGTGGGGCCTTCGGGCAGCGGCAAAAGCATTATCGCGATGAATTTGGCGAAGCAGTACGCGCTGGCAAAAAACGTGCCGGCCTATTATGTGCAGCTGAGTCCGGAGCAGACGAAAACCAGCCTGATTTTGGGGCTGCGGCTGGAGGGCGGCAGTTTGACGGTCAAAAACGGCGTCGTGGCCGATTGTATGGAACGGGGCGGGGTGATCGTCGTCGATGAGGCGACCCATTCGGTGCAGGAGATTCTGCTGATGTTCAACAGTATTTTAGACCGTACTTCGGTGACGGCGATCGGCGACAAGATGATCTATGCCCACGAGGATTTCCGCATCGTGTTCTGCTCGAATGACAGCCGTTATGCGGGCAATGTGAAGCTGCCGCAGAGTTTTGCGCAGCGGCTGGTGTCGTTTTATTTCGATTATCCGGCAGCGGCGGACGAGCTTTTGATCGTGGAGCAGATCGTAGCGGAGGAGTGCCGGGCCGCCGATGTGGTGCCGGCAAGCTTAAAGCGTTATATCATCGAGCTGATGCGGGAGGTGCGCAGTAATACTTATCCGCTGTCGGTGCGTAATGCGGCGATCGCCGTGGTGCTGTGCAATCTGGAGCTGCTGCGGCGCCCGGACTGGCGTCAGGCGGCAGTCGATCCGTATTTTTATGATGACCGGAATGTGGAGAGCGTCAAACGGTATCTGGCGAAACGGGTCCTGGGCTGTGAGGCGGCCAGCGTGTCTGATCTGACTGATAAGCGGATCACAGAGCTTGAGCAGGCGGTGAGCGCGATTGGGATCGGTAATTTTAAAGAGATCATTTTGCAGAGCTTTATGTATTATCTGGATGTGGATCTGGGCTTTTATGATTTGCAGCTGGTGAAGGAGAAGCTTGATTCCTCGATCATTTGAGGTGGCTGGTATGGAAAATTTTGCGGTATTATGCCCGGAGCTGGCGTTTAAAATAGAATATTATGCGGAGGCTGACGCCTATAAAAATGCTGTCGGTACGGAGTGCGGGCAGTTTTGCTGCTGCACCGGCAGCCGTGAGGACGGCTATATCCTGTCGCTGAACAGTGAGCTGCTGCAGGAGGCCTGGGAGCAGTCGGCGCTGCACGGACTGCTGACGTTAGAGCGTTTTACCGATTGCTTTATCGTCAATGAGTTAAGCGCGCTGCGCTACGAAAAGGCGGCGCTTTTTGCAGGGGCGGAGGGGTACAGGCATACGGCGCGGCTGCAGGAGGACAGTTTATACCGCTGCGTCTATAAAAGTTTGTTTCAGACTTTCTGCGAGTATAAGCTGGCGCGTGAGCTGCCCGAGTTCGGCAAGCTGCTGACATTGTTCAATCTGACGACGCAGGATGCGGAGCTGGAGCGGCTGGCGAAATATCTGCCGCGGCGGCAGCAGCTTGCTGAATTGCAGGCATTTTTGAAGTACGGCATTATCGAGCGGCGGGCTGACAGCAGTTTTTATGATTTTATGGTGCCGCTGGCGCTGTCGGCGGTGCGGACGGAGCTGCGCAATGTGATCGTGGTGACGGGGCTGCTGACCCGATGGCTGCAGGGCTTACAGGCAGGCGACACTGCTGAGGAAGCGTGGGCGGAAAAAGCGGCAGCAGAGGCGGCAGGCGCAGCAGGTTCGCTGCCAGAGGTGAAGATGCTCAGCGACGAAGAATTATGTGAGGTCGTGCGGAAGGAACATATCCGTGAGCTGAAAGCGAAAATGCAAAACGCCGCTACCCAGGTCGGCAAGCTGGCCGGGGCAGGGCGCATGGTCAGCCGCGCCGGCGATACTTCACAGTTCTTTTTGGATACGGTGCACAAATACAGGCGCGAGATCAGCGAACTGGAATATATCTTTAAGCAGAGCTTTACGTCGATGAAGATCATTGACGCTTACGACGGCGACGTGAATCTGAAAAAGCAGCAGGAAGCTTATCTGGCTTCCAAAACAGCCGAGGAAAGCAAGGTCTATCAGTATTATCTGCGGCGCAAGGTCTCGGTCGATATCATGATCCTGCGCGACGTATCGGGCAGCACCTACCGCTTTGAACGCGAATACGCCGAAGCGCTGGTCGAGATTCTGGCGGCGGTCAATAATTTTGACGGCATCAGAACGCTGGTGATAGATTTCGAGGGCGGCGCCAAAGTGCGTAAAAGCTTTACCGATAAGGCGGAGCAGACTTCGATCGTGCCGCTGTCGGGCGGGGGGACCAATCTGCTGCCGGCAGTCAGGCTGCTGCAGGAACAGGCGCTGAAGGGCAAGCGGCGGTTGCTGTTCCTGTTATCGGACGGCGAGATCAACGACCGTGAGCAGGCGGAAAAGGAGTTGGCTGCTTATTGCCGCCAAAACCTGATCGAGCTGGTGAAGATCACCTTTGAAGAAGAAGATAAATACGGCTACGAGCATACGACGATCGTCAATCTGCACAAGTTTCTGGCCCGCAGGATCATCGAAAAGGGGGCGGTCTACTGATGGAAAGCTTATTGAAATGCCCGCACGGGCTGGCAGCAGGCTGTGAGCAGCGGCAGGGGCTGAAAATCTACCGGCATCTGCAGGACGGGGCAGCGTGCGCTTTACTGAACGGTTTGCAGCTGACGCCGGAGGAAATTTTGCTGGCTATGGGGCAGACCTTCGTCAGCAGCGGCAGCTGTGCTGCTTTGGCGCCCTATGTGCGGTGCGGCGAGCTGGCTGCAAGTTATGTGCCGCCGCAGGTCAGCACAGCGCTGAACGAATTTATTTTGTTTTTTCACGAATGCAGCGAGGTGCGGCAGCTGGTATATCAAACAGTGCTGACGGCAGCCACAGGCGGCGACGTTAAAGCTTTTGAGGAACTGCTGGAATTGACGCTGTTTGCCTTGTGCTATGCCCGCTATCAGGAAGACGCCAGAAGTTATAAAAAGAAGATCAAGGAGCTGCTGGCATATTTTGGTACAGGGCTGCCTGATATTTTAATGGCGTTTAAAATAGACTGCTCAAGGCAGACGGCGGTCAGCAGCTTTTATGACGAGGTGTGCTTTCAGCTGAAATATGAATATTGGGACAGGGAAACGGGCACAGACAGGCAAAAGCAGCGGCTGGCAGTAAAGCGGCTGCTGGAAAGCAGGAAGTAAAAAGTAAAGAGCGCAAATAAAAGAAGCGGAGTAGTTAGATGCTACTGCCGCTTCTTTTATTTGTTTCGGTGAAATTATTATATTAAACAGAAAAGTGTAAAGTCATTCTGTTATTATGAAAAAATGTAAAATTTGGAAAAACAATGCATACGTCTTGCGTATTTTAAGACAAAGTGATATTCTTTTATATAATAAAAGAATATTAACAAATATAAAAATAATATAATTGGCAAAACTGGTGAAAACCAGCGACGCAAAGCTACAGGGTCTAAACCGTATGGAATGACAGCCAGCTGCGCTTAACAGGGATGTGCTACGCAGTTGTGTGACATCTCTGTTTTTTATTTCTCAAGAAAATTTTAAAATAAAAAGTAAAAAGTCTTGTGGGGGGGTACAGAGGTGCTATAATAATTTAAAAGCGACTTTTACAATCGTTAATAAAATATTGCGATTGAGGTAGAAGTGGTTTGCTTGCATTTCCAGTGAATAGTGTTGGCAAAATTTGGAAAGGTGGTCGTGATGATGTCCGGAAATTCTATAAGAAAAAGAGAATTGCAAAGAAAAGTATTATGTTCGCTGCTTGCAGCAGGTGTAATGTCCGTTTGTATATCTGGGGGGGACGTATGGGCGGCAGGAACTATCAAAGATAAGGATACTACTATTACTAGTAATATGAACATTATTGCAGACGACGGTAATTTTGAAGGTGCCAATAACAGATATGCTGCGATAGGAAATACACAGGCGGAAACAATGACAGTTACTGCTGCGTCAGGAGTTGTTGTCAGCAGTAGTGTAACGACGACAAATGGCAGAGCTATGGGTATTGTTAATACAGGTAATGGAATTTTAAATGTCAACGGCAGCTATATTTTTGACTTAGAAGCTGATACTGTAAGGGGTATTAGAAATAATGGTTACAATGACCTAAATTTAAATGGCGATTTTACGATTAAAGCAGTAAGTAAAAGTACAAATGCCGCTAATGATGTAGTTGTTGGAGTAGAGGCATTTAACGGGACTAATATTACTGTTAATGGAGATAAATTAGATATTGATATTACAACTGATAATGCTAGAATAATTGGCGTACAAAATTTTGCTAATAACGGTAACGTTATTACTTTTAACAGTAAAGATATGTCAATAAAAGCCGTGCAAACAGGTGAGGGTAGTTATTGTCAAGGTGTTCTAGGATACCAAAGCACGACTAATTTTAATGGGAATGTAGTTATTGATCTTAAAGCTGATCAAGTATCTTCTCAGGTTCATGGTGTAGATATTCAATGTGATCCTGGGAATGCTTATGAAACTGTTGTCAATTTTAATAATCAAAATACTGACATAAAAGTTGAAGGTGGATCAACGGCAACTGTAGCTGCCATCAGGGCATCAGGTGTTCCTGGAATCGTAAGCTTGAACGGTACGGTAACCAATCTCACAGCTACAAACATTGACGATGGATTGGCTGCTGCAATCATCAGTCAATATGGAGCGCACGTTAAATCCGGCGCCGATACGAATGTCAATGCTATTGTAAATTCTAAGAATGGCGATGCAGTTGCGATTTATATAAGTGAGTATGCCGGTTATAATGGAAATGTTGAATTAAAAGGAAATCTTACAGCAGATGTCATTAGCGAAAATGGTGACGCTTATGGTGTTATGGGAGAATTGTCTGATGATGTAAAGTCGGAGAATGATGGAAAGATTTATATCGGTAAAAATTTAGATTTGGATGTTCAGGCAAGTAATGGCAATGCCATAGGTATTGGTGCTGTTGGTAAATATAATAAAACTGTGATTGATGGCGATACCACTATTACAGCGGTAGGTAAAACTGCTGCAACTGCTTTATCAGCTAAAGATAGCGGTCAGATCATCGTCGGCAGTGCAGGTAAAACTGTTACGCTAACAGCAGGAAGCACAGGTGGAAAAGTAATAGGTATAAATGCAACTGGCGGTTCTGATGTTACTGTAAATGGTGAAAAATTAGTTCTTGATTTAAATTCCAAAGTGACCAATGGAACAGTCGATGACAGGATTATAGGTATTGACGGTTCAGCCAATGAGGGCGGTAAAATAACTATCAACAGCGCTGAAACATTACTTACAGGAGTACAGGAAGGTTCCACAGTATATAGTGATGGTGTACGCGCTAACATGAGTACGATCGATTTCAATGGTAATGTAACGATTGATCTAAAAGGCGATTTAAAAGATAATGTCAAACAAAGTCAGTTTGCCGGTGTTAATGTACAATGTGATCCTGGGGATAATTGGGATACAGCAGTCAATTTTAATGGTATAAAAACAGGCATCAAAGTTGCTGGTCAATCGTCCTGGCTTGCTGCTGTACAAGGTTCTGGCGTTCCGGGTTCGATAAATTTTACTGGTGAAAAGGTTGATTTAACGGCAATAAATAATAAAGCTGTTAGCGATGGCGCATCGACAACTGTCGGCATTTATTCTCAGTATGGCGCAACGATAAATTCCGCTGCGGATACTGATATTACGGCAACGGTACAGGCAAACGGTTATGCCAATGGTATTTATAATACCAATGCTTATGGTTATAATGGTAAGGTAAAATTAAACGGCAGCTTTACAGCAACAGTTACCAGTAATGAAAAAAGTGCCTATGGCATTTATAATGATCCTCTTGCCGAAGACAGTACCGGCGGCTCTGTTTTGATAGGTAAGAATTTGCAACTGCAAGTTACAGCTGCAAATGGTGAGGCTATAGGTATTTATGGAGAAGGTAAATATAGTAATACTACTGTTTTAGGCAATACAACTATCACAGCTGCAGGTAAAAATGGTTCTTATGCCCTGTACGCTGAGGACGGCGGCCAGATCACCGTCGGCAGCGAAGGCAAAACTGTCAGCCTGACGGGCGACGTGGTTGCTGAAAACAGCGGCGTTGTTACGCTGGCAGGCGATACCAACACTGTTAAAGGCATTGTTACAGCTGATGGCGGCAGCGTTGTTTTGAATGGCGGCGACAAGGCGACTTATACTGTGGATAAATTTGTTGCTGCTAACAGCGGCAAGATCATTGTCAGCGGCGGTACTTTGAATATCGATGAGTTAAGTAACGCAAATAAATTTGAATTGGGTAAAAAAGATAACCCTAATAACAATTCTCTGGAAGTTACCGGTAAAGGTGTGCTGCAGGCAGCAGCAAAAAATATTTTTGATGCAACGGGAAGCTCTGCTTCTAAAGTAGCCGATGCTGTAGATGCGAAGGTTCTCTTTAGCGGCGGTAAACTGGCTATCAGCGACGCCAGCTATAAGTTGGCTGACAGTAAAGCCTACAGCACTGCTTTGGCAGCAGCGGAAGGTAATGCGGCTAAAACAACACTGGTCATGACCGGTACTTTGCAGCAAGAAGATATTCCTAACAATACGGCAGGTGTAGAAGATTTAGCGCCTACTGGCGCAGTACATACCCAGGTCACAGGTACGGTAGAAAGTGATACGTTGAATATAGGTGGTGCAGGTATTGGATCGCCTGATACTGGTACGTCTGTTAATAATGATCTGGGCGTCAAAGACCTGGATTTCAGCGGCGGCAGTAGTGGTACAGTAGAGAGTGCAAAGGTCAATATCAGCAACGATACCGGACTGACGTTAGTCGGCGACGGCAGCGGAGATTTGCTGAAAGGTACTAATGGCTCCAATAATACTGTAACGGTAGGGAGTATTGATTCCAGTGGAAAAGGTTCAGCCGGAACGCTGACCTTGGGCAGCACTGCGGTAACCAATAGCGGCGGCACTTTGAACGCCGAGGTAAAAGTGCAGGCTGACAGCCAGATGAAAGTTGAAGCAGGCAGCTTCACCGTTAATAAAATCGAAGCATCCCAAGGCACAGTAGCCGTCAATGAAGGTGCGGCCTTAAAAACCGCAGAGCTGACAATCGGCACGTCTACCGGCAATCCTGATACCAGTACCGCAGGTGCGGTACACGCGGCAGGCAGTGTAGAAGTTGATAAGCTGACCGTAAATAAAGGCACAGTAGCCGTTACCGGTACCTTGGCAGCGACTACCGAATTAAAAGCTTCCAGCGATACCTCTATCGCAGTCGGCGATTCTACAAGCGCCGGTACGCTGACAGCTACAGGCGTACAACTGCAAGGTGCAAGCATCGTCCTTGACCCTGCCTGGAGAGACGGCAATACTATTGAGACAGCTTCCAAAGCAGGCTTGGAATTTGCCAATAGTCATCAAATCGACGGCAAATTGACCGTCGGCCAGAACTCAGTTTTAAGCTTGGGTACCACTGATACCAGCAAAGCCGAAGCTGCCTTTGCCGCTACGGGCCTGACCTGGGGTCAAAATGATATCACCGCCGCCTTATATATCGATGCGACGCAGACTTTGGATAACTCTAACGGCGGGCTTAAAGTAGACGGCACGCTGACTCATGAAAGCTTAAGTGGTTTCGCCGAAGCCAACACGGCAGAATTTGCCGATAAATCTCTGCTGATGGTAAACAGTGCTGCGGCAGCGGCAACTGACGGCGCATTAAAAGCCAACAGCGGCAAATTGACCGTAGACGCCGGTGCTAAACTGTACATCGCCAACGCCCAAGCCGGCCAAACTTATACGGTGGTCAGCGGCTTTGGTGGTGCTGGCAACAGTGTCGATAAGAACGGCTGGACGGGAACGAACCTGCTTCTGAACAAACTGCTCAAAGGCGAAGGCAAATTTGACAGCGGTAACTTTACCGTAACCACGAAAAAAGTGAAAGCCAGTGAAGCCTTGCCGGGCGTAGCCCTGCCGAATATTTTGGACGCCATGACATCAGATACCAATTCGGAGTACGCAGGCGTAAAATACCTGAGCAATGCGATCAGCGGCCTTAACACCGACGCACAGACCATCGCCGCCATCAATAGCTTCGCCCAGGGCGCAGAAAACAGCGGTGCCAGCCACAGCAGTGTTTTAGCAGCCTTTGATATAGGTTCTATCGTACAGGGACACTTGTCACTGGCAAACAAAGGCAATAAGCTGGCTGGCGGCTTTGGCAAAGCAGCAGCAGACCGCGAAGATAACGGCGGTATCTGGGTACAGTACCTCCACAACAAAGACAAATCAGACGCCGGTTATGAAGGCCAGTATAACGACTTTGTACTTGGCGGAGATTTTGCCGACAAAGGAAAATACAGCAGCGGCGTAGCCTTCAGCTATGGCAGCGGCGACAGTACAGGCAGCGCCTCGAAAAACGAATATGATTTCTGGGGCCTCAGCTACTACGGCGGCATTCGTAATGACGATACCAATTTGATCTTTGACGTTGGCTACAGCAAAAACAGCAGCGAGATCAAAGGTGTGGTCAACGCCGATCCCGATACCCGGATCATTACCTTAGGCGTGAAGGGTGAAAAAATGTATACTAACGGTCACGATACTAAATTTGTACCGTATGCCGGCCTGCGGTATATGAATGTGGATACTGACAGATATACAGGTACGATCGACGGCAAAACCGCGGCTCATTACAGACCGGACAAAGCCAATTTGTGGCTGCTGCCAGTAGGCGTCAGCATTACCAACGAAACCGTTAGCGAAAGTGGTTGGAAGGTGCGCCCGACAGCAGATATCGCTTATGTCTGGACGATGGGCGATAATGATAATGCCATGGGCATCACTGTACCGGGCATCAACGCACAGGACCGTTTGGGCTATGAGCTGATGGACAGCGGTTTCTTTGTAGGCCGCCTGGGCTTGGAAGCCGAGAAGGATGACTGGACTTACGGCGTCAGCTACAGCTACCAGAAGGGCAGCGACGCACAGAGCAATAAATGGTTCGTGGATGTGAAATACAGTTTTTAAAAATTAGCAAACCTCAGTAAACATAATTTAAGAGTTTCAATAATATAAAAAGAACACCCGCATTGGTGATTACTCACTAATGCGGGTGTTTTATGTTTTCTGCTCAGTACTTATTTTTTAAATAATTCAGGTACCCATTTTGCCGGGTCGACTTCTTTAAATTTGCTGCGCTCAAAGTGGTCTTTCAGTCCGAAAGGCACGGTGCAGTCAAAAATAGTTTTGCAGGAGATGCCTACATCACGCACAGAGGGCGAGAAGTCGGGGCGTTGGGAAGGATCGAGCGGATGGCAGCGGACGCCGGGGATCGTGATAACGTCGACGTCGCCCTGGAAGCGGGTATTCAAAGCCCACAGCACGTCATCGGTATCGAACAGATCAACGTCGTCGTCGACCAGGATAACGTGTTTCAGTTCCGAGAAAGCGGAGAAGGCAAGCAAAGCAGCCTGTCTTTGACGTCCTTCGTCAGGCGGAGCTTTTTTGACGAACTGGATAACTGCCATATATTTGCCGCCGCCGGAGCAATGGGCGTAGACGTTTTTAACGTTGCCGGGCAGAGCTTTTTCGGTCATACCGAGGATAGATGCTTCGGTCGGGATACCTGCCATGTTGACATGTTCTTCAGAAGGACCGATGCAGGATTGCATGATCGGGTCGCGGCGGTGGGTAACTGCTTTGACTTTGATCAGCGGGATCGCGGGTTTCATAGCGCCGGTATAGCCTGGGAATTCCGGCATGGCTTTACCGGTGTTGGTGTTCTGGTCTTCGCGGACGCGTACGTCTGGCAGCAGTTCGCCTTCGATGACGTATTCAGCGCGGGCGATCGCTTTTTCGTTGATGGTTTTACATTGTACCAGCTGTACGCCTTCACCACGCAGACTGCCGGCGATGCTCAGTTCATTGAAGCCGAGCGGAGTAGTAGGCGGCTCGAAGCAGGCTGCGATCTCGATTGCGGGATCAACGCCGATGCTGATGGAGATCGGCATGGGTTTGCCTGCTTTTTCGTATTTCTGACGGAAGGTGTCTAAATGACGACCGGGAACGAAATACATGGAAATTTCATCTTTGCTTTGCAGACATAGTCTGTGGATGGTAATATCCGTATTGCCGTTTTCAGGATCGGTGCCGTAGCACAGGCCCATGGTAATATACGGGCCGGCGTCTTCTTCAGTATTGGTCGGTGCCGGGATAAGTTTGCGAATATCGAAGCCTTCGTCAGTTGCCAGATGCACTACTTCCTGGCAGGGGGCCTGATCTGCGCCGACAACTACAGGTGGGATCGGGGTAGCGACGGAATCTTTTAAAAGGAAACCAAGTTTTTCAGGCTCGCAGCCCAGCAGGTGACCAACACGTTCACGGCTGGAAAGTACGCCGATAGCGACTTTAGCGTCAGGATGTCCTTTGACGTTGTTGAAGATCATGGCAGGGCCCAGGCGGGTCGGGCGTTTGACGGTGCCTTTGGCGCCGACGTAGCGGTAAATGCCGGAGATCTCGGCCATCGGGTCTGCTTCGACATCGGTTTCTACCAATTGTCCGGGGATAGTACGCAGGTAATCAAGTGCGGAACGTAAATCATTGATTTTGGTTTTCATAAATAGAAGCCTCCTTAAATTTCCTCAATAAAAAATAGTATTGATAGGATACGAAAGAAACTGCCGCCTGTAAGAAAGTTGGAATGTTTTTGCGGAGACTGTTTTTTGCAATATCTAACAGTTTGCTGAACCGGCGCCGGAGCTGCACCAACCGGCGGCGGATTCCAGGCAGCGTTTCCTGTTACAAACATCATAATACTTTCAGCCACTGCAAGGCTATTCTAAATGACGAAGCTGTTGTGACATATTGGAAAGATAGGATCAGACCATTGCTTTAAGGTAAAGTTTATGAACTTTTAATTCAATAAAGGCAAGAGGTTATGCTGTATTGGAATAAGCCAAAGCTTATTTTTAACGTATAATCGAAGTAGATTAAGATGATATGGACCGCAAGAGGGCAGGTGAAGAAAATGAATTTTAATCAGTTGAAATACTTTGTTGCGATCGTGGAACAGGGAAGTTTCTGGGCAGCGGCGCTGGAAGAATATATTTCTCAGTCTTCACTGTCCAAGCAGATCAAGGCGTTGGAAAACGAGCTTGGAGTAGTGCTTTTTAACAGGAGCGGCAATAAAATAACATTGACAGAAGCCGGACAGTGCTTTTATGAATACGCTTTGAAGCTGCTGGAAATAAAAAACAGGATGCAGCAGGATTTGATGGATTTTAAAGAAACGCCGATCGAAGAGGTGAAGTTTGCCTCTATCCCTATCGTCAGTTCTTATAAAATATCGTTGTTGCTTTCTGAATTTCAAAAGGTCAATAAAAACCGGAAGCAGGTAGTCAACTATAATATTCTGGAAGAAGAGCAGAAAGACGTGCTGATGCTTCTGAAAAACGATAAAGTAGATTTTGCTTTTGTGCGTGACGGGTTTAATATGCTGCCTGATTATGAGCACCGTTTGTTCCTGACAGATGAGATCGGTTTGATCTGCTCACAGGAAAGCGGATTAGCGCAGCTGGAAAAATTTGATTTTTCGATGCTGCGGGATGAAAAAATCATTCTTATTTCGCCTAAATCGGAAATCTACCGCCTGCTGATGGAAGAACTGCATAAGGTGAACAAGGAATGCAATGTGACAGCGACAATGACGCGGCACCGCAATGTTTTTTCGATGGTAGCCAATAATGTCGGCATTACTTTCTTCACTAAAAGGATGTTTGAAGAAGGGCATACGATCAAAGGTTTGAAATATGTACCTTTAGTTATGCCGATCTACAGTAATGTGTATATCGTCAAACGTAAGGAAAAGGCTTTGAATGCGACTACGGAACGCTTTTGGGAATTTCTTTGCAGTAAGTATCAGGAATATCTGCTTTAAAAGTAATAATAGATGTTATAAAAAAACCACTGCGATGCAGTGGTTTTTATTTATTCCGGTTTTGGTTTTTTCTGCCAGAAATTCCAGAAATCTTTGGTGATCTTATTGAGTTTCCGGTTTTTCAGCTTGATCAGCGCCACATTGCTGGTAACTTCTTCCGTTAGGGGAATAGTAGTGATATGCGGGAACTGGTGCAGATCGACCAGACTGTAAGGCAGCAGAGTGATGTCGTTGGAGGTCTGTAGGATCTCCATCAATATTTTATGACGGGTTGTAAGACATTTGGCGCGTTTTTCAACACCATACTTTTCAAAAGCTTTTCTTACGATCGTATTGATTACCGATGAGGTATCGAGCAGTGAAAGCGGATAGGGAATAATATCTGTAGGAGAAATGGACGCTTTTACTGTCAGCGGGTGATTTTTATTGCAGACCAGAACGAAAATATCTTTTTTATAAGGCATTATATCAAAGGCTTCAATGTTTTCTAAATAGTCTGTGCGAACCAGGGCAATATCAATAGTACCTTCAAAAAGTTCTTTCATGACACGCTGCTGATTGTTTTCGTGCATATCGATAACGACGTTGAGATTAGGGTTGTAGTGATTGGTAAAATCGGCGATCAGTGCGCTGATACCATAGGATGAAACGACGGGGATCGAACCAAAACGAATAGTGTTGGATTTTTTGGTAGCAAATTCGTCCAGATAAAGCAGCATCTCGTTGTGCTGTTTGATAGTTGTTTCGGCATATTTGGCAAATTCTGCGCCTATTTCTGTTAAATAGACTTTGGAATGTTCGCGTTTGAACAAATCGACACCCAGTTCGGTTTCCAAAGCTTTTATCTGCTTCGACATTGATGATTGGGAAATATACATATCATCAGCAGCGTTTGAAAAGCTGCCTGTTTTAACGATGGCGAGAAAGTATTTTAACTGATTAAGATTCATATAATATCAACCCGCCTTTCTGTACCGGTTAATAATTGGATAGCATCGTTGAACAAGTTAAATTGCGATAAGGGAACATAACTGCTTTCCATTTAAATTATATTCGATTTTGGTATTTACACATATTCGAGTATGGAATACAAACTTGCGGCTTTGGAAATTCCTAACAAGAATGACGTGTTTATTTAACTGAATTGCCTTTTGAACGGGCTGGTTCTATGATGAAAAGCAAGAAAGAGTTTTGCTGGAGATAAAAGGCAGGGAGGCGAAAAAGATCTATCAGGAGCTGTGGAAAGCTCGATTCTCAAGTATAATGATATGCTATGACTTAATAAATTGCAATAATTATATTTGCTGCACATGAATTTAATTATTGAGAGAGATAGTTTATTGGTTGTAGATGGTTGAAATCGTAAGAGATAGGAGGTTTTATTGTGAAACTGAATAAGGCAAGGATTGGATTTATTTTAGGCATCATCGTAGCGCTGCTTATTGGTACGGCTGATATCCCCGGACTGGCAAGAAACGGTCAGATCTGTATGGCGCTTTCGTTTATGACGGTAATCTTCTGGGGCTTTCAAATTGCTCAGCCGGGTTATACTTCAGGACTTTATTTATTGTTACTGGCAGTTTTTGGTGTTGAAAAACCAGGACTTATTTTTTCGACCTGGACCGGGCCGATGATGTTTTTGATCGTGGGTGCGTATCTGATAGCCGGCGCGGTTAAGGAGTCGGGACTTGGTGAACGTATCGCTTATAAGTTTATTATTTCGTATGTAACTTCGTTTAAGAGTATTATCGTGGCGATTTTTATTCTTACTTTTATCCTCAGTCTTTTGATCCCGCATCCCTGGCCGCGTGCATTTTTGATCATGTCGGTTATGGCGGTCGTTATCAAGAGTGCTAATATCCCCAGAGAAGATGCTGTCAAGATCGGTTTTACCGTTTTTGCTTCGTCTGTTCCTGTTTCGTTGATTTTCCTGACCGGCGACGCTACGATCAGCCCGCTGGCAGTTCAATCTTCCGGTGTTCCCTTGGGATGGCTGGGCTGGTTCAAGCTGATGGGGCCTCCCAGTATCATCGTCAGTATCATTACCTGCTTCATGATTTTGTTCCTGTTCAAACCAACTCAGGAAGTGCATGTCAATAAAGACGATATGCGTGAGAAATTAGCAGGTTTGGGACCAATGAGCGGTAAAGAAAAACGTACTGCTTTCTGGGTAACCCTGGCAATCATCTTGTGGATGACTGATACCCTGCACGGCGTTGATATTGGTTGGGTAACGCTCTTTATCGCTATGGCGATGAGTATGCCTTTGATCGGCGAGATTTTGACGCCTGCCAGCTGGAACGGTGTGCCGCTGCATGTTTTGATCTTCTTGACTGCTGCTGTTGCTATCGGACGCGTTGGCGGAGCTACTGGCATGAATGCCTGGATCGCTCAGACCGTATTACCGGGAACTGTACCGACTGATCCGTATATCCTGGTAGCGTTTATCACTACTGTTTCCATCATTATCCATATGCTGCTGGGCAGTGTTATCGCGGTTATGGGCATCATTATTCCGGCCATGATCACTTTTACCAGCCAGATGGGTATCACGCCGTTAGTACCGGCATTGATCGCTTATTCGGCAGTTGCTTCTCACTATGTACTGCCTTTCCAGCATTTGAATATGCTGGTCGGTATGGGTGAAGATAACGGTATGTATACGCAGAAGGAAACGATCAGGCTGGGTATTCCGTTCATCATCGTTATTTATGTAATGACAGTACTGATCGAAGTTCCGTATTGGTCGCTGTTAGGTTTGTTCGATAAATAATTTTTCTTGAAGGAGGGCTGGAGATGCGTCTGATCGTTGGTATTTCCGGAGCCAGCGGGGTCGTTTTAGGCTATGAGATGCTGAAGGCTTTAAAACTGATCCCCGATTGTGAAGTCCACTTAGTTGTAACTGAAGGTGCAGTTAAAAATTTTGAGTGTGAAACGGAGCTTACCGTACAGGAGGTCTGCGCTCTGGCCGATGTTGTTCACAGTAATAAAAATATGGCTGCCAGCATTTCCAGCGGCTCGTTTAAAACTGACGGGATGATCGTTATTCCCTGCAGTATGAAAACAGTCGCTGGGATCGCAGCCGGGTATGCTGATAATCTGCTGCTGCGTTCTGTTGATGTTTGTCTGAAGGAGGGCAGAAAGGTGGTCATCGTACCGCGCGAGATGCCTTTGAGCAGGCTGCATCTGCGGAATATCAAGGAAGCTGCCGATTACGGCTGCATCGTAGTGCCGCCGATGCTGACTTTTTACAACGGGTCTAATTCGGTCGAAAAACAGATGCAGCACATCATCGGGAAAGTCCTGATGCAGTTTGGCATTGATTATAAGCATTTTGTGGCATGGAAAGGAGAGGACTGAAATGCAGGCGAAGTCTTTTTCCTTAGGTACGGAAGCGTATTTACTGGAAGCGGTGGCAGTACGCTGCGGTGACGATCTGACAGTCGTTATCGGAGGCGGCGAAAAGCAGCATATCGGCGCTGTCGCTGTAGGCGTGCCGCGTCCCAGCTTAAAAGATAAAAATGTAGTTTCTTCTTCGGCATCAGTCTTGTGCCTGACGGGGCATAAGGAGGATCTGCTGGCCCGCAGCGCCGCTTTAGAGCTGGCTAAGCTGCTTGGACATACGGTCACAGTGACCGTGGGGCTGCATATCGACGATGCGCCGGCAGCTGCGATCATGCTGCTGGAAGAAAATTTTCAAGAGCTGTTACGGCAGATCTGTCATTGGGCTGTTTCTGCTAAACAATAAGTTTACACCTCAATTCCTCCATCTTTGGAAGCGGGCGGGAAGAGCAAGCTCGCCTGCTTCCAAAAAATCAGTCAGTGCCAGACGGCACGCTGTTTGTTCACAGGAAGTTCGCTTTTAAAAAATTGACGCTGTGAATATTTTATGCTATATTTAAAAGGTAATTGAATACGGTAGCCTTTGGGGCAGGGTGCGATTCCCTACCGGCGGTTATAGTCCGCGAGCTTCTTCGGGAGCATGATCCGGTGTGATTCCGGTACCGACAGTACAGTCTGGATGAGAAAAGGCGGCTATGAGTTTGTTTTGCGAGCCATAGACAAAACCCCCAAAGGTTTTGCCTGTGGTTTTTCTAATTTCAGGGCAGGAACCGTAACTTGCTTGAAGAAGGTGACTTGATGGACGATGAATTATATATGCGGCAGGCTTTAGCTTTAGCCTGTCTGGCTGAGGGCGATACCAGCCCCAACCCGATGGTGGGGGCAGTGATCGTCAGCGCTGACGGGGAAGTTGTAGGCGAAGGCTATCACCATAAGGCAGGGCAGCCTCATGCCGAGATCAATGCGTTGAAGGAAGCGAAGAAGCTGGCCCGCGGCGGCACGATCTATGTGACGCTGGAGCCCTGCTCACACTTTGGGCGCACTGGTCCCTGCTGTGAGGCGATCATTGCTGCCGGTTTAAAACGGGTGGTAGCTGCGATCGAAGACCCGAATCCCAAGATTGCCGGCAACGGTTTTCAGCGTTTGCGCGCTGCCGGGATCGAGGTTACTGTAGGCGTGTGTGAGGAAGAAGCGCGGCTGCTGAACGAGAAGTTTTTTCACTGGATCGTAACCGGCAGGCCCTTTGTTTCACTGAAATATGCAATGACCTTAGACGGCAAGATCGCGACCAGGACCGGCGATTCCAAATGGATCACCGGCGAGGACGCCAGGGCTTACGGTCATTATCTGCGCAAAGCCCACGACTGCATTTTAGTTGGCAAGAATACGGTGCTGGCTGATGATCCTGAACTGACGACACGGCTGGTAGAGGGCAGAAACCCGCTGCGGATCGTGCTGGACAGTAACTGCGAAATTCCCATGACGGCAAAGGTTTTTGACGGCGAAACGGAAACGCTGCTGGTTACCGGCAATGCTTTATCAGGTGCGAAGCAGGCGAAAGCAGACGCCTTACGGGAGCTGCCAAAGGTAGAGGTGCTGCAGCTGCCGGCTGTCAATGGCAAGCTGCCGGTAGCACTCCTGCTGGAAGAGCTGGCCCGGCGCAATCTGACCAGTATTTTGGTGGAAGGCGGCAGTACGGTGCATGGCGACTTTTTAGAAGCCGGTTTGGTCGACCGTATTTATGCTTTTATCGCGCCGAAGCTGATCGGCGGCAGGGAAGCGCTGACTCCGGTCGGCGGTACTGGCCTGGCGCTGATGGAAGATTGCTATATTTTGAAGGATACGGAAACGCTGCCTTTGGGAGCAGATATTTTGCTGACGGGCAGAGTGGAAAGGAATAAATGCTGATATGTTTACGGGTTTAGTTGCAGAGCTTGGCACGGTGCGCGGTTTAAAAAGAGTGCAGAACAGTTATCATCTGACTGTAGCCGCGAAAAAAGTGCTGGAGAATTTAAAGATAGGCGACAGCGTCGCAGTCAACGGTGTCTGCCTGACCGTAGTTGTTTTAGGCAGCGGCGAGTTTACAGCCGATGTGATGCCGGAAACAGTACGTCTGAGCAATCTGCGTGATCTGCGCAGCGGCGACCGGGTCAATCTGGAACGGACGCTGCGGCTGATGGATGGTCTGGACGGGCATATCGTCAGCGGGCACGTGGAGGGCATCGGTGTGATCGCAAAATGCCGTCAGGACGGGATCGCCAATGTGGTGACAGTCAAAACGCCGCCTGAGCTGATGCGGTATATCCTGCATAAGGGTTCTATCGCTATCGACGGTATCAGTTTGACGGTGACGGAGGTAACAGGTGACACCTTTTCCGTCTCGCTGATCCCGCATACATCGAAGGAAACCACTTTAGGCTTTAAGACGGTTGGCGACGAGGTCAATCTGGAAACGGACATCATCGGCAAATATGTCGAGCAGATGCTGCGGTTTGGCGAAAAGACAGAGCAACAGGATAAAGCCAGTGTTTTGAGTAAAGCGACTTTATTCGAAAACGGATTTATTTAAATAAGGAGGCTATGAAAATGGAAGAGTTTAAATTTAATACAGTTGAAGAAGCGATAGCGGCAATGAAAGCCGGAAAAATGGTGCTGGTGACTGATGACGAGGACAGGGAAAACGAAGGCGATCTGATTATGGCGGCCGAGCTGTGCACGCCGGAAGCGGTCAATTTTATGGCAAAATATGCCCGTGGGTTGATTTGTATGCCGGCAGCGCCTGAGATCATGGACAAGCTGCAATTTGGCGCTATGGTGGCTAAAAATACCGATAATCACGAAACTGCGTTCTCCGTGTCGGTCGATCATGTGGATACCACAACAGGCATTTCGGCACATGAACGTGCTTATACAATGAAAAAGTGTGCTGACGCTAACGCACAGCCTGAGGATTTCCGCCGTCCGGGGCATGTGTTCCCGCTGCGTGCCCGTGAAGGCGGCGTGCTGCGCCGTACCGGACATACCGAGGCGACTGTTGATCTGTGCACTTTGGCAGGCTTGAAGCCGGTCGGTATCTGCTGCGAGATCATGAGTGAGGACGGCAATATGGCCCGTACTCCCGAATTGAAAGAATTTGCTAAAGAGCACGGTTTGGTATTCATTACAGTAGCGGCTTTGGTTGCTTACCGTAAAGCACATGAAAAAATGGTGCACCGTGCGGCTGAGGCAGCTCTGCCGACTAAATACGGTACTTTCCGTGCCATCGCATACGAGAACGATCTGGATGATCTGTGCCACGTAGCTATCGTGAAGGGCGATGTGGCTGGCAAAAAAGACGTTCTGGTACGCGTCCATTCCGAGTGTCTGACCGGCGATGCTTTCGGTTCACTGCGCTGCGACTGCGGCGATCAGCTGGCAACAGCGATGCGGATGATCGAAAAAGAAGGCTGCGGCGTCGTGCTGTATATGCGTCAGGAAGGCCGTGGGATCGGACTGGCAAATAAGATCAGGGCTTACGCGCTGCAGGATCAGGGGTATGATACAGTGGAAGCTAATGTGAAGCTGGGCTTTGCTCCCGATCTGCGTGATTACGGCATCGGCGCCCAGATCCTTGCTGACCTGGGGTTGACCAGCGTGCGTCTGATCACCAACAATCCGGCGAAACGGGTAGGGCTTTCCGGCTATGGCATTACTGTCAGCGACAGGGTGCCCATCGTTATCGACGCCAATCCTTTCAACGAATTTTATCTGGAAGTCAAAGAGGAAAAAATGGGGCACGAGCTGCACGAAGGACATACGCATAAACACTGCAATTGCTGCAGCTGATATAAAAAATCAAATCAACGAAGATGGAGGCAATGAATATGAAAACTTTAGAAGGTCAATTAACAGCACAGGGTATGAAAGTGGCTATTGTTGTAGCCCGTTTTAACGAATTTATCACCAGCAAGCTTTTGAGTGGTGCTATCGATTGTCTGGAACGTCATGGTATGGAAAATGAAAATATCACCGCCGTTTGGGTGCCGGGTGCTTTCGAGATCCCTTTGGCTGCCCAGAAGCTGGCTGTCAGCGGCAAGTATGACGCCGTTATCTGCTTAGGCGCCGTTATCCGCGGTTCAACTCCGCATTTTGATTATGTTTGCGCTGAAGCTTCCAAAGGCGTGGCGCATGTGGGACTGCAAACCGGGGTACCAGTAGCCTTTGGCGTACTGACTACTGAAAATATCGAACAGGCTGTAGAACGTGCCGGTACCAAAGCTGGCAATAAAGGCGTTGACGCTGCGATGACTGCTATCGAAATGGTCAACCTGCTGAAAAACATCTGATTTAAAAACGTAAGTTAAGCGTAGAATTCCAAGAGGTAAATATAATGAAAGATATTCTGACTAAAGGCACGGCTGAAGGCGTGCGCATTTATGCACTGTGTACTACCAATCTGGTACAGGAGGCTGCCGCCAGGCATCATACCTCCCATTTGGCTAGTGCCGCTTTAGGCAGGGCAATGAACGGCGCCCTGCTTTTAGCAGCCACTATGAAAGATAATGAACGCATCACCCTGCGTCTAAAGGGTGACGGTCCGATCGGTGAGGTTGTTGCCGATGCCGAAGGCACGAACGTGCGTGGGTATGTAGGCGACCCGGACGTGTTTTTGCCGCTGAAAAACGGTAAGCTGGATGTGGGCGGCGCTCTCGGTGCCGGCAATATCATCGTGACCCGCTATCTGCAGAACGCTGAACCCTTTACCGGTTATGCCGAGCTGGTTGACGGCGAGATCGCCAGCGACCTGACTAATTATCTCTATACTTCCGAGCAGACTCCGTCTTCGGTGGCATTGGGTGTTTTGGTCAATAAAGAGGGACAGGTCATAGCCTCCGGCGGCTATTTTATTCAGGCCATGCCTGGCTGCGCCGAGGAGACGCTGGCAAAACTGGAAGAAAATATCAGTTTAACGCCTTATGTTACACAGCTGCTGGAGCTGGGCTATACTCCCGAAAAGATGATCGAAACGATTGCCCGCGGTCTGGAGGTAACGATCCAGGAGAGCGTGGAGCTGAGCTACAAATGCCGCTGCAGCAGAGAAAAGATTCTGGGTGCGCTGGCGACTTTGGGGCAGGAAGATCTTACTGCCATGAGCGAGGATGAGGAAACAGAAGTGCATTGCCAGTTCTGCAACGAAACCTATAAATTCAGCGGGGCAGAAATTGCCGGCCTGCTGAAAAAATAAAGCAACTGCCTGAAACCGCAGGAACATTTTGTTTTTGCGGTTTCAGTGTTTTTGTCAGGTGGGCTGCAGGCAGCTCTTTAAAGCTGGCAAGGTTTGATTTTGCGGCAGCAGATAAATAAATCTTGACATATCGAACAGCTGTTTGTATACTATTGATAGATGATAATTGACAGCAATTAAACAGGAGGCTTGATTAAATGAGTACGGAAAAACTGAACGCTGACAAAACAAAAGCGTTAGAAAATGCAATGCGCCAAATCGAAAAAGATTTCGGTAAAGGTTCGATCATGAAATTGGGCGAAGCCAGCGCAAAAATGAACATTGAGGTCATTCCGACCGGTGCTTTGTCTTTAGATATAGCTTTGGGAGTAGGCGGTATCCCCCGCGGCAGGGTCATCGAGATCTACGGTCCTGAATCTTCCGGTAAAACTACTGTTGCCCTGCATATGATCGCCGAAACACAGAAAATCGGCGGTTACGCAGCGTTTATCGATGCTGAGCATGCTTTAGACCCTGAATACGCACGTAAATTAGGCGTTGACGTCGACAATCTGCTGATCTCTCAGCCTGATAACGGCGAACAGGCTTTGGAGATCGCCGACGCTCTGGTACGCAGCGGCGCCATCGACATCATCGTTATCGACTCCGTTGCGGCTTTGGTACCGCGTGCCGAGATCGAGGGCGAGATGGGCGATTCGCACGTTGGTCTGCAGGCCCGTTTGATGAGCCAGGCGCTGCGGAAGCTGACCGGTATCATTTCCAAATCGAAATGCGCCACTGTTTTTATCAATCAGATCCGTGAAAAAGTCGGTGTTATGTTTGGTAATCCTGAAACGACTACCGGCGGCAGGGCACTGAAATTTTATTCAACTATCCGTCTGGACGTACGCCGCATCGAAACACTGAAAAACGGCAACGATATGATCGGCAACCGTACCCGTGTTAAAATCGTCAAAAATAAAATCGCTCCGCCTTTTAAACAGGCTGAATTTGATATCATGTACGGCGAAGGCATCTCACATGAAGGCTGTATCGTTGACCTGGGCGCAGAGTTTGACATCATCAACAAAAGCGGCGCCTGGTATTCCTATGGCGAAGTACGTTTGGGCCAGGGTAAGGAAAAGGTCAAAGATTTCCTCAAAGAAAATCCGGAAATGGCTGCCGAGATCGAAGCGAAGATCCGTGAGCTGACCATTGCCAAACCAGCCAGTGCAGAAAGCGGTGTAAGCGATGCTGAACCGGTCGTCCAAGAACTTAACGACTGAGCAGGAAGCGTATGATTATGCTTTGGATATGCTGAGCTACCGTGATTACAGCCGCAAGGATATGGAGCTGAAGCTGAAACGCAAAGGCGCAGCTCCCGGCATTATCGCAGGCACTATGCAAAAGCTGCTGGAATATGGTTTTCTGGATGAAAAACGTTATGCCCAGAAGGTTTTTGAAGCATGGCTGGCTAAAAAATATTATGGCAGAAATCATCTGCGGCTGGAGCTGCAGAAAAAAAATGTAGCTGAACGTTATATCAACGGTATTTTGGCGCAGCTTTCTGAAGCAATGGAGCAGGAACGGGCCGAGTATGCTTTGGGAAACTGCCTGAAACGTAATCCTGAAAAATATGATCCTGCTACCAGGGAAGGACGTGCCGCTATCGGCAGATTCCTGTATGCGCGGGGCTTTGCAAGTAAATATATTCAAAAAAGCATTAATAATATACATGGCTCAGTGATACTAATGGATGATTGTTAACTTGACTTTTATATAAAATCCATTTAAAATTATAGTATCCAATCGTGTTAATAATTAATGAATGTTATCCACGAGGCGACAATAGTTTGTTGCCTCATTTTTTTTAAAAATTAATAAGGAGGTGAAAATCATTTTAGAACTTATCGGTATTACTATCGGTGCTGGTGCCGTTGGTGGTGCGATCGGTTATTTAGTACGTAAAAATGTTGCTGAAAACAAAATTGCTACTGCTGAAGAAACCGCTATTCGTATCATTCAGGACGCGGAACAGACCGGTGAAGCCAAACGCAAAGAAGCGTTAGTAGAGGCTAAAGAAGAAATCCACCGCATGCGCAGTGAGATGGAACGAGAAAATAAAGAGCGTCGCAGTGATATCCAACGTCAGGAAAGACGTCTTTTACAAAAAGAAGAAAATCTTGACCGTAAGATAGAATCTTTTGAGAAAAAAGAGGAACACTTAGCCGTCCGAGAGGCATTCCTCAGTGACAGTCAGGCTAAAGTCGATGCATTATATCAAAAACAACTGGGTGAATTGGAACGTTTGTCCGGTTTATCTACCGAAGATGCTAAAAAAGAACTTCTTCAATCCGTTGAAGAAGAAGTGAAACATGAAACCGCTATGCTCATTAAAGATTTGGAGCAGCAGGCGAAGGAGGAAGCAGACAAGAAGGCCAGAGAGATCATTTCCCTGGCGATTCAGCGTTGTGCTGCCGACCACGTAGCAGAAACTACTGTTTCTGTAGTAGCCCTGCCTAATGATGAAATGAAAGGCCGTATCATCGGTCGAGAAGGCAGAAATATCCGGACTCTGGAAACTTTGACCGGTATTGACCTGATCATTGACGATACTCCGGAAGCGGTAATTATTTCCGGCTTTGACCCCGTACGCCGTGAGGTCGCCCGCGTTGCTCTGGAAAAACTGATCAACGACGGCCGTATCCATCCGTCCCGTATCGAGGAAATGGTTGAAAAGGCACAAAAAGAGGTTGAGCAGAAGATCAAGGAAGCAGGCGAGCAGGCTACTTTTGCAGTAGGTGTGCACGGATTGCATCCTGAGCTGATCAAGCTGCTGGGCCGCTTAAAATATCGTACCAGCTATGGTCAAAATGTTCTGAATCATTCTATCGAGGTCGCTCATCTGGCAGGCCTGATGGCTTCCGAATTGGGTGTAGACGTAGTTTTAGCCAAACGTGCGGGCTTACTGCATGATATTGGCAAAGCTATCGACCACGAGATGGAAGGTTCTCACGTTGAGATCGGTATGGAAATCGCTAAGAAATATCGTGAATCTGAATTGGTACTCAATGCTATCATGGCCCATCATGGCGATGTAGAGCCTAAGAGTGTTGAAGCAGTTCTGGTAGCTGCAGCTGATGCTGTTTCTGCCGCAAGACCTGGCGCGAGACGCGAAACATTGGAAAGCTATTTGAAACGGTTAACTCGATTGGAAGAGATTTCTGAATCTTTTGAAGGCGTTGAAAAATGCTTTGCTGTCCAAGCAGGACGCGAGATCCGCATAATGGTCAAACCTGACCAGATCGATGATGCTACATCTATTTTGTTGGCACGCGATATTGCTAAAAAGATCGAAGCCGAGATGGAATATCCCGGTCAGATCAAGGTTGTCATCATCCGTGAAACACGCGCTGTTGACTACGCAAAATAATAGGTTTGAAAATAAATCCCCGAGCCGTCAGGTTCGGGGATTTTTTACATAATTGTTACGATTTATTCGTTTAAAGCACTGCGCTAGCTGTTTGTTTTATGTTATAATATGAGTACTGATTCATTATTTAAAATTTTCTGGAGGTCAGTTGATGAGAATTGATGGTGCCGGCGGTTGTTTTGATAACCGCATTTACGAAATAAACAATAAAAGTGCGTGGAATCTGCTGCTGCTTACAGTCAACGAAATGGGCGTGACGGTTGATTCCCGTGACGACGAAAACTGTATTCTTGAGTGTCACAGCGAGCAAAAACTGATGCGTTTTTCGGCACAGGCAATGGATGAAGAAACGACGCAGGTTTTTGCTGATGTGCATGGAAAAAGGATCCAGGTCTATAATTGGAAGCCTCAGGATAAAGAGGTCAACCTTTTTTATGACTTATTTGAAAACAAACTGCGCGAATACAGGGCTTTTATTCTTTGCCCCGGCTGTAAAGCAAAAATCAGTTCACTGGTAAAATTTTGTCCGGAATGCGGTGTACCGGTAAAATAAAAATAAACCAAATACCGTTAGGTATTTGGTTTATTTTTAATAATCATAGATTAGATAGCGCGGGTAACTTTACCGGAACGCAAGCAACGAGTGCAAACATTAACGCGTTTTACAGAATCGTTAACAATAGCCCTTACTTGTTGAATGTTCGGTTTCCAAGCACGTTTAGTATGTCTATTGGAATGGCTGACGTTATTGCCAGCGAGAGTACCTTTGCCGCAGACTTCGCAAATGGATGCCATGAGTCCCACCTCCTTAACGTATTACGAGCATTAGTTACAAATTTAACAAAAGTATCATACCATAGACTGTAGGTAAAAGCAAGTAAATTTTATAGATTGGCAGTGATTTTATGTGGTGGCGTGAGCCTGTTACCAGTTTAAAGGGTATAGGGATAAAAAAGGCTTTAGATTTTCAGAAATTGAATATTGAAACAGTCGGCGATCTGCTCAACAGGTTTCCGCGCATGGACAGTTACCTTGATTATTCCAAGGTAAAAAGCATCGGCGAATTGACTACTGATAACGAAAAACAGCTTTTCAGCGGCGAAGTATTTCGGATCGCCGATAAATATTCCGGCAAAGGCAGACGTTATACGGTAGTTACAGTTCAGGATGAGAACGGTTATGCCGATATTTTTCTTTTTGCAGCACAGCGTTATCAGGCGCGCAAATATAAGCCGGGGATGCGGTTGATCGTTATTGGCAGGGTGCGGCGTGGTCCAACGGCTAAATTTGTTTCTGAGGCGTTTATTCAAATTGCTGACAGCGACGATAATGTAGCTGCTTTGGGGATTTTACCTGTCTATAGTCTGGCTGGCTCGTTAACGCAGGGTGTTATACGTACGGCGGTCAAACAGGCGCTGGCTAAAGCCGCGCAATATCTGCCGGAAACGCTGCCGGCAGGTCTTATTGCTGCAAGGCAGCTGCCGGACCGGTATACTGCTTTGAAGAATATTCACTTTCCTGAGAACTTTGCCAAATTGGCAGAAGCTAAGCAAAGATTTATTTTTGAAGAACTGTTTTTACTGCAATGCGGGCTGCTCTATTATCGTGACCGGATCAAAGAGGTCAGGCAGGGGATCAAGCACAGCGCGGACGGTAAGCTTGTTCAGGCTTTGAAAAGCTCGCTGCCCTTTGAGCTGACTGAAGCCCAGCAGAAGGCCTGGCAGGAAATATCGCTGGATATGCAGGATAATAAACCAATGCACAGATTGCTGCAGGGCGATGTCGGGTCCGGTAAGACCGTTATATCGGCTCTGGCTTTGGCTAAAACTGCTGAAAACGGTTATCAGGGCTGCATTATGGTGCCGACAGAGATTTTGGCGCAGCAGCATTTTGAGACCCTGACAGAGTATTTAGGCAAACAGGGCTTGCGGGTAGAGCTTTTGACCAGCAGCGTGAAAAAAGCTAAACGCCGGGAAATCTTAGAGGATCTGGAGTTGGGTGAGATAGATGTGCTTGTGGGAACCCATGCCCTGATCCAGGACGATGTTGTGTTTGCCAGATTAGCGTTGGTAGTTACAGACGAACAGCATCGTTTCGGTGTCGAGCAGCGGGCAAAATTATCTAATAAATCCCAGTTTGCTCCCGATATTCTGGTTATGACAGCGACGCCGATCCCACGAACTCTGGCTTTGACTATTTATGGTGATCTTGATACTTCCATGATGCAGGGCAAGCCGGTGGGACGCAAGCCGATCGAGACCTTATGTTATACCGGGGAGAAGCGTAATGCCGTTTATGAGGGACTGGTGCGTCAGGTCCAGTCTGGTCATCAGGCTTATGTTGTCTGCGCTCTGATCGATGAATCTGAAGGTGTGGAAGCGCGTTCGGCAATAGAAGTTTATACGGAGCTGCAGGCAACGTATTTAAAAAATATTCCCTGCGCTCTGCTGCATGGGCGGTTGAAAAATCAGGAAAAAGAAGATATTATGACCCGCTTTGCCGCAGGTGAGATCAAAGTGCTGATCACAACGACAGTTATTGAAGTCGGGGTCAATGTTCCTAATGCAACGCTGATGATCATTGAAAATGCCGACCGATTCGGCTTGGCACAAATGCATCAGCTGCGCGGCAGGGTAGGACGCGGCAAGGACCAGTCATACTGCGTGCTGCTTACGGACAACGATAATCAGGAAACACTGGAGCGGCTGCAGGTGTTGCGTGACAGCGATAACGGTTTTTTCCTGGCGGAAAAAGATCTGGAACTGCGCGGCGCCGGTCAATTATTCGGTTTACGTCAGCACGGCTTGCCTGATTTATATATTGCTGATATACTGCAGGATATAGGTGTTTTGATAGAAGCGCGCGAATTAGCTAAAAAAGCGTTTCAGGACCCGCAGATGCTGCGAGAGATAGAAGGTGCCCTCAGCAGTCAATTTGATGAACGGTTCCAGCGTATTTTTTATTCTTAGATTACTGAGGGAGATAAAATGGAGAATGGAACAAAATGGTATCGCGATCCCGATATCATAACTAAACTTGTTGCAGTAGCGTTATTAGTAGTGCTGGGGTGCTGCATTCATTTCTTTGCACAGGATTTTTTTGATAAAGCTCTGAGGCTGGTAGTCAGCGGCAATGTCAACGCATTAGCGGAATACTTGCGTTCCTTCGGCCCCTGGGCAATAGTCATCAGCTTTCTGCTGGATGTTTTTATCAATGCTGCCAGTATTTTTCCGTCGATCTTTCTTTCAACTGCCAACGGTTTGATTTTTGGTTTGCCTTTAGGTATTCTGATCTCCTGGCTGGCAGAAACAGTCGGCGTTGTTATCAGCTTTTTGCTGATGCGCTATTTCTTTCGCGGAGCAGCTGAAAAAATCATTGCAACCAGCAACAGCTTAAAAAATATCGATGAAGCCAGCGGCAAAAACGGTCTGCAATGGATGGCCTTTGCCAGAGCGCTGCCGTACTTCCCGTCGGGGATATTGACCGCTGTAGGCGCGCTCAGCCGGATCAGCGTCCGTGATTATATCATTGCCAATCTGATCGGTAAATTCCCTTCAACGGCGCTTGAAGTAGTTATCGGGCATGACGTAGTAAATTTTCGGCAGAATAGTATGCGTCTGACGATTTTAGTCATAGTTACAGGCGTCGTATTTTGGGCATATAAAAGATATAAAAAATAACTGTATAAGCTGAAAAATTGAATTATATCACATTTAAAATGTAAATATATATACTTTTGGCTAATAAGGTGTATTAAACAAATCGGTATTTGCTGGAGGGATAAAATGAATGTAGAATATCGAGCATATAAAGATTTACCTTGTGATAAGTTATATCAATTATTTCTGGCGGTAGGCTGGGCGGAAGATAGTACAACATCACAAGGAATGATAGATAGTTTTAATATTGGTTTCGTTAATTCAACGTTTGTTTTTTCTGCGTGGGTTGATGACAAATTAATAGGATGTGTAAGGGTTTTAAGTGACTTATATTTTCGTTCGATTATTTATGATTTGGCCGTTTTGCCTGAATTTCAAAATAAAGGTATTGGTAAAGAATTAGTGCAAAGATGCAGAAATGCTTGTGAAAGTTCAGAATGGTTAGTGCAGACAGATATAGCAAAAGGTTTTTATGAGAAAATCGGTTTTAAAGAAAATAATGATTCTTTTCTTACAATTCCTTGTAAATTGTTTCAAACAATGAAGGTCAAAAAATAACTGCTTAATTGCAGTTATTTTTTGGTGCAATCAGGATAATAATTTTCTTTTAGTATCTCTTGTAAGAATAATTGAAAGCAGTTATAATATGTAGAGTAATAAAAGAGGAGGGTCTTTTATATGAGTAAACATCAATTTACGGATAACCGTGTTGCAATCGAGCCGGATAATCCTGCTGTACAAAGGCTTGAATTCAAATGCATCAAATGTGGTTCCTGCAAAACAGTCTGCACTGATTATATCGGTGTCTGCGGCACCTATGATCTTAAGGCGACCGGAGATGTGCCTATCTGCATCAACTGCGGCCAGTGCGCTAATGTGTGCCCGGCAGACAGCATTACCGAAAAGGTTGAGGCTTATGAAGTAGCGGCTGAAATGCGCGATCCTGAAAAGATCGTGATTTTCAGCACTTCTCCTTCTGTGCGTATTGCTTTAGGTGAAGAATTTGGTATGGCGGACGGCAGCTTCGTTGAAGGTAAAATGGTAGCGCTGCTGAAAAAACTGGGTGCAGACTATGTGCTGGATACTAATTTCGCCGCTGATTTGACGATCATGGAAGAAGCCAGCGAGCTGGTGGAACGTATCACTAAAGGTGAAAAGCCGCTGCCGCAGTTTACCAGCTGCTGCCCGGCCTGGGTCAAATTCGCTGAAACCTATTATCCGGAAATGCTGCCGCATATTTCCAGCGCAAAAAGCCCGATTGGAATGCAGGGGCCGACGATCAAAACTTATTTTGCCAGGAAAATGGGCATTGATCCTCAAAAAATCGTTAATGTTGCCGTTACTCCCTGTACGGCTAAAAAATATGAGATCCGCCGCGACGAGATGAATGCGGCCGCCAGACATTTGGGCATTGAAGGTATGCGTGATATGGATTATGTGATCACGACGCGTGAGCTGGCACTGCTGGCGAAGGATGCAAATATTGATTTTACCACTTTGGAAGATCAGGTATATGACGACTTTATGGGTCTTGGTTCCGGTGCCGGCGTGATTTTCGGCAATACCGGCGGCGTTATGGAAGCCGCTGTACGCAGTGCTTACACCTTCGTTACGAAAAAAACTGCGCCGGCAGCTTTATACGACCTGCAGCCTGTGCGCGGTCTGGAAGGTATCAAGGAAGCTTCGGTAGATATTGACGGTCTGGAAGTAAAGGTCGCTATCGTCTATGGTACTGCTAATGTCCGTAAATTGATCGAAAAAATTAAAAGCGGCGAAAAAAGCTATCATTTTGTTGAGGTCATGACTTGTCCGGGTGGCTGTATCGGCGGCGGTGGTCAGCCTAAAGATAGGGAATATAAAGGCGATGCTTTGCGCGCCAAGCGTATCGAAGGTCTTTATAAACGTGATGACTCGATGCAGCTGCGTTTAAGTCATGAAAATCCTGAAATCATCAAATTATATGAAGAATTTTATGGTGAACCGCTCAGCGAACTGGCCGAGCAGATGCTGCACACCATGTATTTCGATAGAAGCGCTGATCTGGGCGGAGTTTATATCGCTCCGACAGAAGTTAAACCTGCGGCTGGCTTAAAACAATTCCGCTGTAAGGTCTGCGGTTATATCTACGAAGGCGCAAGCCTGCCGGAAGATTATACCTGCCCGACCTGCGGCGTTGGCGCCGAAATGTTTGAAGAAGTACAATAAAGTTTAAGTAAAAAGCTGAAACCAAAAGGTTTCAGCTTTTTATCATTTATCCAGCAGTTTATAAATTTGAGGGAAGGGCTCGACCGTACGTTTTAAAATGCCGTTGATGTAGGCGATAGTAATACCGTAGTTGGTGATGGGAATATTTTGATCGACGGCACATTTGAGGCGGTACTGCATTTCCCGTTCATTCAGCATACAGGCGCCGCAGTGGATGATCATTTTATAAGGGGAGAGGTCAAGCGGAAATTCTGTGCCGCTGGTAAAAATAAATTCAGGATTTTTACCTGTATATTCTTTGATCCAGCGGGGCAACTTGACAGTGCCGATATCGTCGCACTGGCGGTGATGGGTACAGCCTTCGCCGATCAGTATCTTGTCACCGTCCTGAAGGCTGTCGAGTGCTGTAACGCCCTGGACTGCGGTTTGCAGGTTGCCTTTATATCGGGCAAAAAGGATCGAAAAAGAAGTCAGATGAATATCGGCAGGCGTTTCTGCGGCAACTTTTTTAAAGACCTGGCTGTCGGTGATAACCAGCTGTGGACGTTTGCCTAAATTTTGCAGTGTGTTTGCCAGTTCATTTTCTTTGACGACGATGGCGGTAGCGTCTGCTTCCAAAATATCACGGATCGTTTGCTGCTGCGGCAGGATCAGGCGTCCTTTGGGAGCGGCAGAGTCAATGGGGACGACCAGAACTACGAAGTCGCCTGGAGATAGCAGATCAGCAACCAGGCGTGCTTTGTTTTCATCTACAGGTGCTGCTTTAGCAATGGCTTCTTTAAGTTCAAAAATATTGAGCTTCTGTGCTGCGCTGACGAATAGAGGCTTATTTTCTGGCAGCAGCGCCTGGCAGGCAGTTTTTTTATCTTCATCTATGGTTTCGCATTTATTGATAACCACGAGCAGAGGGATTTTTTTGGCATTGATCCGTTCTATCAAACGCAGGTCTTCAGCAGAAGGCCCGGCAGCGGCATCAATAACCAAAAGCGCTATATCGGTTTTATTAAGAACCTGATAGGCTTTTTGGATGCGCAGGCTGCCTAGCACGCCTTCGTCGTCAATACCGGGAGTGTCGATAATCATTACGGGCCCCAGAGGCAGGATCTCCATAGCTTTATAAACAGGGTCGGTAGTGGTACCCTTTGTTTCAGAAACGATTGCCAGATTTTGACCGGTGATAGCATTGATCAGACTGGATTTTCCGGCGTTGCGTTTACCGAAAATACCAATATGAACACGTTCTGAAGCTGGGGTGGTATTTAAACTCATAAAATCACTTCCTTCTATATAAATTATATACTAAAATAGTGCAGAAATAGTACAAATAAGTTTTCTGAAAAATATACAATATCACACTTGTATACAAAATTGCTAAATTTTTGTAACAGTTATTGACGATGCTGTTAGTTTTAAAGTATATTATATATGCGTGTGGAATAATTCACAACCAAACCAAAATAAAGGAGGCGTATGAATGAGTACTAATAATGATTCAACGCAGCATGTTCAAATCGCAGTAGCCGACCCTACACCCTTGGGACTGTTTGGTCTGGCCGTCGTAACAATGGTGGCTTCTGCACAAAAATTGGGTATCGTTGAAGGTGTATCCTGGGTTTTGCCGTGGGCACTTTTCTGCGGGTCCTTTGCCCAGCTGTTAGCTGGTTATTTTGATTATTGTCATCGCAATATTTTTGGCGCAACCATCTTCAGTGCTTTCGGCTTTTTCTGGTCCGCAGTAGGTATGAGCTGGATGATTAAAGCAGGAGCTTTTGGTCCTGGTCTTGCTGCCGGTGTGGACACTAAAGCTATTGGTTTTGCATTTTTGGCCTATTTTATATTTGCCTGCATTGGTACCATTGCTGCGTCCTCTGCAAGTCTGTTCTTATTCGTAGATATGGTTTTCATTGATATCTTACTTTTAGGTTTAGCTTTAGACGGGCTTGGTATCGGCGGTCATTTCCCGCATACCATGGCTGCTTATGCTGAAATGGCAGTAGCGCTTATTTCCTTATACGGCGCCGGAGCAGGCTTCCTCAATAATTTCTATGGCCGTCAGTTCTGGCCGGTTGGAGCTCCGCTGGGTATCTGGAAAAAATAATCTTGTTTGCTAAAAAAGCACTGTGAATTGCTCACAGTGCTTTTATTTTTTCAAAATTACTTAACCAGTTCCAAACGGGGGTTGGGCAGATAAACGCGTCCTGCTTTGGCGCATTCTTTGCCGTTGACCATAACTATATCGGCAGTAAAGTTGATGTTGCCGTCAAAAAGGCTTGAGCCGACGGCATAAGTATCTACAGGTATATTTAAAGCTTCAAATTCAGTGATGCGTTCGACGTCGAAACCACCGGAAACGATGATTTTTACATAATCGAAACCTTCTGCGTCTAAAGCTTTTCTGACATTCTGCACAAGTTCTTTGCAGACGCCAGTCGGTTTGAACATGCCCATCTGGCTGAGCAGACTTTTGTCTACCATAGTGCCGGAGGTGTCAAGGCGTACTCCCGCTAATTTGCGGCCTAATTTGCGCGCTACCTGCAGGGATGTTTCAACACAATCATTATCAAAATCAACTAAAGCGATACGGGCGATGTCGGGTGCGACATACTTATCAAAAGCACAGGTTGCCGCTACCGTGTCGCCGTTGTAGGCAGCGATCAGAGCGTGGGGGATAGTTCCCAGGCCGATGCCGTTGCTGGCTAAAGCGTTAGCGTCAGTAGAAAAGCCTTTGATGCCGCCGATCATCGCGGCATAACCGTCAGATTCCTGGGTTTGCCAGGTGTCATAGCGGGCGGGGAAGAAAAGTACAGGTTTGCCGTTGGCGGCAGTTACGACGCGGCGTACGTTAGTGGCGATACGGCTCTGACGCGCCAGAAAACCAAGATAAACCGTTTCCAGATGGGCAAAGTCGGCCAGATCACCTTCGATAGTCATCAAAGTTTCCCACGGAGCGACTTCGTCACCGTCGTGTAAAGCGTGGATCGTAATATTTTCAGGATTGTGTGCGCAGGTTTTGATCAGGGCGATACTTTCATCAATACCGCAAACAACTACCGGTTCACGGGTGAAAAGCTGCATCATGACCCTGGGATGGTGATTATCGCCATTCAGTATCTCCTCGGTACGCATAAAATAAGCGTCGGTGTAATAACCGGCTTTGATTTTTTCTACCGGAAAATGAAAATGTTCAACTGGTAAACGATTTTTCATGATAACCTCCATCATTAAATATAGAATAAATTAGCTCTTGATATTGTGCTAATTACATTTTATGATACAATAATAGCGCTACAGGTTCAAGTTTTTTGATAAATTTTTCTTAAATGGAGTTTCTAAATGGCATCTTGCGAGAAGAAATATACAATATTATTATTGTCAGCTCCGATAGGCTCAGGGCATAAACTGGCTGCTCAGGCACTGGAACAGTCTTTTGCACTGGCAGAGAATGTGTGTGTTGTGCACGGAAGTGTTTTTGATTTTTTCCCGGGCAGTATCGGCAAGGCTTTCTTAAGTTTTTATTTATGGGTACTTTCTTACTGTCCCTGGTTGTATGAACTGGCGTATAAGTGGGGAAATCGTCAAAGCGGTTCTTTATGGCTGCGCAATTTGATCAACAGTATCTTAGCAGGGCTGGCACAGGATTTTCTGACCAGAACAAATCCTGACGCTGTAATTGCGACGCACGCTACACCGGCAGGTATCATGGCGATCTATAAGAAAAAATTCAAGCCTGATTTGTTGTTGGGCGCGGTGGTTACTGATTATACGGTGCATAAATGGTGGCTGTGCGAAGGAGTAGATGTATATTTTTCGGCGGCAGAAAACCTGCTTCCGCAGTTTGCTGCTTTGAGCACTGAGGTTTTACCAACAGGGATACCTGTTCGAAGGCAGTTTTATCAGGAGCACGACCGTCAGGAGCTGCGCCGTAAATTTAACTGGTCTGAGCAGGATATAGTGTGTCTGCTGATGGGCGGCGGCGAGGGACTGCTGCCTATGGAAAGTATTGTTAAAGCTTTTCACGGTAATTTACCGCAGCATTTGAAAATTATTGCGGTCGCCGGCCATAATGAAGGCTTACAGCACCGGCTGGAAATTTTTAAAGAGGTGCCTTTGACGGTCTATGGATTCACAGATGATGTGCCTGAGTTATTACTGGCGGCAGATATAGTTGTGACCAAAGCGGGCGGCTTGACAGCGGCCGAAACTTTGATTGCCGGCTGCAGCTATATTATTTATAAACCGCTGCCGGGGCAGGAAACCGGTAATGCTGTTTATTTGGAGCAATATTGCGGAGCGCAGGTGGCACGATCGCCGCAGGAGGTAAAAACTATGGTTTGCCGTTATGCAAAGCTTGCCGCGCCTGTACGTCTTGCAGAAAGGCAGCAGCGCAGCATGAAATATGGCAAGCCTGAAGCAGCCCGAAAAATCAGCGATTACATTTTAAAAAAACTTGAAAAATAAGTAAAAACTTGACCGCTGGCTAAATCAACTCTATAATGAAATGGATTTGGAAAAAATAATATTTTGCGACACCCGGTTTTCGTGTGGATGCCTGCAATCTATCGGAGGCATTGACTTGGAACGTTATTATTGGGGTGCTTTAAGCGCTTCTGTCGGCTTGGGCAACAGCAAGCTTGAAGCTTTAGTTACAGTATTTGGCAGTGCGCGCAGTACATATCTGGCTGAACGCCAGGAGCTTTTGGCTGCTGGAATATATAAGGAAGCTGCTATTGACAAGTTTTTGAAGTTCAGGGATCTGTATTTACCTGAGCAGCTGCAGCGGTTTTGTGAGCGTCAGAAGGTGCGTCTGATGACGAGCAGTGATGCTGATTATCCAGCTATGTTAAAGCATATTGCCTTACCGCCGAAGGTTTTATATATCAAAGGTAATTTGCCAAGACTTGATTACAGTCTAGGTATCGTTGGTTCGCGCAGAGCTTCTGCTTATGGTTTGAAGGCGGCAGGAGATTTTGCTGCTGATCTGGCGGCTGCGGGACTGGTTATCGTCAGCGGCGGGGCCAAAGGTATTGACAGTGCTGCCCACAAAGGCGCGCTGCAGGCTGGCGGCAGTACCGTCGCAGTGCTTGGCTGTGGTATAGATGTTGTTTATCCTCGTGAAAATGCAGCGCTTTTCGAGCAAATATGTGCAAATGGGGCACTGGTTACAGAGTTTGCCCCGGGAACAGAACCGCTTGCGGCTAATTTCCCTTCGCGCAACCGGATTATCAACGGAATGACGAAGGGCATACTGGTGGTGGAAGCGGCAAAAAAGAGCGGTGCCATGATCACGGCGGAGTTTGCCGCGGATGAAGGACATGATGTTTATTGTATTCCAGGAAGTATCTACCTGCCTAACAGTATCGGCTGTCATAGCCTGATAAAATCCGGGGCACAGCTTGTGGATAGGCCGGAAGATATTTTGAATGATCTGGAATTGGGCCGCGGCAGCAGGCAGAAAATAGAGAATTTATCATTGTTTGCCGGTACTGAAACAGAAACTGTTTCAGAGCTGGCGCAGCAGTTGATGGATATAATGACACAGGAACCGGTTACTTTAGAAGAACTGGTAGAATTAAGCGGTCGCTCTCTGGCAGAGATCAGCGGGGAACTGCTGGATCTGCAAATGCAAGGTAAACTGGGCCTGGCAGACGGGCGCAGATATTACCGAATTTAGGAGGACTTATTATTATGACGAAAAATTTAGTAATCGTGGAATCACCTACTAAGTCAAAAACTATTGAAAAATTTTTAGGGCGTAACTATACGGTACGCGCTTCGATGGGACATTTGCGTGATTTGCCGAAAAGCCTGTTCGGTGTTGATATTGAACATGATTTTGAACCTAAATATATCAATATTCGCGGCAAGGGCGAACTGATCAAAGAATTGAAAACTCTGGCTAAAAAAGCTGATAAAATTTATCTGGCAACTGACCCTGACCGCGAAGGTGAAGCTATCGGCTGGCATTTAGCACATATTCTGGGCGTCGACCCGGAAGCAAACTGCAGGATCGAATTTCACGAGATCACGTCCGGCGCCATCAAAGACGCGTTGAAAAATCCTCGTCCGATCGATCTGGATAAAGTCGACGCGCAGCAGGCACGCCGTATTATTGACCGTATCGTGGGTTATCAGCTCAGCCCGTTGCTGTGGCGGAAAATCAGAAAAGGCTTGAGTGCCGGACGCGTGCAATCTGTAGCAGTAAAAATTATTGCTGACAGGGAAAAAGAAATTGCTGATTTTGTACCCAAAGAATACTGGACGCTGAATGCGAAGCTGCGCGAAAAAGCAAAAGCACCGATTTTTGAGGCAGAGGTCATCAAACATCTGGGTAAAAAGCTGGAAATTCGCTCGGCTGAAGAAGCGGCTGTTGTAGAAAAGGCTTTGGCTAAAGCTGCTTATGTTGTTGAAGAAGCAACGAAAAAGGAGCGTAAACGTAATCCGCTGCCGCCGTTCACTACCAGCAGCCTGCAGCAGGAAGCAGTGAAGCGTCTGAATTTTACTACTAAAAAGACGATGATGGTAGCGCAGCAGCTTTATGAAGGCGTCGCTGTGGGTAAAGAAGGCTCTGTCGGTCTGATTACCTATATGAGAACTGACTCTGTGCGTATTGCTGACGTCGCCGCTGAAGATATTCGCGGTTATATCGAAAGTGAATTTGGTAAGGAGTTCCGCCCTGCGCGTGCCAACAGCTATTCCAGTAAGAAAAATGCTCAGGACGCACATGAAGCGATCCGTCCTACCAGCGTACACCGTACACCAATGGAAATGGCAAAATATCTGAATAAAGATCAGCTGAAGCTATATTCTCTGATCTGGAACCGTGTCGTTGCAAGTCAGATGGCTCCTGCTGTTTTTGATGTCACTACCTTATTGATTGCCGCAGGAGATTATCAGCTGCGGGCGACAGGTTCGGTTTTGAAGTTTGAGGGCTTCTTAAAGCTCAGCGATAAAAAAGATCTGCTGGAAGAGAAGGATAAAAGCGTTCCCTATCTGGCAGCTAAAACACCAGTAGAATTATATAAGCTTTTACCGGCTGAACAGCACTTTACCGAGCCGCCTGCTCATTTTACCGAGGCTACGCTGGTTAAAGAGCTGGAAGATAAAGGTATTGGCCGCCCAAGTACTTATTCGCCTACGATCCAGACTATTCTGGACCGCGGTTATATTGCCAAGGAAGGCAAGAAACTGATGATTACTGAGCTGGGGCTCATGATCGTCGAGATGCTGACTAACTATTTTAAAGATATCATCGATATTCCTTTTTCGGCTGAATTGGAAACAGAGCTGGATGAAATTGCTGAGCATAAAGCCGATAAAACCCAAATACTGGAAAAATTCTATGGGCCGTTTGCTAAATTGATGGAAAAGGCCGATAAAGAAATTGAAGCGGTAGAAGCACCGGTAGAAGTCAGCGATGTGCAGTGTGAAAAATGCGGACGCATGATGGTGATCAAACAGGGGCGATTTGGTAAATTCCTGGCCTGCCCTGGCTTTCCTGAATGCCGCAATACAAAACCTATCCTGCATAAGATCGGTGTCAAATGCCCCGAATGCGGCGGCGAGGTTATCGAACGTAAAACAAAAACGCGCCGTATCTTTTACGGCTGCGCTAATTATCCTGACTGCAAATTTACTTCCTGGGACAGACCTACGGAAGAAAAATGTCCTAAATGCGGTAAGGTAATGCTGGAGCGCCTTGAAAAGAACGGTAATAAAAAATTGTATTGCTCCAACGAAAATTGTGAAAATGGCTTGCAAGTCAAAAAAGGAAAGGCAGGGCGTAAAAGTGCCAAAAGCAAATGAGCCGATTCATGTTATCGGCGCAGGTTTAGCCGGCTGTGAGGCCGCTTATCAAATAACCAAATATGGTATTCCTGTGATTTTGCATGAAATGCGTCCTGGAAAATCTGACGAAGCACATAAAACGGCAGATTTTGCTGAACTTGTTTGCAGTAATTCTCTGCGCGCCAATAATCTGGAAAATGCTGTCGGGCTTCTTAAAGAAGAGATGCGTCGCCTTGACTCGCTGATCATGCAGCAGGCTGATAAACATCAGGTCCCTGCAGGCGGAGCCCTGGCAGTTGACCGGGAAGGGTTTGCGCAGGGTATTACGGAAGCTGTCAAAAAACAGCCTTTGATCACTGTAGTTCATGAAGAAGTAACTGATTTACAGAAGCTTGAAGGTTATGTTGTTGTTGCCAGCGGTCCTCTTACTTCGCCGGCATTAGCCGAAAATATCAAACAACTGGTGCAGGCCGATTATTTTCATTTTTTTGATGCTGCGGCGCCGATTGTTACCGCAGAGTCTTTGAATTATGAAAAGGTCTATCGCGCCTCGCGTTATGATAAAGGCGATGCCGATTATCTGAATTGCCCGTTTGAAACAAAAGAAGAATATCTGGCCTTTTGGGAAGCGTTACGGACAGCTGAACTGGCGCCTGTCAAAGAATTTGAAAAAGAGGTCTTTTTTGAAGCCTGTATGCCGATCGAAGAAATGGCCCGCCGTGGCGAAGATACTATGCGTTTCGGACCGCTTAAGCCTGTAGGATTGGTTGATCAGAGAACGGGCAGGCAGGCTTATGCCGTAGTACAGCTGCGTCAGGACAATGCTGCTGCTTCGCTGTATAACTTAGTCGGGTTCCAGACCCATTTGAAATGGTCGGAACAAAAACGTGTTTTTGGTATGATACCAGGATTGGAAAATGCTGAATTTGTCCGGTATGGTGTGATGCATAAAAACTCTTATATAAATTCGCCTAAATTATTGAATGATAAATTTAATTTTACAGCCGCACCCAGATTTTATTTTGCCGGGCAAATGACCGGTGTGGAAGGTTATGTAGAATCGGCTGCCTCAGGCCTGATGGCTGGCATCCATGCCGCCAGGGCATATTTGGAGCTGCCGGCGGTAACCTTTCCGGAAGAAACGGCTCACGGTGCTTTGGCGCATTATATAAGCAATCCTGAAATCAAAGATTTTCAGCCGATGAATGTTAATTTTGGTCTGCTGCCGTCTTTAGGCAAAAAGATCCGCAATAAAAAAGAAAAAAACGGTCTGATTGCAGAACGTGCTTTAAATGCTTTGCAGGATGTACTGCAGGCAATCAAATAAATCGTTATGAGCAGGAAAGACACGCATACTTTATTTTATAAACTGCTGCGGCTACACTTTGGGCTGGCCTTATATTCTATCGGTTTGACGCTGGGAATACAGGCTAATATAGGTTTGGCGCCCTGGGAGGCTTTCGGTATCGGCGTTTCTTATGTTACCGGATTGTCCTACGGGACGATCAATGTTTTGACCGGACTTTTGATTTTGGTCGTGACAGTTGCTATGGGTGAGCGTTTTGGTTTAGGTACGATCCTCAATGCTGTTTTGATTGGCTTTGGCGTTGATGTACTTCAGTATTATCACGCTGTACCGCTGATAGAAAATTACTGGCTGGGTATTATCATAATGTTTTTAGGTCAGTTTTCTATCAGCCTGGGTACTTATTTTTATATCAGCGCCGGACTTGGTTCGGGTCCGCGTGATTCCCTGATGATCGGGTTAAAAAGGAGAATGCCCAGGGTGCCCATAGGTATGATCAGAGGCTTGATCGAAGGCAGTGTACTATTGGCCGGCTGGCTGCTGGGAGCGAAGGTCGGCTTAGGTACTGTGATCGCTGCTTTTGGTATCAGTACCATTTTACAGATGACGTTTAACTGGCTGCATTTTGACGCCAAGTCGGTTCAGCACGAAGGCATCTGGCAGACTTTGGGTATAAAAAAAGTTTGAAATTTTAAAAATAGCGGTCCAATGATTGGGCCGTTATTTTTGTTTATATTCAGATTTTTACACATTTTTGTGTATTCAATAAAAAATTCAAAAAATTTAGCACTTGGTTATTGAAATAGTTTCCTGGTTTATGATACTATAAGTCTACATAAGAAGAAGAGGTTTATTATGGCAGAATCAGCATTGCAATATCCAATGGTAGATAAGTTCCTCAGATACCTGCAGGTTGAGAAAAACACTTCGCCGCTGACTGTTAAAAATTATGCTGCTGATATAAGTTTATTCAGCAATTTTTTAACAGAACGGTTGGGCGGAGATTTTCAATGGCAGAAAATTGGAGTACTGGATATTCGTGCCTATCTGGCGCTGCTCAATAAAGAAAAGTATGCGCGGACAACTATTGCCAGAAGGATTTCTTCGCTGCGTTCTTTTTACAAGTTTTTGCTGCGCGAAAATTATGTAGAACAAAATCCTTTTGTAAAGGTAAGAACGCCGAAGCTGGAAAAAAGGCTGCCGGTATTTTTGGAAGAGCTGGAAATCAATGAAATTTTGACTATGCCTGACAAAGATACACTTGGACTGAGAGATCAGGCTATTTTAGAACTGCTTTATGCTACAGGCTGCCGTGTTTCCGAATTGGTAGGGCTTACAACAACTAACATTGATCTTGGCAGTCAATATGTCTTACTGCTGGGCAAGGGAAACAAAGAACGCATCGTGCCGATAGGGCATACCTGCTGTCAGGCTGTGCGGCAGTATTTGCAGGTTACACGCGGAGCTTTGATGGAAAAGTATAAAACAGCGGTGCATGATAAGGTTTTTGTTAATAGCAGGGGAGGTCCGCTGACGGATCGCAGTGTCCGCAGGATCTTAGATAAATATATAACCCAGCTGGCTATGCAGAAAAAAGTCAGTCCTCATACTATCCGGCATACTTTTGCCACACATCTTTTGGATCATGGTGCTGATCTAAGGGCTGTTCAGGAACTGTTGGGGCATGCCAACCTGTCTACAACGCAGATTTATACTCACATCACAACCGAACGTATTACTTCTGTATATCAGAAAAATCATCCGCGCGCTTAAAATTTGAGGGAGGAATCATCATGGAACTTTTGGAGAAAACAAGAAAAATCAACAAATTGCTGCAACGGGGGGAAAAAGTAGAATACAACGCTATCGCACGTCTGCTGCGCGATGTTATCGGCGCGAATATTTATATTGTTGGGCGTAAGGGCGGCGTCAAAGGCAGCGCTCTTCAGGATGATTTCGAATGTGATATTATGCGCGAGCAGGTTTTGGATGTCAAAAGATTTCCGCAAAAATATCTGGATTTTATTATGGATGCAAAAGAAACAGTTTCCAATATTGAACATAAAAATCAGGAATGTTCCTTTGTCAAAGGTACGAAGTGTTTTTTTGATCAGAAAAAAACTACTATCGTTCCCATTTATGGCAACGGCGAACGTATCGGTACTTTGATCGTTGCTAAATACGATAAACCATTTGACGACGAGGATCTGCTGCTGGCTGAATATGCTGCGACAGTTATCGGTGTTGAGATCCTGCACGAGCGGGCAGCTAAAGTAGAAGAAGAAGTGCGTAAAAAAGCAATGGTTCAGATTGCTTTTTCAACTCTGTCGTATTCTGAACTGGAAGCTATTGTTAACATTCTGGGCGAATTGAAAGGCATGGAAGGTTTACTGGTCGCTTCTAAGATTGCAGATCGTGTCGGTATCACCAGGTCGGTGATCGTTAACGCATTGCGTAAATTTGAAAGTGCCGGCTTGATCGAAACGAAATCTCTGGGCATGAAGGGAACCTATATCAGGATCAAAAATGAATTTCTGCTGGAAGAACTGCGTAAAAATAATGCTTAAATAAGTAACGGCTGATTTACTGTAAGATTGCGGTAAATCAGCCGTTTTTATTAGCTTGTAGGGCAAACTGATAAGATATTGTTAAAATTTTTACAAAAACTACTTGCTTTTGTGTAATCACTGTGCTAGTATAGTAAAAATATTTCAAAGAAGAAGGGAGTTTTATAATGCGTACAGACAAATTTGCAAAAGAAGGTTTGACTTTTGATGATGTGCTTTTGGTTCCGGCAGAATCTGATGTTTTGCCGCGTGATGTAGATGTTTCAACTTATTTGACTAAAAACATTAAATTGAATATTCCTCTGATCAGCTCCGGTATGGATACTGTAACAGAGTCAAAAATGGCGATCGCTATTGCCCGCGAAGGCGGTTTAGGCGTTATCCACAAAAATCTGACGATTGAAGAGCAGGCTGGGGAGGTTGCCAAAGTAAAACGCAGCGAACACGGTATCATCGTCGATCCTTTATTTTTGGCTCCGGATAATATTCTGGCTGACGCCGTCAAAATGATGGAGCATTATCATATTTCCGGTGTGCCTATCTGTGACCCTGACGGTAAGCTGCAGGGCATTATTACAAACCGTGACCTGCGCTTTGAAACTAACCTTAATAAACTGATCAAAGAGTGTATGATCGGTGAAGGTCTGGTAACTGCTCCGGTTGGCACCAGCCTTGAAGACGCCAAAAAATTACTGCGTGAGCATCGCATCGAAAAATTGCCTTTAGTTGACAGTGAAGGCTACCTTAAAGGGCTGATCACGATCAGCGATATTGAAAAAGCTAAAATGTATCCTAATGCCTGCAAAGACAGCGACGGCCGTCTGCGTGTAGCAGCTGCCGTAGGCGTTGGCGCTGATATGATGGACCGCGCCTCTGCTTTAGTTGCTGCTAAGGTAGATGTTATCGTTATCGATACCGCTCACGGACATTCGCATGGCGTTCTGAGTTCAGTACGCCGCCTGCGCGAAGCTTTCCCTGAATTAAATATCATTGCTGGCAATGTAGCTACAGGAGCTGCAACCGAAGCTTTGATCAAATGCGGCGTTGATGCCGTTAAAGTCGGTATCGGACCGGGTTCTATCTGCACGACCCGTGTTGTAGCCGGTATTGGTGTGCCTCAGATCACTGCCGTCAATGATTGTGCCGCTGTGGCCCGTAAATATGGCGTGCCGATCATCGCTGATGGCGGCATCAAATATTCCGGTGATATTGCTAAAGCTATTGCCGCCGGTGCAAATGTTGTTATGATCGGTGGCTTGCTGGCAGGAACTGAAGAGTCTCCTGGCGAAACTATTATCTATCAAGGGCGTTCTTATAAAGTATACCGTGGTATGGGTTCCTTAGGAGCTATGGAACGCGGTTCCAAAGACCGTTATTTCCAGGAAAACGCCGATAAGTTAGTGCCGGAAGGAATTGAAGGCCGCGTACCTTTCAAGGGCCTGGCAGCGGAAACTATTTTCCAGCTGGTTGGCGGCTTGCGCGCAGGTATGGGTTATTGCGGTGCTAAAGACATCGAAGAAATGATCACCAAAACTCAATTTATTCGTATGACTGGCGCCGGGTTGAAGGAAAGTCATCCGCATGATGTCATCATTACGAAAGAAGCTCCTAACTATAGCCTGTAATAAAATTTAAGGGAGGTTTTTCGAGTATGGAAGATGCAGTTTTATTTTCTTTAAAAGGTCAGGTTGCCGTAATTACCATGAACAGACCGCAGAGCTTGAATTCGATGAATGAAGCTTTGATCGACGGGCTGCATGCGGCGCTGACCAGGGTGGAAACCGATCCAAGTGTTAAATGCGCTGTGCTGACAGGTAACGGCAAGGCTTTTTGTGCCGGCGGCGATCTGCCGTTTTTAGAAACACTGGCAGATACTGCTGCTAAAAAGGCTTTCATTGCTAAAGTAGGGCAGGTTGCCAAACGCATTACAGCGATTGAGAAACCGATCATTGCTATGGTCAATGGCGTTACTGCCGGTGCCGGTGTTAATCTGATGCTGGCCTGTGACCTTATTTATGCAGTTGATACCGCTAAATTTGCTCAAAGCTTTGCTAAAGTCGGATTGATCCCTGACTGCGGCGGGCTGTACTTTCTGCCGAAAGCCGTGGGCGTACATAAAGCGAAAGAACTGATGTTTACTGCTGATTTGATTGATGCGGCCACAGCTGAAAAGCTTGCATTGGTCAATCATATCTGTCCGGCAGCAGAGCTTGAAACTGCAGTTATGCAAATGGCTGAACGCCTGGCAGCTTCAGCACCATTAGCTATCGGCCTGATCAAAAAGTATCTGAACAATACGGCGATGACTTTGGACGAAGTGTTGGAAACGGAAGCAGTTGCTCAGCCGTTGTGTATGGCGACCGCTGACAGCGCTGAAGGAATAACCGCTTTTAAGGAAAAACGTGCTCCTAAATTTACAGGTAAATAAGAATTCACAAAAAAGACGGAATCGCTGACAGCGGTTCCGTTTTCTTTTCACGTAAAATACTGTATAATATTAATATTGACGATTATGGAGGTTTGCATGTTAGATTTTGATTTTTTATCAATGTTATATAGGATCCCGGCGCTTTTGATTGCTATCACCATTCACGAATATGCGCACGCGCAGACTGCAGAAGCCATGGGAGACCCAACGCCGCGGTTCATGGGCCGGTTAACTTTTAACCCTTTGGCTCATCTCGATCCTATCGGTGCCCTGATGCTTATTGTAGCAGGCTTTGGCTGGGCCAAGCCTGTCGGGATCAATCCTAATAATTTCAGGAACCGCCGTGAAGGTATTTTAAAGGTATCTTTTGCAGGGCCAGCCGCCAATTTGTTTTTATGTTTTCTGGCGGCTTTGATCGTTGCCTTAATGACTAAGTTTGGTGTAATGACCAAAGGGGTTTATTCATTTTTGCTGTGGACACAGCTTTATAATGTCTGGTTTGCGTTTTTTAATCTGATCCCGATCCCGCCGCTGGACGGTTCCAAGATTTTAGGCGAACTGCTGCCGCCGCGTACTGCTTACCAGTATGAAAATATGGTTGGTCAATATGGTTTTTATATTTTGCTGGCATTGGTTTTTACCGGCATCGTCGGTGTGATCATCAGACCTTTGGCAAGCATATATATGACTTTGGTAAACAGTATTTTGGGGATAGTATTTTAATAAAAACAGCTTATTGAATTATGATCATGAAGGGACTTGATGTTGATGACTAAAGGTAGAATTTTCAGTGGGATGCAGCCGTCCGGCCGCTTTCACTTAGGTAATTATATGGGAGCGCTGGAAAACTGGGTGCGCCTGCAGCATGAATATGAATGCTTTTTCTCTATTGTTGATCTGCATGCACTGACTTCGTCTTACAGCGATACTTCCAAATTACAGGAAAACGTTATGGAAATGGCGATAGATTGGCTCAGTGCCGGTCTTGATCCTGAGAAAAATGTCATCTTTGTACAATCGCATGTTAAAGAACACGCTGAACTGGCCTTGCTTTTGGGTATGAGCACGCCCTTGTCCTGGCTGGAGCGTGTACCTACTTATAAAGATAAATTGCAGAACTGGTCTGTCCAGGGCAAGGATAATAATACCTATGGCTTTTTGGGGTATCCTGTGCTTATGGCGGCTGACATCATGCTCTATAAAGCGACTTGTGTCCCTGTAGGTGAGGATCAGTCTGCCCATTTAGAGCTGACTCGCGAGATCGTACGCCGTTTTGACTATCTTTATAATAAAGAGGTATTTCCTGAACCGCAGGCAGTATTTTCCAAGGCAAAGGTCTTGCCGGGGATCGATGGACGGAAAATGTCAAAATCCTATGGGAATACTATTCCTTTTGGAGCCGGGCCAGAAGAAATGTGGGAACGTATCCGCATGATGACCACTGATCCGCAGCGTATTAAAAAGACTGATCCGGGACATCCGGAAGTTTGTATCGTTTACGCTTTCCATAAGGTATTCAACCCGGAAGAGTATGAAGAGATCGGCGCTAAATGCCGTGCCGGTGAGATCGGCTGCGTACAGTGCAAAAAGCGCCTGGCAGAAAAAATGAATGCTCTGCTGGCTGATATCCATACGAAACGGGAAGAGTTATCTAAAAAGCCAGAGTATATCAAAGAAGTACTTGAGTATGGCGCTCAGCGCGCCCGTAAGGAAGCTGAAAAAACTATGGCGGAAGTCAAAAGCGCCATGAATGTGCTGTAATGTATGGCTAATCTGTCAATCAAGGTCCAGGATTTTGAAGGTCCGCTGGATCTGTTGATACATTTAATAGAAAAAGAAAAAATTGATATTTATGATATTCCTATTGTAGAAGTGACCGAGCAGTACATCGAATATTTACAGGCAATGACAGAGTTTGATATGGAGATTGCCAGTGAATTTTTACTGATGGCCGCGACGCTGCTGCAAATCAAATCGCGGATGCTTTTACCAAAGCAAACTGCTGAAGGCGATGAAGATGAAACAGATCCGCGCCAACTGCTGGTGGAAATGCTGGTGGAATACAGGCGGATCAAGGCCTGTGCGGCCAATTTAGCAGAACTGAAGCAGCAGGCAGAACGCTGCCGTTATCGGCTGCCGCTTTTGGCCGGCTTTGTTGAACGCAGTTTAAAACAGTATGAGGCTTCTGAGTTGATCAGCGCTATGCTGACTTTGCTTTCAGTGAAAACTGAAAATACTGCTTATATCGAGCGGCAGGAATTTAATGTGCAGGATAAAATGAACGAGATCGTGCATATGCTTGCGCAGCATCTTAACGGCGTCGAATTTGCTAAAGTATTTTCACGTACTGGTTCCCGCAGTGAGAAAGTCGCTTCCTTTTTAGCTGTTTTGGAACTTTTAAAGCTTGGTGTGATCACTATCAATCAGACAGCTGCCTTTGCCCCAATCTATATATTCCTGCGACAGGGGGAACGATAAATGTTTCATGATTATTTAAGAGGTTCTTTGGAAGCCCTGCTGTTTGCAGCCGGTGAACCGTTATCTGTAGCTAAGATAGCTGAGATCATGCAGCTTGACAAGCCGCAGGTCTGGGAACTGTTATCGCTTTTGGAACAGGATTACGAAGATGAAAAACGGGGCCTCTATCTGAGAAAAGTTGCAGAAGGTTATCAATTATGCACCAAAGAACAGCACTATGAACTGATCAAACAGCTGGCGCGGTCGCAGGAAATGAAATTGTCGAATGCCGCTATGGAAACATTGGCGATCATTGCTTTTAAGCAGCCTGTTACCAGAAGTGAAATGGAAGCTATTCGCGGGGTCAAGGTCGACGGCGTTGTCAATACGCTTTTGGAATATGGTTTGATAAATGAGGCAGGTCGTAAGGATTCCATTGGGCATCCTATTTTATATGGTACAACAGATAAATTTTTGATTACTTTTGGTCTGAATTCTTTAAAGGACTTACCGGATTTTCCAGATCTTTTGTCGGAACAAGAAAACGAACCGGAACAAATGTCGTTGATGGCTGAATTTAATGAAGAGCTGACTAAAACAGAAGAAACAGGGGATTTATAATTTATGGAAGAACGCTTGCAGAAAATTTTAGCTGCGGCTGGGGTAGCGTCCAGACGTGAAGCTGAAAAATATATTTTAGCCGGACGCGTAAAAGTTAACGGTAAGATCGTTAAAGAATTGGGAACCAAAGTAGGTGAAAAAGCGTTTATTCTGGTTGATGGCAAACCAATCAAACGTGAGAAAAAAGCCTATTATTTATTTTATAAGCCTCGCGGAGTTGTTACTACGATGATCGATCCGCAGGGACGCAGAACTGTCGCCGACTTTGCCAAAGATTTGCCGGAACGGGTTTTTCCGGTAGGAAGATTAGATTATAATACGGAAGGTCTGCTGCTGCTGACCAATGATGGCGATCTGGCGCAAAAACTTACTCATCCTAAACATGAAGTAAATAAAACCTATAGAGTTACCGTTCCTGGACTGGTGCCTCAGGAGAAACTCGATTTGCTGAGGGTCGGTGTCAAGTTGGAGGATGGAATAACTGCTCCTGCTATTGTCACGCTGATCGGTTACGATAATGAAAAAAGTAATACTACTTTTGATATTGTTATTCACGAAGGGCGTAACCGTCAGGTACGCAGAATGTGTGATTTTATCGGATTTCCAGTCAGACAGTTAAAACGTATAAAATTAGGGAATTTAACGCTGCAGGGGTTAAAACGCGGCGGTTACAGGATTTTGAGCGAAGATGAAGTTAATGCTTTAATAAAGGCGGCGGCTATCAATGAATAAAGTTATCGTTGTAGGCGGTGGCGCGGCAGGATTATTAGCGGCTGTCGCAGCAGCGGGGCAGGGGGCCAGGGTAACTGTCCTCGAAAAGATGTTTAAGCCCGGCAAGAAGCTTTTGATTACAGGCAAAGGCCGCTGTAATATTACTAATGTCTGTGAAGTGCAGGAGATCATAAAAAATATGCCCGGCAACGGGCGCTTTTTGAATAGTGCTTTGCGCCAGTTTACCAATGAAGATATGGTAAAACTGTTAAATGATAATGGCCTGGAGACTAAGGTTGAGCGCGGCGGCCGGGTTTTCCCGGTGAGCGATCAGGCCAAAGATGTTGTAGATACGCTTTTAAAAATCCTGCATGATTTAGGTGCAGAAATACTTACAGATGTTTATGTCGCAGAAGTTTTGACTGATGCAGATAAAGTTATCGGCGTAAAAACGAAAAACGGTAAGGTATTTAAGGCGGATGCGGTCATCATTGCTGTAGGAGGTGCGTCTTATCCTGGGACCGGTTCAGATGGAAGCGGTTTTAAACTTGCTGAAAAACTTGGCCATACGATCATACCGCTCAAACCTTCCCTGGTACCCTTAACGAGTGATTCTCCGTATATCCCTGATCTGCAGGGATTATCTTTGCGTAACGTGCAGGCTACGGTTTGTTCTTCTGGCAGTAAAATAGCTTCGGAATTTGGTGAAATGCTATTTACGCATTTCGGGGTTTCCGGACCGATTATTTTATCGCTCAGTAAAACTGTAGCGTCACTTTTAGAAGCAGATAAAACAAATATTGATTTGCTGATAGATTTAAAACCGGCTTTGACTTTGGAAAAGCTGGAAGCGAGGGTTCAGCGTGATTTTGCTCAATACAGCAGGAAACAACTGCTGAACGGGATGAAAGATCTTTTGCCGCAGCGGCTGATTCCGGTGGTTTTAGACCAGGCGTATCTGGATGAAGAAAAGCCGGTCAATCAAATATCCAAAGAAGAACGCAGGCGTTTAGTGGAAACATTAAAAGGACTGTCGGTTTCGATTACGGGCACTCGCCCTTTGGCTGAGGCTATCGTAACAGCCGGCGGAGTATCCACAAAAGAAATCGATCCCAAAACGCTGCATTCTAAGCTGTGGCAGGGCTTGTATTTTGCAGGAGAAGTCATTGATATAGACGGTTACACCGGCGGTTATAATCTGCAGGCAGCATTTTCAACAGGGTATGCTGCTGGAACAGCGGCGGCATATCAATAAACAGGCAGGGTGGTAAAGTGATGGAGAAGAAATTAGTAGTTGCTATCGATGGTCCGGCTGGAGCAGGTAAAAGTACTATTGCTAAACTGGCGGCTGAAGAATTGAACTATATTTATATCGATACCGGTGCTATGTATCGCTCGGTAGCATGGAAATTTTTACAGAGCAGGCAGGAATTTTCGCCTGAATTAGTAAGTAAACTGGCCGAGGAAATGACTATTACTTTTAAACCGGAAGCAAAACTGAATCGTGTTTTTGTTGACGGTATCGAGGTAACAGAGGCAATCAGAACCCCTGAAGTGACAGAGATCGTTTCCAGGGTATCCGCTGTAGGCGCTGTGCGCGAAGCTATGGTAGCACAGCAGCGCCGAATGGGAGAAGCTGGCGGCGTAGTTATGGATGGGCGCGACATTGGGACAGTAGTGTTTCCGCAGGCTGACTTGAAAATCTTTTTGACTGCTTCTGCCGAGGAACGCGCATCGCGAAGATATAAGGAAATGCTTGCCAAAGGAATGCAGGTCGATCTAAGGCAGCTGCAGTCTGATATAGAAGCGCGTGACAAACAGGATCGTGAGCGTAAAATCGCGCCGCTTTGCTGTGCGGAAGATGCGATTTATCTCGATAGTTCTGCGATGTCTATTGAAGAAGTGGCTTCTAAAATTTTAACTTTAGTGCGGGAGCATTAAATCATGTTTTATTCAGTCTTGAAGGTTATTTTAAGAATAATGTTCAAAATATTTTTGCGGCTTGAAGTAAAAGGGACGGAAAATATCCCTGCGGCAGGTCCGTTGGTAATTGCCAGTAACCATTTAAGTTTGCTTGATCCGCCTGTGATCGGTGTAGCTGCTACCAGAAAAGTACACTTTATGGCAAAGCAGGAACTGTTTGTACCTGTTCTGGGTGATATCTATAAAGTTTTGGGCGCATTTCCGGTTAAAAGAGGCGGTGCCGATAGAACGGCAATAAAACACGGTATAGATCTGATGCTGGACGGTGGTGTGCTGGCCATTTTCCCGGAAGGTACCCGCAGCAAAACAGGTGCGTTAGGCAAGGCCGAACCGGGAGCTTTGATGATGGCAGGAAAAGCAAACGCTGCTATTGTTCCGGCCTGTGTAAAAGGTACTGATATCAAACGCCAGGGACGATTATGGCCCAAAGTGAGCGTATCATTTGGCAAGCCGATTTTTTTCCCTCAGGGTGTACCGATAAGCAAAGAACTTCTGCATGAACTTACAGAGGCTCTGATGTTGGAAATAAAACGCTTACAAGAAGCGGAGTGATAATATGAAAATCAGGATTGCTGAATATTGTGGTTTTTGCTATGGCGTTGAACGTGCAGTAGATATGGCATATAAGGCCGCTGCAGAGAATGTTCCTGCGGGAACATTTGGACCTTTAATCCATAATCCGCAGCTTATTGAGGATCTGGCAGCTAAAGGTGTGCCCTGTCGTGAAAGTCTGGACGAATTTCAGGCCGGAGAAACTGTTATTTTTCGTTCACATGGAGTTGGGCCTGATGTTTACGAAGCAGCTCGGGCAAAGGATCTGACGATTTTGGATGCAACCTGTCCTAATGTCCGGGCAGCGCAAAAAAAGGGGCAGGACTTAGCTGCAGCTGGTTATTTACCGATAATTATTGGTGAAAAAAATCATCCGGAAGTAAAAAGTATTGTACAATGGGCAGGAAAACATGCTATAGTTATAGAATATATTAAAGATATAGGTAAAGTACCCTTGGCAGATAAATATGGCGTTTTGATTCAAACTACTTTTGAATTAGCGAAGTTTGAAGAAATTCTGGCAGCACTTAAGAAAGAACGGCCCGGCGAATATAAAGTAGAAAAAACTATTTGCCTGGCAACGTCTCAACGACAAAATGCAGCCTTGAAATTAGCAGACGAAGTAGACGCCTTTATTGTGATAGGCGGCAGGAGCAGTGCCAATACCAGGCACTTATATGAGCTTGTTGCAGAACACTGCAAGCGTGCTTACCATATCGAAACAGCCTCGGAATTAACTGAGGAGATGTTTAAAAACTGTCAAAATATAGGAATAACGGCAGGCGCATCAACGCCGGACCGTATAATTAAGGAGGCTATACGTGTAATGGAAAACATGGAATCTTTTGAAAGTATGCTGGAACAAAGTCTGGAGGACGCACATGTCTATCCTGGTAAAATTGTTAAAGCTACAGTCATCCAAATAGGCAAAGATGAGGTATATGTTGACTTCGGCTATATGAAGGAAGGCGCTATCGCTTTTTCTCAGTGGTCTAACGAAGATCCGGAAATTTTGGCTCAGACTATTAAAGTCGGTGATGAAGTAGAGGCTAAGGTTATTCCCGGCACATCAAAAGATGATTTTATTCGTCTTTCAAAAATCAAAGCCGAACAGGATGCCGCATGGAATGATGTAGCAGAACTGGCAGAAGGTGAAAAACGTCCTGCTACGGTAAAAGTTTTGCGTATTATTAAAAACAAAATGAAAAATATTGTCGGCCTGGCTGTCGCAGTCGAAGGCGTAGAAGGCTTCATGCCTGCTTCCCATGTAGAACTGCGCCGTGTAGAAGATTTTTCCGATTATATCGGCAAAGAACTGGAAGCAGAAGTTATTGAAGTAGATACGGCGAAAAAGCGTTTAGTTGTTTCTCGCCGCGATTTACTGAGAAGTGAAAAGGAAGCAAAAGCACAGGCGTGGCGTGATGCAAAAGAGGCCAGGATCCAGGCTGCTAAAGAAGCTCGTGCTGCCGCTGAGGAAGCCGCATACGCTTCTGTTGAAGAAGGTCAGACTGTTACCGGCAAAGTTGTAAGAATTGCTGATTTTGGTTTGTTCGTTGAAGTTGGCCAGGGACTGGTTGGTCTGGTTCATAATACAGAGTTGTCCTGGGACCGCAATGTAAAAGCAGAAGATGCTGCTAAAGTTGACGATGAAGTAACTGTACTCGTGAAAAAAATCGACCGCGAAAACAGACGCGTCGCACTCAGTATCAAAGCTACTCAGGAAGATCCGTGGCTGGCTGCTGCCGCCGATTTTAAAGAAGGCATGATTGTCGAAGGTACCGTAGAACGGTTCCTGCCTTTCGGCGCTATTGTAAAACTTGCCGATAAAGTTGAAGGTCTGGTCCATGTTTCTGAGATCGCTGAAACTCGTGTTGAAAAACCGGAAGATGTTTTGGAGATCGGTCAAAATGTTAAAGTCAAAGTAATCAAAGTCGATTTAAAACATAAAAAAATCGGCTTAAGTATCGCCAAAGCCGCTAACGAAGCAGAAAAAGCTGAGTATAGCTCTTTTATCAATGATAAACCGGAATTGACTCTTGATTTAAAAGAGCAACTGGAAGGTTTGAAGGATTAATTAAACGGATGGTAGATATGTCGCGAGAGCAAAGAAAATTAGATCATATCAGATATGCATTAGAAATTGGCGACGGGCCGCTTGCTAACGGTTTTGCCGATGTGCATTTTCTGCATAACTGTCTGCCTGAGCTTGCTCCTGCTGATATTGATATTACAACGACGCTGGGCGGGATTAAGCTCAGCGTTCCCTTTTTGATAAATGCGATAACCGGTGGTACTGATAATGTTATCGACGTCAACCGTAAGCTTGCTCAAACAGCAAAAGTGGTCGGAGCAGCTATGGCTGTCGGGTCGCAATATGGAGCTGTAAAAAGCAGAAGCAGTTACCGAAGCTTTGAGGTAGTACGCGAAGTTTATCCAGATGGGATAATTTTTGCTAATATCAGTGCTCTGGCAACTCCGGCTGAGGCTGCTGAAGCCGTCAGGATGCTTGCTGCTGATGCGCTGCAGATCCATTTAAATCCAGCTCAGGAGCTTGTTATGCCTGAAGGTGACAGGGATTTTAAAGGCCTTCTGTATAATATGCGTAGTATTTTAGAGCAGAGCGAAGTACCGGTTATTGTCAAGGAGACCGGTTGTGGTATGGCGGCGGAACAAATCAGTCAGATGCTTGCTGCCGGCTTTAGCTGGTTTGATATTGGAGGGGCCGGTGGTACTAATTTCCCTGCTATAGAAGCTAAACGTTTTACTTCTCAAAAGACTGTTTTGGCTGAGTGGGGGATTGCTGCTGCAAAAACTCTTATGGAGGCATTTTCCGTTTGTAATGGTAATAATATTATTATTGCCAGCGGCGGAATACGTGATGGACTGACTGCTGCTAAAGCGTTTGCTTTGAGTGCTGACGCTGTAGGTATGGCGGGAAATATTCTGCATTATATTATGGAAGACGGCGTTGAAGCAGCTCAAAAGGCGTTAACAGAAATGATAACTGATTTACGGATGATAATGCTGCTCACAGGTTGTAGCAATTTGAAAGCTTTACGTAAGACCCCATTATATTTTACTGGTGAATTGCGCGAGTTTTTGCTTGGACGTAATTACGATATTCCCAAAATAAGCGCAGGTAGAAAAAGATAACTTGTTTGTCCCGTTCTTTTTCAAAGAACGGGATTTTTGTATGTTTTGTCAAATTTGAAATTATAATGTATAATATTAAGATACCAAACTGTGCTTTTAGAAAGGGAAACTATGCAGGGAATCATTAGTGCCGTCCGCCGCAACAGTTTAGCTGATAATGCCGGTATCAAAGCCGGAGAAAAGTTGTGTGCTGTTAACGGAGTATTAGTGCGTGATATTATAGAATTAAGTTATTTAGTTGCAGACGAACAGGTTACTTTGACAATTGAGAATCAGGAAGGTAGGCAGCGTCAGGTTGTTATTGAGAAGTATCCTGATGAAGACCTGGGGCTGGAATTTGCGGCTGCTGTTTTTGACAGTGTTACAACTTGTTATAACAACTGTGTTTTCTGCTTTGTAGATCAGATGATCCCCGGTATGCGGAAATCATTATATGTGCGTGATGACGATTATCGCTTATCTTTTCTGTATGGTAATTTTATTACACTCACCAATATGAAAGAAGAAGATTTTGAGCGGATCATAAAAACGCATATGTCGCCGCTGTATGTTTCCGTGCATGCAACAAGACCCGAAGTACGCTGCAAAATGATGAACAACCGTTTTGCCGGTGAATTGATGTCTAAAATCAAGCGGCTGACAGAGGCCGGGATTTCAATCCATACACAAATTGTTTGCTGTCCTGGTTATAACGATGGTGAAGTTCTGGAACAGACTTATCATGATCTGAAAGCTTTAGCGCCCATGGTAGAAACTATGGCCGTGGTTCCGGTTGGTATTACCAAGCACAGAGAACATCTGACACCAATGCGTTTGTTTTCTAAGGCGGAAGCCGCCGCTATAGTTGATAAGGTCACTGTCTGGCAGCAGGAATGCCGTGAAAAATTTGGAAAATCTTTTATCTATTTGGGCGATGAGTTTTATTTATTGGCAGAAAAACAGTTGCCTGAAGCCCTATGGTATGACGGATTTCCGCAGCTTGAAAACGGTATTGGTCTGAGCAGAAGCTTTCTTGACGAATGGCAGCTGGCGATTGCGAAAAATCTGACTTTAAAAAAAGGTGCCGATGCAGTGATACCAGTTGGTACCAGCGCTTTTAAAATTTTACAGCCGCTGGTAGACGAGTTTAATAATAAAAATGGTTCCCACCATCGTTTTTTACCTGTAAACAATGAATTTTTCGGAGATACTATCAATGTTACTGGATTATTGGTTGGCAGGGATATTTTAAATGCTTCCCAAGGTATGAAACGAATTATTTTGCCTGCTGTTGTTTTGAATCAGGATAATTTGTTTTTAGATGATATGTCCTTAGATGACTTTAAAAAAGCTTTTGCAGGCAGGGTAGAGCGTGCGGCGAATGCGCACGAACTAGTTGCATTGCTTAACAGGTAGGAGGACGGATTATGAAAGGTTATGGTTTGCTGCAGGTTTATACAGGTTCAGGTAAAGGAAAAACTACTGCGGCGTTGGGTGTGGCTTTGCGTGCTGCAGGCAGAGGCGCCAAAACGATAATGCTGTCCTTCCTTAAAGATGACCCTGCTTATGGCGAAGCTTTAGCAGCGACATATCTGCCGAATTTTTTACTGAAGCAGGTCGGACGTGACGCTTTCGTAAATTTTCATAATCCAGATCCTGCTGATCTTAAGATGGTTCGCGATGGTTGGGAAGAAGCAAAAAAGATCATTGTTGAAGGTACTGCTGATTTATTGATTTTAGACGAACTGAATATCGTTTTGGCAACAGGTATGCTGCCGGAAGAAGAAGTTATTGGATTTTTGAAAAAATACAAAGGTAAGACAGAGATCATTACAACGGGACGTGGAGCTCCTGAGGCATTGATCGCTATAGCCGATTTAGTTACGGAGATGCAGGAAGTAAAACATTATTTCCATAAGGGTGTAAGCTCCCGTGACGGAATCGACCATTAGAGAGTGAGGATGAGAATGTTATGGGAAAACCGATAGTTGCTATCGTAGGCCGGCCAAATGTTGGCAAATCGACATTATTTAATATTTTTGCCAACAGCAGGATTTCAATCGTGGAGGATACTCCGGGTGTGACCCGCGATCGCTTGTATGCGGATACTGAATGGCTTGATAATGAGTTTATGATGGTAGATACCGGCGGTATCGAAATCATGAATAATGATAAAATCGCTGTTTCCATTCGTCAGCAGGCACAGATCGCTATTGCGGAAGCAGATGTCATTTTATTTGTTTGTGATGCACGTGCAGGCATTACTCATGAGGATGCAGAAGTCGCCAGACTGCTGCGCCAATCAAAAAAGCCGATCGTACTTGCTGTCAATAAAGCTGATTCACCCAAGCAGGAGATGGAGATCTTTGAATTTTATAACCTCGGCATAGGCGAACCGATTCCAGTTTCAGCCGCTAACCACCTTGGATTAGGTGATCTACTGGACGCTGTTGTAGAAAAATTCCCGGAAACTTCCGCTTATGGGGAAGACGGTAATGAAGATGAAATCAAAGTAGCTTTGATTGGCCGCCCTAATGTTGGCAAATCTTCTATTTTCAATACTTTGGTCGGTGAAGAGCGTTCCATTGTAAGTGATGTGGCAGGAACTACCCGTGATGCTATTGATACCCCTGTCGTAAGGGATGGGCAGAAATTCCTGTTTATTGATACGGCTGGTATGCGACGTAAAGCGCGTATAGATGAGCCTATAGAAAAATACAGTATAATTCGTTCGTTGAGAGCTGTCGACCGCTCAGACGTTGTTCTGATGGTTATAGATGCTATCGACGGTGTGACGGAACAGGATAAAAAAATTGCCGGCTATGCCCACGAAGCTGGTAAGGGTATCGTTTTGGTAGTGAATAAATGGGATCTGTATGATAAAGATAATACTTCTACTTTGCGTTATACAGAAAATCTGCGCAGAGAGTTGGTATTCATGCAGTATGCACCGGTAGTTTTTGTTTCCGCAATGACTAAGCAGCGTATACACAGGCTGCCCGAGGTCATTCATTATGTAGCTGAACAAAATGCCATGCGCATTTCTACCAGCGTTCTGAACCAGGTCGTTGAAGATGCTATTGCTATCAATCCGCCTCCTACCGAAAAAGGTCAGCGCTTAAAAATACTGTATGCCACACAGGTCAAGATCAAGCCGCCGACATTTGTTATTTTTGTCAATGAACCGGAAATCATGCATTTTTCGTATCAGCGCTATTTAGAAAACAAATTACGCGAAGCTTTTGGGTTTGAGGGAACACCGCTGCAAATGATCATCCGCGGTAAAAACGAAGAAGAATAAGGTGGGGGAGAAATGGCAGAAAGCTTAATCTGGCTTGTTTGCTTTATCATTGGTCATGTATTCGGATCGATACCATGCGGGCTATGGTTGGTAAAAGCAGCGCACGGTATCGATATCAGGGAATATGGCAGTAAGAATATAGGAACAACTAACGTATTTCGTACTGTAGGCGGTAAAACAGCAATTTTTGTACTGCTCTGCGATATGCTGAAAGGTATTGCCGCTGTAGCGTTAGTGGCTTATTTTACTAATAATGCTATGGGGGCAATGGTTGCTGCCGGTATCGGTGCTCTGCTTGGTCACAATTATTCAATGTTTTTGGGCTTTAAGGGTGGCCGCGGTGTTGCTACCGGTCTGGGCTTGATCCTTTATTTTATGCCGAAAGTGTGTCTTGCAAGTTTTGGTGTCTGGCTGGTTTTAGTTTTACTGACGCGTTATGTTTCGCTGGGATCAGTTGTAGCAGCTATTTGTACACCTGTTTTTGCTTATTATTTCGGTTACCCTCAGTCTTTAGTGATTTTTGCTGCTGTAGCAGGAGGCTTTGTGGTCATACGACATGCTGAAAATATCAAAAGATTGCTTAACGGTACGGAAAGTAAAATAAAACAAGGTAATGCCAAAGATCTACAAAAAAAATAATAACACGGATAACAGCCGTATTTATGTACTAAAAACGGCTGTTTTTTTATTTCTATAAGAAAATCTTAAAACATATGGCTTTTACCACGAAACAATGATATAATAAAACACATGTAAAAACCATATGGACATTTAATTAAAGGGAGGACGATATCAATGTCTGACAAATCTACTTTTTATTTAGTGCGTGAAGAAATTTTACCGGAAGCAATCAAAAAAACTATCAAAGTAAAAGAAATCCTGAAACGCGGTGAAATCAAAACTATTAATGAAGCTGTTGAAAGAATGGGGTTAAGCCGCAGCGCTTATTACAAATATAAAGATTATGTTTTTCCGTTTTATGAAGCCAGCAAAGAGAAAATCATTACTTTATCCTTATTGCTTGAACATAAAGCGGGTGTGCTTTCAAGAGTTTTGAATACCGTTGCCGGTGACTCCGGCAGTATCATGACTATTAATCAGGGAATTCCTTTGCAGGGCGTTGCCAATACTACTATTTCCATTGAAACTAAAGATCTTACAATTGATCTGGAAGCTTTATTAGATAAACTGCGTATGATCGACGGAGTAAAACGGTTGGAGGTTTTGGGCCAAGTTTAAGTTATATCCGTTGATGCGCTTGAAACCTCGGAGGGGATATTGTGAAAGAGTGCATTAGAGTAGGGCTTTTAGGTGCGGGAACCGTTGGCAGCGGCGTGTTGAATGTTTTAGAAGAAAATACCGCTGAGATCGAGAAAAAGGTCGGCGTCCCCATCAAAGTAGCTAAAATTTTAGTTCGTGATATAAAAAAAGCCAAAGAATTAGCAGCAAAATATCAATTGACCGACAAGATAGAAGATATAGTTGAAGACCCTCAAATTGATATCGTTGTTGAGCTTATAGGACGTGAGCATCCGGCAAAGGAATATATAGCCGCTGCTTTAGAGCATCAAAAAAACGTTGTAACGGCTAATAAAGATGTTTTGGCAAAGTATGGCAAAGAACTATTTCCGTTGGCAGAAGAAAATAAAGTTGATTTTATGTTTGAAGCCAGTGTAGGCGGCGGTATTCCCATTATCAGACCGTTAAAATCATGTCTGGCTGCAAACAAGATCACTTCTGTAATGGGTATTGTTAACGGTACCACTAATTATATGCTGACAAAAATGTCGCAGGAAAATATGGATTATGCTGATGTTCTGCGTGAAGCGCAGGAAAAGGGATATGCCGAATCTGACCCTACTGCAGACGTCGGTGGTTTGGATGCCGCCAGAAAACTTGTTATTCTTGCGTCAATAGCTTTTAATACCCGTATTGATCTAAGCGATGTTCTGGTAGAAGGTATTGAGGGACTTGATTTGTGTGACATTGAACACGGTAAAGAACTGGGTTATGCTATTAAACTTTTAGCAATTGCTAAAAATAATGCCGAACATGGTATCAGTGTTTGTGTGCGCCCAACGATGCTGCCAGTTTCACATCCATTAGCAGGCGTCAATGATGTGTTTAACGCAATTTTTGTTACAGGTGATGCTGTTGGCGATGCAATGTTTATGGGGCGCGGAGCCGGTAAAATGCCGACTGCCAGCGCTGTCTGCGGAGATATTATCGATGTGGCCCGTAATATCATTCATAATTCCAACGGACGTATCAACTGTACCTGTTTTGATGAAAAACACCTTTGCAGCCTGGAAAATATGATGTCGCCCTGCTATATCCGGTTAAATGTGCAGGATAAACCAGGTGTTTTGGCAGCTATTGCCGCTGCTTTTGGCGCACAGAATGTCAGCTTAAAAAACGTTGTACAAAAAAGCAAAGCCAAGGGTGTTGCTGAATTAGTTGTTATTACTTATGATGTCTCTGAATTAAATTTACAGATGGCGTTACAAACATTAAAAGCCCTGCCGATTGTTGAAAAAGTTTGCAGTGTTATCCGTGTTGAAGATCACGATCTGGAGTAATTGGACATGAAAAATAAAATAACTGTTATTGTTCCTGCTACATCGGCTAATTGTGGTCCGGGTTATGACTCTTTGGGCCTGGCCTGCGATTTATATAATGATTTTACCTTTGAAATTTCAGAACGTCCGGGCTTTGCACTGGAAGTCATTGGTGAGGGTGAAGACAGACTATACGCCAGCGGTAGAAATTTAGCTTTTCTAGCTTTTTTCAAGGTCTGGAACGAAGTGCAAGGGACGAGGATCGGACTAAAAGTAACAATGCAGAACCGTATTCCGCTGTCACGAGGTCTTGGCAGCAGTTCTACCGCTATCGTTGCCGGACTTGTAGCAGCCAATCTGCTTACAGGAGCAACTCTAAGCAAAGAACAGCTTTTAAATTATGCCACTGAAATAGAAGGTCATCCTGATAATGTAGCACCGGCACTTTTAGGTGGCATTACAATCAGTTATATGGATGAACAAGGGGCACATTCACTGCGGTTTCTGCCGCAGAAAGAGCTGCGGTTTATAGCTGTAGTACCAGAACAGCCTCTTTCCACGCATAAGGCACGTCAGGCTATACCACAGCAGATCCCACATCAGGATGCTGTTTTTAACGCCAGCCGTACTGCGCTTTATGTAGGTGCTTTGATGAGCGGCAATTATCAGTATCTTAGCGCTGCTTTAGAGGATCGTCTTCATCAACCTTACCGTATGCCGTTGATTACAGGCACAGAAGCTGTTTTTGAGGCCGCCAAAGTCAGTGGAGCTTATGGCGCGATTATCAGTGGTGCAGGGTCTACATTGATGGCATATGCTGACCCGGAAAAAGATTGTACTAAAATTGCAGCAGCTATGATCGATGCTTTTAAGAAACATGGTCAAAATAGTACTGCCCATATTCTCAAGTTGGATTTTGCTGGCGCAAGGGAAAAATAACACGGTCAAAATTAAAATATTACTTGACTTTTATATGCAGGATGGGTATAATACTCATTGTGATTCGGGGCGTGGCTCAGCTTGGTAGAGCGCTTCCTTGGGGTGGAAGAGGTCGTGGGTTCGAATCCCGCCGCTCCGACCATTTCGGATCGCCAGCCTTTACGGGTACCCCCCGTAAAGGCTTATTTTTTTGTCTGTTGGCAAGGAGGGTTATAGTTATGATTCGTACGCTGCCTTTAGTTTGTGGTGACTGCGATAAGAATTTCATACCTGCTGGAGAGTTGTATTATCGCGATAACTTTATAAGCAACAGTATTAGAGATGTACATTTTATCTGCCCGGACTGTATAAAAAAGTGGCTGGATAAATGGCAGATCAAAACAGCAGATTTTTTTGAAAAAGACTATGTGCTGACAGTAAGTATTACTCTCGAAGATGGTACGGTCTACGAGAACCTTGATTGTACGCCATTGGAAAAAACAGTTGTCACAAGTGAGGAAATACCGGAAGATGCACAGAGAAAATTATTCGCGATCTACAGTCAATGGGACTCCGACCGTAAAAAGAATTCACTGAAAGACTGTACTTTTAAAGACGAGTTTATGCGTACAACTTTTAGCTGTGAAACTTACGGCGGAGAAACGTTTACTGATATTGCTTTTCGCTTTAATATGAAAGGCCAGCTGGAAACAGAAACGCCGGTACCGGAATATGTACTAAAACAAATAATAGATGCCTATCGTTTATACGAGATGCAGAATAAAGAATAATTAGGGGGATAATATGCAGGAATTGTTGGAGAAAATTGAGAAAAGGCGTACTTTTGCCATTATTTCTCATCCTGATGCCGGTAAAACAACTTTAACTGAAAAACTTTTGTTATATGGAGGCGCTATCCATCTGGCAGGCTCAGTAAAAGCGCGTAAAAGCAATAAACACGCAGTGTCTGATTGGATGGAAATCGAAAAGCAGCGTGGTATTTCTGTCACGTCTTCCGTTTTGCAATTTGATTATGCCGGGCACCGCGTCAATATTCTTGATACTCCCGGACATCAGGATTTCTCGGAAGATACTTATAGAACTTTGATGGCGGCAGACAGTGCTGTAATGCTTATTGATGCTGCCAAAGGCGTTGAACCGCAGACGAAGAAGCTGTTTTGGGTTTGCCATCGCCGGAAGCTGCCTATTTTTACTTTCGTCAATAAATTAGACCGTTACGGCAGAAATCCGTTTGATTTGATGGCAGAGTTAGAGCAAGTTCTTAGTATTCATGCGTATCCTATCAATTGGCCTATTGGAATTGACGGTAATTACAAGGGCGTTTATGATCGGATCAAAAAACAGATCGAACTTTTTGAAGATGATAATAGTCATGGTTCTAAAATCTTAAAATCAACAACAGGTTCTCTTGACGATCCTCAAATCATTGAGGCCTTGGGCCAGGAACTGTATGATAACCTCTGCAATGATATCGAATTGCTTGATTTGGCTGGCGATGAATTTGATATGTCACGTGTCAATAACGGCGAGCTGACGCCGCTGTTTTTCGGCAGTGCGATGACTAATTTTGGTGTCCGCAGCTTTTTAGAGAAATTTTTGGAACTTTCACCGCAGCCGCAGCCAAGAATTTTGCAAAACGGTGAAATTTTAGATCCAGCAACAGAAGAGTTTTCTGCTTTTATTTTTAAAATTCAGGCCAATATGAATCCGGCACATCGTGATAGAATTGCGTTTATGCGCATCTGCTCCGGTGTTTTTGAAAAAGGTATGTCCGTTTACCATAAACAGGGTGGAAAAGTAGTCAAGCTTTCGCAGCCGCAGCAATTTCTTGCCCAGGAACGTACAATTGTTGAAAAGGCTTACCCTGGCGATATTATCGGCGTTTTTGATCCTGGGATTTTTGGAATCGGAGATTCCCTAAGTGATGAAAAAATGAAAGTCCAATTTGAAGACTTTCCTGTTTTTCCGCCGGAAATTTTTGCCAGAGTACAGCCCAAGGATTCATTGAAACGGAAACAGTTTGTCAAGGGCATTACGCAGCTGGCACAGGAAGGCGCGATCCAGGTTTTTGAGCAAAAGGATGTTGGTATCGAAAGCTTTATTGTCGGTGTTGTTGGTGTCTTGCAGCTGGAAGTATTAGAATACAGGCTGCTCAACGAATACAGCGCGCAGCTTTTGATGAACCAGCTGGCTTATACTGTCGCACGCTGGGTTTATGCAGAAGATAAAAAGCTTATTGAAAATATTAAGGGATTGGACAGCGGGATGCTGGTTTACGATCAAAAAGACAGACCTGTTATTTTAGTTAATAATGAATGGTCTTTGAATTGGATATTAGAGCGAAACCCTGGCATTCAATTTTTGACAGTTCCTTCAGATGTTGCTAAAATTTAGATATTAAAATATAAATTATCTAATAATTTAAGTAAAGTTAATTGTAAAAACTTTAAAAAGTGGTTTATGCTATAAACAGTGGCAAAAGAATTTTTGGTGAGGTGAAAAGTATGACATATAAAAACGGAACAAATAAATTCACCTTATCACAAAAAATAGTGCTTCTGATAACATTTGTTATCGTTGCATCATTATTACCAGCCAGTCTGCTTATAGCGCATAGGGTTTCAGGTGTTGTTGATGAACGTATAAGCGTAAACGCGGTAAGCATTACTACCTTGCTTTCTCATTCGCCGGCGGTAATTCGTTCTCTGACGTATGAGACTGACATCAATAGTACCAATGAAACTCTGAATAATGTCGTTAATATGGCGGCAAAATCCTGTAAAGCAAGTATTATTATTTTAGACCGCAATAAAAATATCCGTGTATTTCATAATCCTACTTCAATAGATGGATTTGAGGATGAAGCGCGTCAAATAGTAGCTGAACAGGGGTCAACCACTAATTTGAACTGGTATGATACTTCGGTTTTCAACGAAAAGGCAGTAGGGGTTATTCGCGATGACCGTAATACTGTTATCGGCTATATCGTAGCTGGAGTGTCGCCGAAAATGATTCAGGATTTAACGGTTGAATCAGTGCTGCTTATCTTTCTGGCAAGCCTGTTTGGTTTATTTGTAGGTATAGGCGGTGCCGTTTTTTTAGCCAGGCATGTAAAAGCAACTTTATTTGGATTAGAGCCGGAAGATATTGCCACTTTATTGCAGGAACGTAATGCTTTGCTTAATTCTGTTAAAGAAGGCGTTGTTGCAATCAATAAGGATGCAGAGATAACCTTGATCAATACTGAATCAGAGTTTTTGTTTGCTCAGGCGGGAATAGCAAATCCGCATACGCTTTTGGGCAAGCCGCTTGAAACCGTTATGAACGGACTGACTCTGGATACTGTTTTAAAAGAAGGCAGGGCAACGCTCGATATGCCTGTGCAGGTAGGTTCTGTTTTATTTATTGCAACGTTAGTGCCTTTATTTGATAATGGACATATCGGCGGCGCAATTATAACGTTCCGCAAAAAAACTGAACTGGAAGAGCTGGCTAACCAGTTAACCGGCGTACGTAATTATGCTGATGCGCTTAGAGCTCAGACCCATGAATTTATGAATAAAATGCATGTTATCATGGGCTTGATCGATATGAAGGCTTATGACGAATTAAAACAGTTTACGATGAAGATCGCCAATAACAGGCAGGCAGAAGCCGCTTATGTAGTGACAAGATTAAAAGACATCACATTAGCAGGTTTTATTTTAGGAAAAATCAGCCGGGCCAGAGAGTTGGATATTGAATTTTCTTTGACTGATGAAAGTGAACTGACGACTGAATTTATTCGGCCTACAGTGCAGGAACTGATTCTGATCATTGGTAATCTAATTGAAAATGCTTTTGACGTTTTACGCGATCACCCCAGTGAAAGAATCGTAAACCTGAGTATTCTGACCTTTGATAATGAAATTATGGTCATGGTCGAAGACTCTGGTCCTGGTATTCCCGAAAATAAACTTGAAACTATCTTTGAAAAAGGTTATTCTAGTAAGGGGCCCAGACGCGGTATCGGACTTTTTTTAGTAAAACAAACAGTTACCCACTTAAAAGGTACTATCGAAGTTGAATCAACTGTAGGCGAAGGGACCACGTTTACCATAAGATTACCAATCGTAAGGACGGTGAAAACATCATGATCAAAGTTTTAGTAGTAGAAGATGACCCGATGGTAGGAAAACTTCACGAACATTATCTGACCCAAATCAAAGGTTTTCAACTCTGTGATATCGTTCGCAACAGTGACGAAGCTTTGAAAATTATGCAGACCAAAGAGTATAATCTTGTCATTCTTGATATTTTTATGCCTGGAATGGATGGTTTGCAGTTACTGGCAAAAATAAGGGAACAGGAATATGACGTCGACGTCATTATCGTATCGGCTGCTAATGATAAAGATAAAATCAAAGCAGCGCTGCGTTTAGGGGCATTTGACTATATCATCAAGCCCTTTGAATTTGAAAGATTTAATCTGGCTTTAAACAATTATAAGAGCCGTTATAATTTAGTTGAAGAACAGTCTATTCTTAAGCAGGATGAGCTTGATAAAACTATCATTCATCAGGACACTGATGTAGAAGTTACTTTACCTAAAGGTTTGGATAAAAATACTCTGAATACTGTCTGGTCTGAAATTATTAAAATCGACGGAATGTTTACCACAGAAGAAATTTCAGCTAAAGTTGGTATTTCGCGTGTCTCGATCCGTAAATATTTAGAGTTTCTGAAATCCTTGAAATTATTGAGTCTTGATCTTCACCGCGGCAGTGTAGGACGCCCGGTTTACAAATATAAATGTATTGATAAAAATGCCAATATCATTGATTTATATATTCAATAAGGGTTATTACTAATGGAAAAAATCACTGCTATTCAGGTTTTGGATGTGCCGGTTCATCCTTATAGTATGGATGCTGCTGTTCAATATCTTGATGACAAAATACAAGCGCAGGCACACTCTTTTGTCGTTACTGCTAATGCTGAGATCATCATGATGTGTCAGGATGATGCGGAATATAAAAATATTTTAACTAATGTTGCTGATTTGGTCCTGCCGGATGGTGCTGGAACTGTCTGGGCAGGAAGAAAATTGGGGCATGATGTGCCTGAAAGAGTTGCCGGTTTTGATTTATTTAATCGTTTACTTAACCTGGCTGCAGAAAAAGGATATAAAGCTTTTTTCTTTGGCGCAGCTCCTGGTATAGCTGAAGCTGCAAAGAAAAAAGCGGAAAGCTTATATCCGGGTGTAAATATAGTAGGCTGCAGAGACGGCTATTTCAAAGATAGTGATGAAAAAGTTATTATTGAAGCCATCAATAACAGCGGTGCGCAGATCCTTTTTCTGGCTTTAGGAGCACCAAAACAGGAAAAGTGGTTGAATTCCCACCTTCAGGAACTGATGCCTTGTATTACTATGGGTATAGGCGGAAGCTTTGACGTGTTAGCAGGAAAAATGGAACGTGCTCCGTTATGGATGCAGAAATATTCGTTAGAATGGCTTTTCCGTCTTTATAAACAACCAAGCCGGTTTACAAGAATGCTCGCTCTGCCAAAATTTGTTATTAAAGTAATTTGTTCCAAATGAAATAAAAATGGACAAAAAGATATGGCTGTATTATAATAATGTGATGAACTAAAGGCTCATCACATTATTATTTTGCTTTTTGTTTTCTTAAATTTGCTGAAAGAGAGGGGCTCTCTATTATGAATATAGTCAAAGACGGTCATCCGTTTATATTCGCTTTTGCTATTATTACTTTTGCTGTAGGCTATTGGGGGAGCCTGGTCTGGGCTGTTGTTCCTGCAGTATTCATGCTGTTTTTTATTTATTTTTTCCGTAATCCCAATCGACCTACACCAGCAGATGATTCCGTTATTTATTCTCCAGCAGATGGAACTGTAATGGCTATAGAAGATTTTTATGACGAAGAATATTTAAATGAAGATGCTGTAAAAGTTACTATTTTCCTTTCTGTTTTTAATGTACACGTTAATCGCAGCCCTGTAAATGGTGAAATAAAATATCAGCGTTATACCTGCGGTCAATTTGTGCCTGCTTATAAAAAATCTGCTTCATTTGAAAATGAACGCCATGCTATCGGCGTACAAAATGACAAAATGAGAGTTTTGGTTATTCAGGTCGCCGGATTACTGGCACGTCGTATCGTATCCTGGGTGACTTTAGGCCATAATTTGAAACAGGGTGAATGTTATGGTATGATTAAATTTGGATCAAGTACTGAAATTGTTTTGCCGAAGAATGTTGAAATTCTTGTTAAAAAAGGCGATTCAGTAGTTGGAGGAGTTTCTATGATCGGGAGGGTTCATTAAGAAATGAATTATCGTCGTATCATCCCTAACAGTATTAGTGCTTTAAGTTTAACATTTGGTGTTTTATCTATTTTTGATACATTTGAAGGCAATTTTTCCAGGGCAGCTATCTTTATAATACTCGCTGTTATTGCAGATTCTCTGGATGGAAGAGCAGCCCGCTTTTTGGGAGTAGGAGGCGGCGAGTTTGGTAAAGAGCTCGATTCTTTGTGCGATTTAGGTTCGTTTGGCGTTGCTCCGGCTATTCTTATTTATCAATATGGTATGACGGATCTAGGTTTGCTGGGCAAGCTTATTGCTTCTGTTTTTACAATCTGCGGAGCTATGCGATTAGCAAGATTTAACGTAAATGTAGGGGAAGTAAAAGGCTACTTTCAAGGGATGCCAATTCCTGCCGGCGCTTGTGTTCTGGCAACATATGTTCTTTCAGGTTATTCCTTTTCCACTTATTTTGTTGCTGTTTTAACTTTTGTAATTGGCTGTATCATGTACAGCAACGTTAAATTCCCGGATTTTAAAGGTAAAGGCAATCCGATGTTTTTACCGCCGGTAATAATTGCTGCAGCTGTTGGCCTGTATTTACTGTATACGAATCTTTCAGCCTGGCCGTTTGCCGCTATGTTCACTTATTCGTTAGCTGGGATTATTAACTGCGTTTATGCAAAAATGCTAAGTAAGCAGTAAATATTTTTAGAAAGCAAGGAGATTTTTGATGAGTACCTATTTTGACTTGATCATGATTCCGTTGCAGCTTTTAATTGTATTCTTTACGATCTATTATTTTACGCTTTCTTTCTTTGGCCTTTTTGGCCGCAGACCGGAAGAAAAAATTTACGACGAGCAAAAAACTTTTGCAATGATCGTTTGTGCACACAATGAAGAGCAAGTTATCGGTCAATTGGTCGAGAATCTGCATCTGCTGAATTATTCTGATCGTTTATATGATATTTTTGTAGTTGCAGATAACTGTAAAGATAATACAGCGCAAATTGCCCGTCAGTCAGGAGCCATTGTTTATGAACGCTTCAATGATAATGAAAAGGGTAAAGGCTTTGCAATGGATTGGATGTTCCAAAGACTTTTTGAAATGGAGCGTCAATATGATGCTGTCTGTGTTTTCGATGCTGACAATCTAGTCCATCCTAACTTTTTAAAAGAAATGAACAGCCGCTTATGTAAAGGTGAACAACTTATTCAAGGTTATCTGGATTCCAAAAATCCTAATGATACCTGGATTTCCGGTGTATTTTCGATTTCTTTCTGGGTAGTAAATCATGTATGGCATTTGGCGAAATATAATATCGGTTTATCAAGCTGTCTTGGCGGTACTGGTATGTGTATTTCTACCGATATCTTGCGCAGACACGGTTGGGGAGCCACCTGTCTTACTGAAGATATGGAATTTACCATGAAGGCCCTGTTGGAAGGTATACCTACTACCTGGGCGCATGATGCTATTGTTTATGATGAAAAGCCGCTTACATTTATGCAGTCTTGGAACCAGCGCAAACGTTGGGCTCAGGGGCATTTTGATGTAGCTAATCGTTATATCGGTAAATTATTTGTCAAAGGGATTAAAGAAAGAAATATTGTTGTACTTGATGGTATCATCAATTTGTTCCAGCCGTACTTCTTGCTTATCTCTACTTTTTTTGTAATTTGCAGTTATATCTATCAGTTTTATCCTTTCTATACGAATGTATTATACGCTATTCTGCCGTTGGAAGTTTGGACGCTGATAGGTATTGGTCAGTATATTTTTCCGATGATCGTACTTTTTAAAATTCATGCTTCGTTTAAATCCTGGATATACCTCCTCTTGTATCCACTTTTTATTTACAGCTGGATACCTATTACAGTGTTGGGATATATTCATAGACACGATCATGAGTGGAGTCACACCGCGCATACTCGAGGAATCAGTTTTAACGAAGTTTTGATTCCGGAAAATGCTGAATTGGGACCTAAGCAGGTCGTCTTTCCTAAAAAACAATAAATTTTGACCGCTCGTAGCAAGAGCGGTCTTTTTCTTTATAAAATACTTGAATTCTTTATTTTATAAGGCTTTTATGTTATTATAAGACGATAAGATGTAAAAGATTTAAGGAGAAGTTTGTGAAGATACGTGGAGTCTTATTTGATCTGGACGGCACATTGATCGATACTGTCGATCTGATAATTAAAGCATTTGAACATAGCTTCGCAGTGTGTCTGAATAAAAAAATGCCACATGCAGAACTGGTAAAATATTTTGGATTACCACTGCGCAGCGCCATGAGAAACTATGTCAATGAAAATCAGGTAGAAGAATTATGCGCTGTTTATAGAGAGTTTAATCTTAAGCACCATGATGAGCTTATTAAACCTTTCGCTGGAGTAAAAGAAACACTGGCTGAGCTGCAGCAGCGGGGAATAAAAATGGCGGTTGTTACTTCTAAGAAGGTCCCGATGGCTAAGCGTGGGCTGCAATGTATGGAGCTGGAAAATTACATAGAGACAGTCATTGGCTGCGATATATGTCAATATCATAAGCCGCATCCCGAACCCATGGCAAAGGCCCTGGCTGCTTTAAATCTGAAAGCTGATGAATGCCTTTGTATTGGCGACAGCCCTTTTGACTTGCAAAGCGGTCAGGCTGCTGGTTGTTATGGCACAGCAGCTGTACGTTATACCAGCTTTGACTGGCAGCAGATGCTTGGCGAAGGCAACCCTGATTATATCCTGGAAGAAATGCCAGATCTGATAAAGATTATTGATGATCTGAATAATAAACACTAAGGAGGAACATATGCGTAAAATAGCAATCATAGGTGGAACTGGAATCTATAGTCCGGAAACCTTACAATGTTTTGAAGAAAAGGTGATTCAAACTCCTTACGGACCTGCTTTATGCAATATTGGAACAATGTGCGGCAATCAGGTGATCTTTATCACCCGTCATGGTGTGGGGCATAAAACTGCTCCGCATAAAGTAAATTATCGTGCCAATATCTGGGCGTTGAAAAGCCTTGGTACAGAAGAAATATTTGCAACTACTGCAGTTGGATCTTTGAATTTGGATATGGAACCGGGGCATTTTGTTGTATGTGACCAGGTTTTGGATTTTACGAAAAGCCGTATCAATACTTTTTATGATAATCCGGAACGTGGTGTAGCTCATGTTGATTTTACCAACCCTTACTGTCCCAGACTGCGCGATAAAGTTATCAATTGCCTGTATAAGACAGATATAGTTTTTCATAAAAAGGGCTGTTACGTCTGTACAGAAGGACCGCGTTTTGAAACTGCTGCGGAAATTAAAATGTTCGCAATGCTGGGAGGTGACCTTGTCGGCATGACCAATATGCCGGAGTCACTGCTTGCCAGAGAAGCAGAAATGTGCTATACAAATTGTTCTATCGTCACTAATATGGCTGCAGGTATTTCACCGACGCCGCTTTCTCACAGTGAAGTGGTTGAGGCTATGGATAAAAGCATTAAAAACATGGAAAAGCTTATCAGTGCCTTTATTGCGGCTAATGAAGCAGACAGTATGGAATGCGGCTGTCCGAAGTGCATGACAGAATTTGGCGGTTTTACTTTATAAGGAGCCTGTAAACATGGTCAAAACTATGGAATGGCAAGGGCAGAGCCTGCTTTTGTTAGATCAAACTAAGTTACCGGCAGAAATTGTAACTATCATTTGTGAAGACTACCGAAGAGTTGGAGAGGCAATAAAACGCTTGGAAGTACGTGGAGCGCCTGCTATTGGCGCAGCCGCAGCTTTTGCCATGACTTTAGGCTGGCAGGAAATTATTGTAAAATATACTGGTGCCGGTTCTGAAACGCTTTTAATAGAGTTTAAGAAGATAAAAGACTTTTTGCTTTCTACGCGTCCAACAGCAGTCAATCTTGCCTGGGCAGTTAATAAAATGTATATGCAGGTCGTTTCCTTGACTAAAGAACAAAGATCGCTGCAAGATATTGGGACGGCATTAGAAAATTTAGCCTGCAAGATTTATCAGGATGATATCGCGATCAATCGACAGATCGGGGTCCACGGTGCAGCTTTACTGCCTCAGCAGGCCAGTATCCTTACTCATTGCAATGCGGGTACTTTAGCTACCTGCGGATGGGGAACCGCCTTAGGCGTTGTCAGACAAGCTTTTGAGGACGGACGGCTGGCGATGGTTTATGCAGATGAAACGCGGCCGTTGTTACAGGGCGCACGTTTAACAGCCTGGGAGTTAACAGAAGATAATATTCCGGTTACTTTGATCACTGATAATATGGCGGCGTGGGTCATGCAGACTCAGCATCTGGATGCTGTTATCGTCGGCGCGGATAGGATCGCCGCTAATGGTGATACGGCCAATAAAATCGGTACTTACGGAGTAGCTTTGGCAGCTAAGCATCATCATATACCTTTTTATATCGCTGCTCCAGTCAGCACTTTTGATTTTACCTTGGAAAATGGCAACCAGATCCCAATCGAAGAACGGGCCGCTGATGAAGTACGATTACTGCAGGGAGTAGTAACTGCTCCACGGCAGGTAAAAGTTTTCAATCCTGCTTTTGATGTAACTCCGGCAGAATTTATTACTGGTATTATTACCGAATACGGTGTAGTATCTGCGCCGTATACAGAAAATATAAAAAAATTGCAGCAAAAACTGCAAGAGGAGGACTAATATTGATTATGGAAAGTATGATTCGTGATATCGCTTTAGCACCATCCGGGAAACAAAAAATTGCCTGGGTAAAAGAGCACATGCCCTTGCTTAATATCCTTAATGAAAAATATAGTAAAAACCAGATTTTTAAGGGTCTTAATATGGTAGTTACTATTCATTTAGAAGCAAAGACAGCATATCTGGCACAGGTGCTTAAAAACGCTGGGGCCAATGTTGTTGTAACCGGCAGTAATCCCTTATCTACTCAGGATGATGTTGCCGCGGCGTTAGCAGATAGCGGTGTCACTGTTTTTGCGACCCATGACTGTACTGATAAAGAATATGATATGTATCTCAGTAAAGCATTAGACGTTGAGCCGGATCTGATCATCGATGACGGCGGGGATCTGGTCAATATGCTGCACGGTGAACGCAGGCATCTGGTTGCTAAGCTTATTGGCGGCAGCGAAGAAACTACTACTGGCGTACACCGCTTAAAAGCTTTGTCTAACAGCGGTAAGCTGGCTTTTCCGATGATTGCTGTTAACGATGCCTATTGCAAATATCTTTTTGATAACCGTTATGGAACCGGTCAATCTTCCTGGGACGGCATTATGCGCACGACAAACCTTTCGGTGGCCGGTAAAACAGTAGTAGTTGCCGGCTATGGCTGGTGCGGAAAAGGCGTGGCCATGCGTGCCAAAGGCTTAGGCGCTAATGTTATCGTCACTGAGATCGATCCTATCAAAGGCATAGAAGCGGTTTTTGATGGTTTCAGGGTAATGCCGATGCAGGAAGCCGCTCAATATGGTGATTTCTTTGTTACTGTTACCGGCTGCAAAGACGTTATCACCAAAGAGCATTTTGCCGTTATGAAAGATGGCGCTATTCTCAGCAATGCAGGTCATTTCGACGTTGAAATCAATATTAACCATCTTGAAGAATTGACCGTAGAGCCGTCATATGAAGTAAGAAAAAATATCAGGACCTTTACGATGGCTGATGGCCGTAAAATCAATTTGCTGGGCGAGGGACGCCTTGTAAATCTGGCTTGTGGTGATGGACATCCTGTTGAAGTAATGGATCTTTCTTTTGCGATGCAGTTTTTAGCAATGAAATATTTATGGGAACATAAAAATGATCTGGAAAATAAACTTTACGTTTTACCGGAAGAATTAAATACTGAAATTGCTGCGCTTAAATTACAGGCTATGGGCATTGGTATCGATAAGTTGACTCAGGAACAGGAAGCTTATCTGCATCAAGCCTAAAAGGAAGTGTTAATATTGCAGGATGATCGCATTATCGATGCAGCGCGTCAGCAAATTGTTGCCGCCGGCCTAAGAATGATCGAGCAGAAAATGATTGCAGGATCATGGGGAAACCTAAGCATCAAAATCAATACTTCATGCTGCGCAATAACGCCGTCCGGCCGCAGTTATGACAGCTTAAATACTGAAGACATTGTCGTTGTGGATATGCAGGGCAATAAAATTGATGGCGCATTGATTCCCTCATCCGAAACGCCCCTGCATCTGGCGGTTTATAAGGCAATACCTGAAGCGCAGGCCATAGTACACACACACAGCATTTATGCCAGTGCCTGTGCCGCAATGCATAAACCTATACCGGCTTTGATTGAAGATCTGGTACAAATAATAGGCGGCAGTGTAGATGTTGCTGAATATGCGTTACCGGGAACGGAAGCTTTAGCTGCAAATGCTGTAAAAGCTTTACAAAATAAAAAAGCCGCCTTATTAGCTAATCATGGCGTCGTGTGCTGGGGCAGTTCTTTAAATTCCGCTTTAATGACTGCCGAAATAGTCGAAAAAGCAGCACAGATTTACTGTATCTGCGAAACTATGGGCGGTGCAAAATTATTGCCGGAAGCAGATATTGCTGTAATGCATGATTTCTATAAGCAGCATTATTCTAAACGTCAAACAGAAAAGGGAGATGAAGTACTTGGGTAAATTACTGATAAAAAATGTAGAAATAATTTCGGCTCCCGACAATGAAAAGTATTTTTTAGGAATTGACAACGATACGATCAGTGTTATCAGTAAAGAACTGCCAGACGGTTTTGAGAACGCTGAAATAATTGATGCTGCGGATAAGATCGCAGTTCCCGGCATGGTAAATACACATACCCATGCTGCTATGACTTTATTACGCAGTTATGCAGACGATATGGCTTTGATGGACTGGCTGCAAAATAAGATTTGGCCTGCAGAAGCAGGCTTAAATGATGACGACATCTATTGGGGCACAATGCTTTCAATCATGGAAATGCTGAAAACAGGTACTACATGTTTTGCCGATATGTATTTTGCGATGGACAGAGTTGCTCAGGCAGTAGAAGAAACCGGCATGCGTGCTTCTTTAAGCCGCGGTTTGGTAGGCCTTACACCTGATGCTGATGAAAAACTGCAGGATAATGAAACGCTTTTTAAAAACTGGCACGGGAAAGCTGATGGCCGTATCAGGGTAATGTTTGGCCCACATGCTCCCTATACCTGCACTGTACCTTATTTAAAGAAAGTTATAGCCAAAGCCGGTGCATTGGATGCAGAAATTCATATGCATCTGTGTGAAACGGCAGGAGAAGTGAGTGATTGTGTAAAAGAACATCATATGACGCCTATCAAACTGATGGAAAGTTTGCAGATGTTTGATTGTGGGACTTTGGCTGCACATTGCGTACATGTCAGTGAAGAGGATATGGAAATAATGGCCGCGAAAAAAGTGCGTGTGGCGCATAATCCGCAGAGTAATCTGAAGTTGGCCAGTGGTATTGCTCCGATACCGGCCATGCTGAAACGTGGTATTATAGTCGGACTTGGTACAGACGGGACTTCCAGCAATAATAATTTGGATCTTTTGGAAGAATGTCGTCTTACAGCTATGCTGCATAAAGGCATCAGCGGAGATCCTTTGCTCATTCCAGCTAAAGAGGCTTTAGAACTGGCCACTAAGCAAGGCGCTTTGGCCTTGGGCTTTACCGATGTAGGGCAGATAGCGGTAGGGCAGAAGGCGGATATAGTCCTTTACGATATGCAAAAACCCTATTGGTATCCACGGCATGACCATATTTCGTTGTTAGTTTATGCTGCAAATGCAACTGACGCTGATACAGTTATCGTCAACGGTAAAGTTTTGATGAAAAATGGTGAACTGCTGCACATGGATGTAGAAAAAATTTATGCGGAGGCCAATACACGTGGTCATCGCTTAACTAAATAAAGATAAAAACTTAGGAGTGACGATAGTGGCAAAAATACTTGTAAAAAACAATTTAGCACCGGCTGTTTATGAATTTATCATTGAAGCACCAATGATAGCGCATAAATGCCAGCCAGGTCAGTTTGTGATGATCCGTACAGATGAAAACAGCGAGCGTATACCTTTGACTATTGCTGACTTCGATCGCGAAAAAGGAATTATTACTTTGATCGTGCAAACAGTAGGTAATACTACAACGCATCTTTGTGAAGCTTTCAACGTTGGTGACGAAATACTTGATGTGCTTGGGCCTTTAGGTATGCCTTCACACATGGGGAAATTCGGTACTGTTGTTTGTGTTGGCGGCGGCATCGGCGTTGCGCCTGTTTATCCTATTGCCCGTGCTTATCATGAGCTTGGCAACAAAGTAGTTTCGATTATCGGCGCCAGAAATAAAGATCTGATCATTTTTAAAGATAAAATGGAAGCCGTAAGTGACGAAGTCATTATCACTACTGATGATGGCAGTGCCGGTCATAAAGGTTTTGTTACAGATCCTCTGAAGGCAATGCTCGAAGCTGGTGAAAAAATTGATTTGGTTCTGGCTATCGGGCCTGTTATCATGATGAAAAATGTTGCGGAAACTACCAGACCTTATGGTACTCCAACTACTGTCAGCTTAAATACCATTATGGTTGACGGAACAGGGATGTGCGGTGGCTGCCGCGTCATGGTAGGTAATGAGAATAAATTTGCCTGTGTCGACGGTCCTGAATTTGATGCTCATTTAGTAGATTTCGCTAATCTTGTTCAGCGTCAGCAAATGTATAAAGGTCAGGAAATGCTCGAATATAGCTGCGGAGGTCATTGCAAATGCGTGGAGGAATGAGAAATCCTATGCCGGAACAACCGGCTGATATTAGAAATAAAAACTTTGAAGAAGTAGCACTTGGCTATGACATGGATACTGCTGTCGATGAAGCACAGCGCTGTTTGAATTGCCCCAAGCCGCGCTGCGTTGAAGGATGTCCGGTGAATGTGGAGATACCTGCTTTTATCCAGGCTCTGGCACAAAGCAGAATGGACGATGCTATCGCTATATTAAAACGCAAAAATAGTTTGCCGGCTGTTTGCGGACGTGTTTGCCCTCAGGAAAACCAGTGCGAAAGCAAATGTGTTTTAGGTATCAAAGGTGAATCTGTAGCTATTGGCCGTCTGGAACGTTTTGTTGCCGATTACGCCCGTGAACAGGGGATTGATGTTACACAAGCTGATACAGCATCCGCAAAAGGTAAAAAAGTAGCCATTGTGGGCAGTGGTCCCTCTGGTTTGACTGCCGCAGGTGATCTTGCAAAAATGGGCTATGACGTTACTATGTACGAAGCCCTGCATGCTCCTGGAGGCGTTTTAATGTATGGTATCCCTCAATTTCGTTTGCCGAAAGAAATTGTAAAACACGAGATTGACGCTTTAAAAGACCTGGGAGTTAAAATACTTCCTAATGCTGTTATTGGCAGAACCTTCACCATTAGAGAATTAATGGAAGAAGAAGGATTTAGTGCCGTTTATGTTGGTACAGGAGCAGGATTGCCGCATTTCATGCATATCGATGGCGAAAATTTAAACGGAGTATATTCTGCTAATGAATTCCTTACCCGCGTTAATTTAATGCGCGCTTATCAATTTCCGAATGTTGCAACTCCGGTATATGTAGGTAAAAAGGTTGCTGTTGTAGGCGCCGGTAATGTTGCCATGGATGCTGCACGTACTGCCAAACGACTTGGTGCTGAACAGGTATACATCGTTTATCGTCGCAGTGAAGATGAGATGCCGGCTCGTAAAGAGGAGATAGGGCATGCCAAAGAAGAAGGTATAGAACTGAGACTGCTCAATAATCCCACACGTATTCTTGGAAACGAAAAGGGATGGGTCAGTGGTATGGAGTGCGTGAAAATGGAACTTGGCGAGCCTGATTCATCAGGGCGCCGTTCTCCTGTGGAAATCAAAGGCTCAGAATATGTTCTTGATGTTGATATGGTGGTTATGGCGATCGGGCAGGGGCCCAATCCTTTGCTTAAACAAACAACGCCTGAACTGGGAACTAATAAGCGCGGCAATATAGTTGCCAATGAAGAAGGCGCTACTTCTATTCCAGGCGTTTTTGCCGGCGGCGATATAGTGACCGGGGCAGCAACAGTAATTTCTGCCATGGGTGCCGGTAAAAAAGCGGCGTTGGCAATTGATGAATATTTGTCAAAGATTTAAAGAATAGTTTCCTTACTAATCCGGCAGAATTCTGCCGGATATTTTTTTAATTTTCTTTTCATATTTGTTCTTATTTTACTTAACTGTAGAATGGTAAAAACTTCTATGATATGTTAAAATAAATAAGATCAGTTCTATATTAAAAATTTTTCTTCGAGGTGAATAAAATGCAATTTCCATTAGTATTAGGAGTTTCAGCACGTCATGCTCATTTATGCCGCGAGCATATGGATATTTTATTTGGTAAAGAATCTGAATTACACCCTAAAAAATATATTGGTCAGCCAGGGCAGTATTCTTCAGAAGAACAGATTACTTTAGTAACTGCAAAAGGTGAAATGAAATTAAGAATTATTGGTCCGCTACGTAAATATACGCAACTGGAGCTATCTTTTACTGATGCCAGAAAAGTCGGACTGAATCCGCCAATCAGAAATTCTGGCGATATCAAAGAGTCTGCGGGCGGAAAACTGGTAGGGCCTAAAGGCGAAGTAGAAATTACTGAAGGCATAATTATTGCCGCCCGGCATATTCATTTATATCCTGAAACAGCAGAAACCTACGGATTAAAAGATGGCGACATTGTTTCTATCCAAACAACAGGGGAACGTGCTTTGACTTTAAATAATGTTTTAGTACGTGCCGGTGAAGGTAATGCTGATGAAGTTCATATTGATACTGATGAAGCTAACGCCTGTAATTTGGACAGTGGCGTGATGGTTGAAATTATTACAAAATAATTAACGAGGTGGCAAAGTGGCAAAGTTTTTGATATTTCTATCCCTGTTAATTCAACTGTCATTAGTAAATACCGGTTCTGCAGCCGAATATCGTAATCCTGAAGCGGGCTTTAAGATAAATGTACCACAGCAGGAAATAAATATTGTAGGCAAAGATTTTTATGGCGGAATGCAGTCTAATGGTAGTTTTATTTACGTTTACAGTCTTAATCAAAAACAGGCATCGGATCTACTGGAACAAAAATTCACTACCGACGCTTTTAATGATGATTATGCATCAATCGAATTATTGGAACGTTCTGGTATCGATCCTAAAAAAGCAGATTTAAAACTATTGAATCCTTCACTTTACTGGCCTGCTGATAAACCTTTTATTAAACAGCTGCCAGATGATCTTGCTTTTAACATTCACGCACAAAAACTTCACGGCAAAAAAAGTTTGACTCTACAGTTTACAGATAATGCAGTCAATAAAAGTGATGATCAGAACTCATATTTATGTTCTGTTGATTTACTTTCCGCAAATGACAGATTGTATGTAATAACTACTAAAACTTTAGACAATAAAAAGGACTCTGAACAATCGACTGAGTCGGTACGCGACGAGTATCGTCAAGGCGTGGCCATAACAAAACCTGTTGAAGTCATTAAGCCATTAGTTTATACTGACAAAATCGGAAAATTTAAATTTGAGCTTCCAGACAACTGGTATTATGTTCAAAGTTATTTTTCAGACGATCCTAAAGCCTGTCTGACATTTGCCTTACCTTTGGAAACCTTAGCCAAAATTAAAGAAAAATCCCAAAATTTAGAGGCTGATGATTTAGATAAAGAGAAAATAGCGGATAATGTTTCTGAAGAAAACATAGCTTCATGGATGGATTTGCTGACAGAGAGCGTATGGTCAGTTTCCTGTGAAACAAAGGACTTTGAAACCGCTGCTTATTTAGAAAATCCAGAAGCTACTAAAGCAGAGATGCAGCTATTGTTTTCAGAGTTAAAAACCTATATCGAGAGCAGTCGCTATTATAAAAACAGTAAATTTGATTTTGATATTAACATCACTCCTAAAATAGGATATATAAATTTCGATTTTGCCTTTAACTTAAAAGGTAAAAAAGATTTCGATAATACCGGTAGAATTTTCTTTACAAAGAAAAAAGGCGGCCTTATAGTCTATACATCTACTCTTGGCAATACAGAACAACCGGTTTCTAAAGAGCTTCTAGAGAACATTAAAAAGCTTGATTTGCAGTGATTTTTGATGCCTCTTTACTTAGCAGTATTTATGCAAAGGAGACATAGCTATGAAAAAAACAATCTGTTCAGGAATTGTCGCAGTTAGTATTTTAGGCAGCCTTGCTACTTGTTATGCGTTCGACTATCGCAGTGAAGAAGCTGGTTTTAGTGTTGATATCCCTGACAATAACAATAATAATACTGTTATTGTCAGTAAAGATCTGTTTGCAGCCGGCAGTAATAAGGCTGGCATGCATGGTATAGCTGCAATCAGTCAGCAATCAGTTGAAGCATATACTAAAACTGATTTTGCCACAGATAAATTTGAAGAAGATTTAAAGAAAATAGCTGCAGATATTAAAGCAGGAAAAGATATTTTAGCTGATCCTGCTTATGCGTATCTTACTGCACCACAAAATGAATTGCAGGTATATATGCAAAAACTTATGCAGGAAAATATGCAATCCTTACCAGGCGAAAAGAGCTATAAAATAACAAAGCTTAATAAGATACCAGCATTAGAAATCAATAATGATATGCTGCTTAACTATGCTATTGAACTGCCGGTTGCCTATAGTAAAAAGGAACAGCAGGCTGTGCAAAAATATAATCCTTCGGTAAAATTTAGTGCTGATGGCAAGCAAATGACAGCACAATATAATTTGATTTCGAAGATATATATATTATCACAAAATGATCAATTATATAATATAAGCAGCGGTTATGTTGAATTTCCTGAAAATGAACAGACTGAGACCAGTCTGGAAAAAGATGGACTGGATAAATTTATTCAAAAACTTGCGGATAACAGAGTAGATAAACGTGCATATAAGAAACTCTCTAAAGAGTTTACCAAAAAACTAAATTTCTTTAAACCGCAAGCGTCGAATTCTGGACTTATAATTAAAGATGGTATTTTTGACAAAGATTTTAAAATACCTCATGACTGGCTTTATATCCAAAGCAATCAAAAATTTGAAAATATGCCCATCAGTTTCTTTTCTGCATTACCTGTAAAAAGCTTGGAAATGATGGGGAAGGAGTATATAGACTCCAAATTATTCAATATTAAAACTACTGATACCAGTATCAATGTAGAATCGAACATTAATACCAGTGAATTTGATTTAGGAAAAATTTTAAAGGCTTATTCCGAAGGCCTTATAGGTATTTCAGCAAAATATCAATCGAATCGTCCGCATGATCAGGGTCCCAGGCAATTTTTAGAAAATCCTTTCTTTACAAAGATGATGTTTGAAGAATTTATGAATAAACCATTTTTAAATCCTCGTGAAAAAGCAAAGCTGGAAAAGTTTGTTCAGGTCAAAAATTTCACACATGATATGGAGATCAATCAAGAAAACTGTCTGATCAAATTTACTTATGACCTGGATTTGCATCTACCAAAGAATTTATCAAAAATCAATCAATCTGGTTATGATGTATTTAAAGAAAATAATTTAACAGATCTGTCTATCAGCGGACAAAAGAAAATTTATTTTGATGCTGATAACAGGATCAGTTTGCTCTGTTATTTTACTCAAAAGCAAACAGGACAAGCAGATTTGATTCAAAAAGAATTTGATAACTATGATTTATTTAAAAGTTCCTTGCTGACAGAAAGACATTAAAAAATATTAGTTCTGATACCTGGATAATAGCATCAAAATATTATCCAGGTATTTTTTATAAAAAAGCATCGCTATAAATCGTTTTAAAGACGTTGTAAAAACAAAGCAAGTATAAGTTGTAGTATAATCGTTTAAAAATGCTTATATGTCAAATATATGTCTGACATAAGGTTTTATGTAAAATCCTTAGTGAATAGCATATTACACATTTATAATTCGAGTTTAGTATTTTACATAATATATATTATCGGACATAAAATAAAAAGCCGAGAATTTTCTATAAATAAGGTTGACTATAAGGTTCTTTTGCTAAGTTCATTAAACGAACAACTACAAACAGATGTTTTGACATTCTCTTCTGTTCCTGATATAATAGAAGAAATTAGAAACGATAAATTTTATTGTCTAAAATTTTACGAGATATTATGAGGATTGGAATTGGAGGCTGGTTTTATGGCAAGAAGAGCACGTTTTAGTGATTTTGATGGCGTTATTACAGAAGAAATGCTTTCTGATCGGCAAAGAGCGATTTTAGATTTTATTCGTGAGCATGTTTATGCTAAAGGCTATCCTCCTGCTGTACGCGAAATTGGCAAGGCTGTAGGTTTGTCTTCAAGTGCTAGTGTACATACGCATTTGCATAAATTAGAAGAATATGGCTTTTTGCAAAGAGACCCTGCTAAACCACGTGCTATTGAATTAACACAAGACAGCAGCTGGCGTCAGAAAACAGTTGTTCCAGTTCCTCTGGTTGGTAAAGTTACTGCTGGTCAGCCTATTTTAGCAGTGGAAAACGTCGAAGAAACCTATCCTATTCCTTTGGATTTAATTGGTTGCCAGGAAGATGTTTTCATGTTATCAGTATCGGGAGATAGTATGATCAAAGCTGGTATTCTTGATCATGACTATATTGTTGCCAGAAAGCAAAATTTTGCTAATAATGGCGATATAGTTGTTGCTCTTATTGATGGCGAAGAAACAACCGTTAAGCGTTATTTCCGCGAATTACGTTCAATTCGCCTGCAGCCTGAAAATGATGCTTATACTCCTATAACAGGAACTGATAATATTCAGGTTCTTGGTAAGGTAATAGCTGTATTCAGAATGCTATAACATCTATTTTACGCCATAAAAATATCATAAAGACACCCATGTGACATCACATGGGTGTCTTTATCTTTCTTAAACAGTAAAAAGCAGCTAAGGTGATTTATCATTCATCTTAGCTGCTTTTTTAGTATTTATAAGAATATTTAATTTTAGCTATTTCTCCCCTACCATTTTGGCTGCTGACATAATTGCAATACGTCCATGCTCAAAAGTAAGTCCTCCCTGGAAATAGACATTATAAGGTTCACGACAAGGGCCGTCCGCACTTAATTCAATTGATGCACCCTGGACAAAAGTACCTGCTGCCATGATTATCTCATCCTGATAGCCGGGAATCATGGCAGGTACTGGCGCCACATGTGCGTCAACTGGAGAGTTGCTTTGAATGGCCACACAAAAATTACATAAACGTTCTTTAGTTTCCAAGCAAATTGCCTGTATGATATCACTTCTTCTGTCACCTGCAGCGGGAGTAACCTGATAACCTAAACGGTCAAAAACTGCTGCGGCAAAAATTGCTGTTTTAACAGCTTGTAACACGACATGAGGAGCCAGGAACAGTCCCTGATAGAACTCTCTTGCTGTATCGCCAAGGGTAGCGCCCATTTCTCCACCTAAACCAGGTGCAGTTAATCGATAGGAAGCAAGTTCTACTAAATCTCTTCTGCCAACAATATAGCCGCCTGTAGGAGCAAGACCACCACCAAGATTTTTGATGAGAGAGCCTGCCATAAGATCAGCTCCAACTTCTGTTGGTTCTTCCTTTTCAATAAATTCGCCATAACAATTATCAACAAAACAAATGATCTCAGGATTTACTGTTTTAACAGCTTTGCAGATCGTCCCGATTTCTTCTACGGTTAATGTTTTACGTACACTGCTGTAACCGCATGACCGTTGGATATGCACCAATTTTGTTTTAGCTGTAATTGAGGACTTTATTTTCTCAAGATCGACCTGCGAGCCTGTCATTGGAATTTCTTTATAGATTACTCCCAGATCAGCAAGCGAGCCTGGCGTTTTTACAGGTACACCGATAATAGTCTGCATCGTATCATATGGAGCCCCCGTAGCAGCTATTATCTCATCGCCTGCTTTTAAAACTCCCAGTAAGGCAACAGCTAAAGCGTGGGTTCCGGAAACAAATTGTGATCGCACTAACGCCGCCTCAGTTTTAAAAATATCAGCGTATATTTCATCCAGTTTTTCTCGACCAACATCAGAATAAGCATATCCTGTAGTGGGTTTTAGATAAAAGTCTGATACCATATGCTTTCTAAAAGCCTGCATAACTTTTTCGGTATTATATAAAGCTGCTTCTTCATAGCGTTTAGCAGCTTGCAATACCTCTAATAAAGCTGCTTCTTCTATTTTCTTAAAATCAGTCATTTTTATGCCGCCCTTATATTATAAATTTTTCAAAATCAGTTAATTGTTCAGATGCCAGACGTACTTTTAACAAAGTCCCGCTGTCTTTGTATTCCTGTTCTAAAACAGTGCCTATAGTATGTAATTTAGCTGCTTTATCGGATTCGGTGTAAGGAATAAGTAAAGTCACTTCTATAGATTTTAGCTTTAGATTTTCTGAAATCAAAATTAAAAGTTCATCAATACCAGCACCACTTTTGGCTGATATGCAAACACTGTTTTCCTGCTGTGACAAGCGCTGTACCAACGCATTTTCAGGAGGCAACTTATCTATTTTATTAAAAACAGTCAGTATTGGTTTATCCTGTGCACCAATTTGTTCCAGGACCTTATAAACAGCATCACTTTGTTCCTGATATAATTCATGGCTGACATCAATGACATGCAGCAGTAAGTCTGCTTCCGCCACTTCTTCTAAAGTAGATCTGAATGCCGCTACTAATTGGTGCGGCAGGCGTTGAATAAAGCCGACCGTATCAGTGAGGATAGCTTCATGCTTATCAGGCAATATCAACTGACGTGTAGTAGGATCAAGCGTTGCAAATAATTGATCTTTAGCATAAATATCAGATTGTGTAAGGAGATTCAATAATGTAGATTTGCCGGCGTTAGTATAACCGACAAGGCTTATAGAGGGAACTTGATTTTTTGTTCTTTTTATACGGTGTAAGGTTCTGACAGCACGGACTTTTTCAATAGATTCTTTAATAAAAGCGATACGGTCACGAATACGCCGGCGGTCAACTTCCAATTTGGTTTCACCGGGACCGCGGGTACCAATACCACCGCCCAAACGTGACAAAATAAGCCCTTTACCCATGATTCTTGGTAAATTATATTGTAATTGCGCTAATTCTACCTGTAATTTACCTTCATTTGTACGAGCTCGTTGAGCAAAAATATCTAAGATCAACGCGGTTCTATCAAGAATCCGTACGCCCATTACCTGTTCTATGTTTCTTTGTTGTGCCGGTGTCAATTCATCATCAAAGATACACAGATCAATATTTTCCTGCTGTGCGTACAATGCCAGTTCCTGCACTTTACCTTTGCCGATAAAAAACGCCGGATCAGGTTTGGCGCGGCGTTGGATAAATCTGTTTACTACTACGGCTCCAGCAGTATCCGCAAGCTGTTTCAGCTCTTCAAGCGAGTCTTCAGCAGTCCAGCCGCCTTTTATTTGTCCCCGGTCCATACCGACTAAAATAGTTTTTTCTGCAGCAACTGCCAAACTCGAACTGCTGGTTTGCTTATCTAAAATGCGCTCTATCGTATTGATGATATTGAGAAAATTAATATTTTCGGCTTCTGCCAGTGAAAAGGGACCATATTCATCACAGATAAACTGCTCTTCTTTATCGAGCCCGACTATCATGGCAAAAGAAATTAGGGACTGCGTATAATCAGGTGCGGTAACACCTATTGTAACCATGGCATCGAATTTATTATTTTTTAAAGCTGAAAAATCAACGCCGCTCAGTGCCGGATTACCATTTGGATGTGTATGAACGCAGCGTATGCCGCTCAATCTGCCACTTCCCCTGCGGCCTTCTACTGCCGGTAACTCAACACTGTCATTACCGCCGATCACAATATTAGTTATTTGTCCGCTTCGAGAAATATAAAGAGAGATTTCTCTGTTAATAAATTCAGTAATATCGGCTAATTTTAAAGCTAATTCAGCAGAAATAAGCTGTCCTAACGGCACTTGTATATCATACAAAGTAATTAATTCATTTAAAACAGAGTCACGTATTCCTTTTTTATTACCTGAAATTTCACGCATGATTTACACCTCAAAGAGCAGACATGGCATTTATACCATATCTGCTCTTCCTTTACTTACTATTATTGACGAGCTTTCGCCGGTTCGACATTGACTTTATAACCCTTAATCGTGTTTTTGTGCATAGAACCTAATACTTTTTCAGCAAAGTCTGCCGGGATTTCTACAAAAGTAAATTTGTCGTAAATATTTATGAGACCAATCTCTTTGGCAGGAATATCCGATTCAATAGCAATAGTACGAACTATATCCTGAACAGTAACTTTTTGACTGCGGCCGATGTTCATGAAAAGACGTACCATGCCAGGACGACCACCAGTATTGCTTAAATCTTTAGATAAAACATCTTCTTCAGGAGCTTCTAAAGCTTTATTGCCTTCCTGCATCAGTTTTAAAGCAGCAGCAACAACATCTTCCGCTTCATATTCCTTTAACAGGCTTGCGGCAATAGGCATATAGTCATGATAGTTAGCCTGATCAAGCACGCTCTGCATTTTCGAAACGATCATTTCACGCTGACGTTCAACAACATTGGCTGTAGTCGGCAATTGACGGCGTGTTATTTTAGTTTTAGTAGTACGTTCAATAAGTTTCAGCTGACGGAATTCGCGCGGAGTAATAAAGGTCATCGCCACACCGGTATTGCCGGCACGGCCGGTACGTCCGATACGGTGAACATAGCTTTCCGGATCCTGTGGGATATCAAAATTGATAACATGGGTAATATTATCAATATCGATACCGCGGGCAGCAACGTCAGTTGCGATAAGTATATCAGCACTTCCGTCACGGAATTTTTTCATAACGCGGTCACGCTGAGTCTGGCTCAGATCACCATGCAGGCCCTCGGCCATATAACCGCGGCTGCCTAAAGCAATAGCAAGGTCATCAACACCCTTTTTAGTGCGGCAGAAAATAATCAGTTTACCGTCTATTTCTGCATCCAGCAAGCGGCACAAACCTTCAATCTTATCTTTTGTTTCAAAATAATACTGATCAATAAGAGGAACTGTAAGTTCTTCTTTGCTGATAGTAACATTTTTCGGAGCCTTCATATATTTTTTGGTAAGGCTCAAAATAGGTCTGGGCATTGTTGCTGAAAACAACAATGTTTGACGTTCTGCCGGAAGATTTTTCATGATTTCTTCCATATCGTCAACAAAGCCCATATCAAGCATTTCATCAGCTTCGTCAAGGACCAGGAATTTGATATGATCAAGTTTGATAGTATTGCGTTTGATATGATCTATTAAACGTCCCGGTGTACCAATAACGATGTGTACACCGCTGCGTAAAGCCCTGATTTGACGATCGATCGGCTGGCCGCCATATACCGGCAGTGCTTTGATTTTAGAACTGCGTCCGATCTTACCTACTTCTTCTGCGACCTGGATTGCCAGTTCGCGGGTCGGAGTCATAATTAAAGCCTGGATATGACGATGATCGGTGATACTTTGAACAACAGGAATACCAAAAGCAGCTGTTTTACCAGTACCGGTTTGAGCCTGACCGATAACATCGCTGCCTTCCAATACTAAAGGAATAGTTTGCTCCTGAATTGGTGAAGGTTCTTCAAACCCCATAGCTGTCAAAGCTGATACGATTTTTTTATCCAGCAGTAAGCTGCCGAACATTTCTTGTGAATTAGTTGTCATTGTTTAAATTTCCTCATTTCTTCCATCTTTTATTTTATCTATTACCATAGAAATAGCCGCTAACGCACTACGCAATTTATTTTCAGTTCTGGTTCCGCCGAAAAGATGTTTAACACAACGTACGTCATTGCCATCAGCTACAGCCATATAAACTAAGCCTACGGGTTTTTCTTCTGTAGCGCCCCCGGGACCTGCGATCCCAGTGATACCTACACCATAAGTAGTTCCAAAAAGGTCTTTTACTCCGGCAGCCATCTCGCAGGCAACCTGTTCACTGACAGCGCCGTATTTTTCCAGATTTTCAGCAGATACATTAACAAGCTTCTGTTTGGCCATATTGCTGTAAGTCACGACGCTGCCTAAGAGATATTCGCTGCTTCCGGGAATATCAGTGATCATACTGCTGGCTAAGCCTCCGGTACACGATTCTGCAAAGGCAATCGTACTGCCGCTGTTTAAAAGCTCCTGGCCAAGATATTCTGCTAAAGAAGCATCATCAACACCGTAAATAAATTTACTCAAGCGTTCATAAATCTGTGCTTCTGTACCGGAAATCATTGCTTTGGCTGCTTCAATATCCGCTGCTTTGGCTGTGATACGAACAATAATCTCTCCACGACGCGCATAAATAGCAATAGTAGGATTGCTCTGAGAAGTAATGATATCATCCAGCTGAGCTGCTACAGATGATTCTCCAATACCACGCATTTTTAAAATCCGCGAATAAATTACTCCCTGTTGAGAGTAGCGCCGCATAAGCAAAGGCAAAAATCTCTGTTCACAAATATAAGTCAATTCTGACGGCGGTCCAGGCAATAGAACAATCAGCTTTCCATCATGTTCCAGGGCCAACCCAGGCGCAGTACCAACTTCGTTAGTTAAAATTTCTGCTCCCAACGGGACCATAGCCTGTTTATCATTATTAGACGACATGCACAAACCTTTTTTTACAAAAAAGCTGTTGATCCTGTCCCATGTATCTAAATCCAGATACATTTCCAACCCCAGCATATCGGCGATAACTTCTTTCGTTATATCGCCTCTTGTTGGGCCCAGGCCTCCAGTAGTAATAACAATATCCGCTCTTTCTAAAGCAATCTTTAAAACGCTTCTCAAGCGCTCTTCGTTATCACCAACAGTAGTCTGATAAAGTACATCATAGCCCAATTTATTTAGTTGCCGTGACAAATACTGAAAATTAGTATTAAGTATTTCTCCCAATAGCAATTCAGTACCTGTATTTACTACTTCAACTATCATTTGTTTTGCCCCCTTGCCGGCAAATTAAATTCGCTCTCCTACCATTTCATAGGTAAAACCCTGCAAAATTTTTACTTTGATAAATGCGCCCGCCTGAACTGCTCCCGCATTTTCAATAAAAATACTGCCGTCGATATCAGGTGCTTCTCTATAAGAACGCCCAAAAGCAAGCTCAGGGTTTTCTTCATCGCGGCCTTCTACAAGTACTTCCAGTATCTGCTCTTCCATTTCCTGATGCAGTTCTTCGGATATTTGCGCCTGCAAAGCCATCAATTCGTGAAAACGTTCTTCCTTGACTTGTTCAGCTACTTGTTCCGGCAATGTTGCTGCCACTGTCCCTTCTTCCTGGGAATAAGCAAAGACACCGGCATTATCAAAACGCTGCACTTTTACAAAAGCCTTCAGTTCTTGAAAATCGGCTTCTGTTTCTCCGGGAAAGCCCACAATAAATGTGGTTCTGATCGTGATACCTGGTATACGCTTCCGTAATTTGCTCAGTAAAGCTTCTACTTCAGCTTTAGTATCATAACGATTCATGCTGCCCAGCAGTCTGTCACTGGCATGCTGTAATGGAAGATCCACATATTTACATACTTTCTCCAAGCTGGCAAAAGCTTCGATCAAATCGTCAGTAAAATTATTAGGATAACAATACATGACTCTGATCCATTTTAAACCTTCCAGCTTGTTAAGTTCACTTAACAGCTCTGGCAGACGCAGCTTACCATAAAGATCTTCACCATATCTGGTGGTATCCTGAGCGACAACGATCAGTTCTTTAACGCCTTTAGCAACTAATGCTTTTGCTTCGCTGAGAAGCTGTTCAAAGGGTCGGCTTACATACGGTCCGCGCAGTTTTGGAATAATGCAGTAAGAACAGCAATTGTCGCAGCCTTCTGCGATTTTTAAATAAGCCATATAATCAGGAGTCGTTAAAATACGCGGAGCAGCAGTTGGCGCCATTTCCGGTTTCTTCCGGGATTTCAGCATGATGAAGCGTTCTCCCTGTATAACTCTCTGGATTACATAAGCAATATCCTCATAACATTCGGTACCGATAACGGCATCGGCTTCAGGGATATTATCTAAAAGTTCTTCGGCATAACGCTGTCCTAAACAGCCTGTAATAATTAGATATTTACAGCTGCCTGTATTTTTATATGCACCCATTTGCAGGATCGTATTGATCGATTCTTCTTTGGCCGATTCTATAAAACCGCAGGTATTGACGATAATTAAGTCTGCGTCTGCAGGATCGTTGGTAATAGTTATTTGCTGTTCATGAATCAGTCCCAGCATTCTTTCCGAATCGACAAGATTCTTGGGACAGCCAAGACTTACTAAGCCTAGTTTCACGTTTCTTCCTCCATCTATTTTGTTGCAAATCTTGCTGACTGCAGCCATTTATTTGTTAAAGCTTCCTGCTGAGTCAGAGTATCATAAGCCGTATTGAGCCATAATTTCTCAGGCTGCTCTATATGATTTCTATTTAACCCATTGGCTAACAAAAATATATAGCCTGTATTTTGTTCTAAAGCAACTTTCTGCGGCAGTGCAGATACTAAAAGCCAATCTCTGAACAGCTGGGCGGACTCGTATTTTTTGGAAGCAGCGTCTACAGCAACTCCATACAAGCTGACAGGAGTCCCCTCGCTTGGTAAAACAATATAAGCAGGAAAATCATTTTCCAAATATTTAAATACATAGCTGCGGCGAGTAATCGCCAAATCAGCATCACCAACAGTAGTCAAACGGATAGGTGTGAAAGGAAAGCGGGAATATTGAGGAATCTGTCTGTTAAGCCCCCTGAAATATGCCAGCGTTTTTTCTTCACCTCGCCTGCTTGCAAATGCGGCTAAAAAATTTCTGGTACTTGCTGAATCTGAAAGATTTTCCATTGCAACACGCACGTTTTGAAGCTTAATGATATCCTGCCAGCTCAAGATATTTTCCTGACCATATTTTCTGGCATAATTTTGATTGACTAAAAAAACTATCGGATCATAAAAAACGCCAAACCACTGGCTTTGCTCATCTTTAAAAGCTGACGGCAATAAGTCGCCGGCTTCGCTTAAAATGGCATATAAACGCTGTTGTTTACTTAAAAGCTGCAGTTCATTATGCTCTAAAAGATAAAGATCCGGTAATTTACCCTGTTCTCTTTCTTCCGGCAATAATAATTTTATAACTGTGTCCCGGTCGTGTTCCTTATTATATTCACTGATTAAAGCCTGTAAAAAACTGTTATCCAAGTTGGAATATAATAACAATTCAGTTTTTCCATGTACCGCCATAGTTGTTTCATTTTTATCAGTATCCAAAACAAACCAGGCTATACCTACGAATAGCAGGACAATGATTAACAGTATCTTTTTCTGAGGCATCTTCAACCTCCTGTCTTACCGCCGTTTATTCATTTTAGGATTTGCCGTATTTTTACTATGACGTGCTTTAGGATTATACGAAGCTGCTATTTTTAACAGGCAGCCTGCATTATCACCAATAAGGTCGCCGCGATTGGTTTTCTGTAAAGCTTCTTTCACCAATTGACGGTTTTTAGGGTTCCTGTATTGCATCAGGGCACGCTGCATAGCCTTGTCATGAGGGTTTCTGGCAACAAAGACTTTTTTCCCGGTCTCAGGATTGATACCGGAATAATACATCGCGGTTGAAGCACTTCCAGGAGTTGGGATAAAATCCTGTACCTGTTCAGGCTGATGCCCTATATCACGCAGGAACTCGCTTAACTCTACCGCATCACGCAGAGTACAGCCGGGATGACTGGAAATAAAGTAAGGCACTAAAAACTGTTTTAAACCAATCTCTTTATTTTTTTTATTAAAGGCACGCATGAATTTAAGATAAACTTCTTTGCCAGGCTTGCCCATATTAGCTAAAGCATGTTCGGCCACATGTTCAGGAGCAACTTTTAACTGTCCGCTGACATGATAACGACATAATTCATCTAAGAAACGATCGTTTTTATCTGCCAGCAAATAATCATAGCGGATACCGGAACGAACAAATACTTTCTTTATTCCCGGAAGCGCACGGACTTTTTGCAGTAATTCTATATAATCACTGTGGTCAGCATCAAGATTAGGACAAGGCTTGGGAAACAGGCATTGCCTGTCACGGCAAACCCCAACTTCCAATTGCTTGGCACATGAAGGATGTCTGAAATTGGCTGTTGGACCGCCAACATCATGGATGTAGCCTTTAAAATTTGGTAATGCAGTTATTTTTTTCGCTTCGCGAAGGATAGATTCATGGCTGCGTGTTTGAATGATTCTTCCCTGATGAGAATGAATAGCGCAGAAAGAACAACTGCCAAAGCAGCCACGACAGCTGATTATACTGAACTGCACTTCTTCTATGGCAGGTACACCGCCATATTTTTCATAGGCAGGATGATAGGTGCGCATATAGTCCAGATCATACACAGCATCCATTTCTTCCTGTGACAGCGGAAATGGCACTTGATTTTGAACAACAAATTTCTGACCATTTTTCTGCACAACAGTTTTTCCTGAAAATGGGTCCAGTTCTTTACTTTGCAAACGGTATGCATCAGCGAAAGCTTCCCTGTTTTTTAAAATATTTTCCAGCGAAGGCAATTCAACGAATTCATCCAAACCTTCCAGGTTATCTGTTAAATAAGCTGTGCCGCGTACATAATGAATATCTTCAACAGCAGCTCCGCCAGCTAAATAGTCGGCAATTTCTACGATCTGCTTTTCGCCCATGCCGTATATCAAAAGATCAGCCCTGCTGTCAACTAAAATTGAAGGCAGTAACTTATTTTCCCAATAATCAAAATGCGCAAATCTGCGCAGGCTGGCTTCAATCCCGCCGATAATAACCGGTATTTCCGGCCATAAGCGTTTTATTTGCTGTGAGTAAACAACAGTGGCATGATCGGGACGCTTACCCATCTCACCACCAGGGGTATAAGAATCTTTTTTTCTTGGTTTTTTAGCTGCTGTATAATGACAAAGCATCGAATCAAGATTACCGCCTGAAATAAGCACGGCTAAACGTGGTTTACCCAATGCTTCAAAATTCTTCAGTTCGCGCCAATCTGGTTGGCAGAGCAATGCAACTTTATAACCTTGTGCTTCCAGTACACGACAAATAACGGCCGGTCCAAAGGAAGGATGATCAACATAGGCGTCGCCGCTGATAAACAAAAAATCTATTTGTTCCCAACCGCGGGCATTGATATCTTCCTGTGAAATCGGCAAAAATTCTTTCATCAGGATTTCTGTCCTCCGATATTATTTCTTATATTCCTTAACGACAACACCATCAACTTTTTCTGTGGGAACAGGTTTTCCATTGACAGCAATCTGCATTGCTTTGATATTGCCATATTTTACAATAATTTTTTTGTTAGCTGAGAAGTTCTTATCCTGATTGCTGATCAAAGTTCCTTCAAAAACTTTTTCGCCGTCCGCAACAACCTCTACCCAGCATCTGTCATTACAGAACATATAAAGATTTACATTTTTCTGATTCGCGGCAGCTTGTTTCTGCTGCGCCTGCTTATCAGCAGCAGCTTCTTTTTTTGTTTTAGCAGCCGCGGCCTGTTCGGCACGTTCTTTCGCTTTTTTCGCGTCTGCTTCTATTTTTGCTTTTTCCTGATCAGTTATTTCACTGGGTTTAGAAGTCTCGTGACCCAGCGCTGATTGTTTTGGCGTTACAACATTTTCCGGTTTATCACTACCATTAAGCAGAAAAACATAACCAGCAGCTGCAACTATAACTAACAAAAGGAACGACAGCAAATAAGTAAATATACCTGGAGAACTTTTTTGTGGTTTTAAATGAGGAGTAACACTTATTTTAGAAGTTGTACGGATTTCAGCAGGTTTCACTTCTTCCGGATCAACTCCCGCACAGGCGGCTTTATAAATGGTAACTAATTCAGGTCCATTTAATCCCAGATAATTACCATAGGTACGTATAATGCCTTTAGTAAAAACATCTCCGGGAATTTTTGCATAATCACCTGCTTCAATAGCCGCTAAATAGATTTTTCGGATACTGGTAGCTTCTTCTACCTGCTCTAAAGAAAGTCCCTTTTCAAGTCTGGCATTTTTTAGAATTTCTCCTATATTATCCATAAGCTTACCCTCCTCCATCTCATTTATTGTGCTGTAAAAAAGCGTTCTTCTATTTCATGACGCGACATAATCAGTTCGCGGGGCTTACTGCCAACAGACTGGCCTATAATACCAAGTTCTTCCATACAGTCTACCAACCTGGCAGCACGCGTATAACCGATCCTGAACTTACGCTGCAGCATCGATGAAGAGGCCTGGCCGGTATCCATTACCAAACGGACCGCATCTTCGAAAAGCTCGTCACTCATCAGGTCATTGCCGTTTTCAGCCATTCCATTAGAGCTTTTGCTGTCACTTTCAAGTGCCTGCTGAGTAACTTCTTCAGAATATTCGACTGGAATGGATTGCTTCTTTATGAAATCAACTATCTTATTTAATTCACTGTCACTGACAAAAGCACCCTGCACACGTACCGGTTTGTTTGTCCCGATAGGATAAAAAAGCATATCGCCTTTGCCTAAAAGCTTTTCGGCGCCGCCCATATCCAGAATAGTACGAGAGTCTGTCTGCGAAGAAACTGCAAAAGCAATTCGTGAAGGTATATTTGCTTTTACAATACCGGTAATGACGTCAACAGAAGGACGCTGCGTCGCTAAAATGAGATGAATACCAGCTGCCCGGGCTTTCTGGGCCAAACGCAGGATAGCATCTTCAACATCTACTTTTGCCACCATCATCAAATCAGCTAACTCATCGATAATAATGACTATAAAAGGCATTTTTTCTGCTGCCTGAGCATTATAACTGTTGATCTCGCGCACATGATTATCAGCAAAGGCCTTATAACGGCGCTCCATTTCGGCAACAGCCCAGTGTAAGGCCGAAGCTGCTTTTTTAGAATCAGTAACGACAGGCGTCAGCAAATGCGGAATACCGTTATAATTCGAAAGCTCAACAACCTTAGGGTCAACCAGGATCATTTTCACTTCTTCAGGCCGGGCTTTGTATAAAATACCGGCAATGATCGTATTGATACATACTGATTTACCTGAGCCTGTGGAGCCGGCAACCAGCATATGCGGCATTTTAGACAGATCCACAGTAATAATATTACCGCTAATATCTTTGCCAAGCCCTACACAAAGTTTTGACTCGGTTTGACGCACCAAATCACAGTCAACTACTTCTCTGAAAAATACCGGATCATTTTTTCTGTTGGGAACTTCTATACCAATAGCTGCTTTACCTGGTATCGGCGCTTCAATACGAACGCCTGATGCAGCAAGCTTTAAGGCTATATCGTCTGCCAAGTTCACCACCGAGCTGACTTTAACACCCGGAGCAGGCTCCAGTTCGAACCTGGTAACAGAAGGGCCGCGGGTAACGGCAACGACGCTGGCGCGAACACGGAAATCTTCAAGAGTCTGTTCTAAAATCGCGCATTGTTCGCGAATATCTTCTTCTGTATGCTTGTCTTTGGAAACATACGAAGGATTGAGCAGTTCCAGAGGCGGAAACAAGTAGGTACTTGGTTCTGCTGCCGGCGGAACTTCTGGCTGCAATTTTTCACTCACGGTTTTTTTGGGAACCGGAAGATCAGCAGCAATATTTTTATCAGCAGTATCAATAATTTTTATGTTGCCAGAAGCTTGATTTTTGCTGTGATCCTTGTAAGGATTAAGAAAATCCTGCTCAGGCATTGGTACTGCAGTTTCTTTCGGTTTATTAAAATCTATGATCGGCCGCGTAATAATATGCGGCTCGTTTTTTTCAATAACAGGGAATTCTTCTATAAAGGGCTGTTCATTTTCTAAAAATGCTTCTTCAGTACTGGCTGCATTTCTGCCAACAGCTTTACGAAGAATTTGTTTAAACTGACTTTCTTTTTTGATGCCGGAAGTAAAACCTGAAAATTCCTCGCTATTATAAGGATTGGCAGTATTTAAAACTTCCATATTCTTGAATTCAGAAGTTTCAGCAGTAGTTTCAATATCCTGATTCTGGTAGGTTACAATATTTTTAGCTTTACGTCCGGCTGTTTCTGCCGAAGCCTTCAACGATAATTTTCCTGTTAATAAAACGCTGCAGATAATACCAGCCAGTAAAATTATTAAGGCTCCCGCTGTTCCCGCCAGACGCCGCAAAGCTAAAAGAAAAACCCCGCCCAACAAGCCGCCGCCTTCTTTAAGGCGTTCGGGAATAAGCTCTTCCCCGGCTACAGGCACAAAAACATGATGAGCTGTGCCTAAAAGGCACAGCGTCAATAATGTCAGGGCTAATCCTTTTTTGGAAATACCCAGTCCTCGATGGGTAAAAGAAAATCTAATGCCAAGAGCTATACAGGCAAGCGGAAATAAAAATGCCCCTTTACCTAAAGTATAACTCATAATTTTATCGACAAAGGCACCTATTGTTCCTGTGGGAAGGCCCAAATAAGCTGCTGCCGCAAAACATCCTAAAGCAAGCAAAAGAACGCCGCTTATCTCCAAACGACTGTTATTCTGTTGTTCTGTACGTTCTGCTTTGGTTCTTCTCAAATTAGGCACCTCATTTACAACATTAAATCTCCATTATAATAGGTAAAATCATCGGTCTTCTGCGTGTTTTCTCATATAAGAAGCGACCCAGTGAATCACGGACAGCCGATTTGATGACCGACCATTCAGAGACATTGCTTTGCTCGCATTTATCCAATGCCTGCTGCACTTTTTCTTTAGCAGTTTCCATCAAACCTTCGGCTTCGCGTACATAGACAAAACCGCGGGAAACGATGTCAGGGCCGGAAACAACGGTACAGGTATTTTTATCGATAGTAACTACTACTATCATAATACCATCCTGCGAAAGCTGTCTGCGGTCACGCAGGACGATATTACCTACATCACCTACGCCAAGTCCGTCTACCAGTACTTTACCGGAAGGAACGCGGCCATTGATACCCACACTGTTGGCAGTCAATTCTATGATACAGCCATTTTCGCCAACGACGATATTTTCGCGTGGCATTCCCAGACTGCCTGCCAGCTGAGCATGTTTGATCAGGTGACGATATTCGCCGTGCACAGGAATAAAGAACTTCGGACGCACTAAATTATGCATCATCTTGATCTCTTCCTGACTGGCGTGTCCGGAAACATGTACGCCGTTACTTTTTTCATAAATAACATCGGCGCCCAGTTTATATAAGTGATCGATCGTTCTGGAGACCAGCTTTTCATTGCCGGGAATAGGTGTTGCGGAAATAATAACGGTGTCTCCGGGAACTATATCTACTTTTTTATGATCTGACATGGCCATTCTGGTCAGAGCCGACATCGGCTCGCCTTGGCTGCCTGTTGTAATGATCACGATTTTATCGGGAGTATAATTGCTTGTTTCATCAATATCGATCAGAACTCCTTCAGGTATTTTTAAATACCCCAATTCCATCGAAATATTGACGACATTGACCATACTGCGTCCAATAACAGCTACTTTACGTTTATAACGGATAGCGCTGTCTACGACCTGCTGGATACGGTGAACATTAGAAGAAAATGATGCTACGATAATGCGGTGTTTGGCATAACGGAATTCATCGTCAAAAGTTTGGCCGACGACCTTCTCGCTTTGTGTATAACCGGGTCTTTCTGCATTAGTGCTGTCTGCCAGCAGAGCCAGAACACCCTGATCGCCAAATTCGGCAAATTTATTGAATTCTGTTACCTGACCGTCAACCGGCGTTTGATCGAATTTAAAATCACCGGTATGGATTATCAGTCCGACAGGAGTATGGATCGCCAGGGCTACCGCGTCGGGAATACTGTGATTGACACGGATAAATTCTACCTTAAAGCAGCCGGCATGGATCTTATCGCCGGGTTTGATGACTTTGCAGGCATTCGAGCTGACGCCGTTTTCTTTTAAACGGCCCTGCAGGATACCCAGTGTCAAGGCAGTACCATAAACCGGAACATCTATTTGTTTCATTACATAAGGCAAAGCGCCGATATGATCTTCGTGACCATGCGTTAAGAATATGGCTTTGACTTTATCTTTATTTTCCAAAAGATAGGTAATGTCAGGAATGACAAGGTCAATACCAAGCATGTCATCTTCCGGGAACATTAAACCGGCATCGACAAGAATGATGTCGTCGCCATAGCGGAATACCGTCATGTTCTTACCAATTTCCCCTAATCCGCCCAAGGGAATAATATTTAGTTTACTTTGTGTTTTACTCAAAAAAAATACACCTCCAAAAAATTTTAAAATTATTTCCGTACAAGTATTTAGACCTCTAGTAATAAAATCTATTAACCGCACACCTACTCTACGGTATATTATACATTAAACCATGCAGAAAAACAAATGTTTAATCAATTATCAGTAAATTTTTATTGTAAATATTACGTGAACTGCACATAAAAAAACAAGCATACCTGAAAAGGTATGCTTGTTTGAAAGCTTTTACAGATCTTCACCGTGATTTTCGATAGGTCCTTTATTTTTATTCATACGCTGCCAGAAGAAAGCAGCTGCAAGAATAACTACGCCAATAGCATCGGTAACAGCACCAGGAATAATCATATTCAGGCCGCCGATAAAGAACAGCAGTCTTTGCAGAGCATTCAGCTTGGACTGACAGAAACCAATCATAGCGATTGACACACCCCACATACCAATAATTGCCGTTGTGCAGGCAAAAGTAATCGTAAACGGAGTTGCATCAATCATCAGCAGTTCAGGTGATAACACGAAAATATACGGAACGATAAAGGCCGCGATCGCCAGTTTGGCAGCAGCAACGCCGGTTTTCATTGGATCAGCACCAGAAATACCAGCTCCTGCGTAAGCTGCTAAAGCAACAGGAGGAGTTACGTCGGCAACGATACCAAAGTAAAACGCAAACATATGCCCTGCTAAAACAGGAACGCCCATCTGCACCAGAGCCGGTGCGGCAATCGTCGAGGTAATAACATAGTTGGCAGTCGTAGGCACGCCCATACCAAGAAGCAACGATGTGATCATGGTAAAGAACATAGCCGGCAATAAATTGCCGCCTGCCAGATCAAGCAGTGCTGTCGCCAGTTTAAGACCAACGCCGGTCTTGGTAACAACACCAATGATAACACCAGCCGTGGCACATGCTATCAAAACGCCAAGAACACCTTTAGAACCTTCGATCAAGCCCCTGACAACATCTTTGAAAGTGATCCTTGTTGATTTACGCAGACAGGAACAGATAAGAGTCAGAGCGATAGCCCATAAAGCCGCACGCATCGGCGTATAACCGGATACCAATAAGTACACGATGATCGCCAGCGGTAAAATCAAATGGCCTTTTTCCATAAACAATTTACCAAACTTTGGTAATTGATCACGCGGTGTTCCCTTTAAGCCGTATTTTTTAGCTTCATAGTGAACGCCAAGCCAAACACCGATGTAATATAACAATGCCGGAATAACGGCAGCTTTAACAACTTCGATATAAGGAACGCCAACAAATTCTGCCATTAAGAACGCGGCAGCACCCATAACCGGAGGCATCAGCTGTCCGCCGGTGGAAGCAGCTGCTTCTACTGCGCCTGCAAACGCAGGACGATAACCCAGTTTTTTCATCATAGGGATCGTAAAAGCGCCTGTACCCGCTACGTTAGCAACGGAACTGCCTGATACTGTACCCATTAGACCGGAGGATAATACGGCAACCTTGGCAGGTCCGCCTGCCGCCCAGCCTGCAACAGCATTAGCCAGGTCAATAAACAGCTTGCCAAGACCGGTAGCTTCCAAATAAGAACCAAAGAGGATAAATAAATAAATGAATGTCGAGGATACACCCAGCGGCGTACCAAAAATACCTTCAGTCGTAAAGAACAGATGGTCGAACATTTCCTGCATACCTACACCGCGATGTGCCAGGATACCCGGCATATACGGACCAGCAAAAGCATAGAACATGAAAAACAGCGCTACTGTCAGCATAGGCCAGCCAACAACACGGCGGGCTGCTTCAAACAGAAGTAATGTGCCAATAAAAGCAATACTGAAATCGAATTCAGTATTCATGCCTGCCCTTAAAACAAGTTCATTGTAGAAAACTACAATGTAAAGAGCACTGGACACGCTTAAAACGGCAAAAATAACATCTAAAGGATGCATAGCTTCCCGAGACCAGCTTTTTCTGCCCGGATATAAAAGGTAAATCAGTGAAAAACCAAATGCCAGATGAATCGCTCTTTGTAAGTGCGCATCAAGTACACCAAACGTTGCAGTATACAACTGAAAAACAGCGAAGGCAATACAGATAAAGGAGACCAGTTTGTCCCACAATCCTGTTAAATTACGTTTGTCAGATTCTTTGTCAAACTTCTGCATGACTTCTTCAGCAGACATGCCCGTTTTAGAATCCTTCTCGTTGAATTTGTCATCAGGTGATGCCATATTCTTTTTTTCTTCCATACGGCCCTCTCCTCTCTAAAAAAATCAATTAAACCAATACTGATAACGTCTCTCAGCTTTAATTTCTATTAATGTACCATGCCCATATAATTCACATAAATCATAAACTTTACCATTGTGAATCACTTTCTGCCTGGCCTGAACAGCCGGTCTTATTTTTACTGTTTTGTATGGTCTGTTCATAACTAATTTAAATTTCCCGTCTGGTTCGGTAACAAGTTTACCTTCACTGCCAGAAAAAGGTAAACCACAGCCAAGAGATTTATATTTAGTGTAAATCATAGTCATATCGTCCACACCGTTCACCTGGAAAAACTCTTCGACTTGCGTCAGTTCATAAGAATGTTTAAATTCTATATTCCAAAGCTCTCCCGGTTCAACAGTAAAATATTGTTTTGGCAACCCACCTTCCGGGTTCAATGAAACTATCAATTGATCAGCATACCAAAACAACATACCCAAACACGTTAATACAATAACGGCACCAACCAAAATTTTTTTATAAAAAGACCGGCCCCCGGATATGTCCGATGACCGGTCTTTTTTATTTAGTGTTTCGGTCAACTTTTTTTATTTTTCTTTCAGGAATTTGTCAGCGCCTGCGTTTACAGGAATAGACATACCGTCCATTGCGCTGGCTTTGGATACTACGTTTGCTGCGGAATGAGCTGCTTTCAAACGATCAAGATTTGTGAAAATAGCTTTAGTTACAGCATAACCAGTATCTGCATCCATCTTATCAGTTACTGCCAGCATGCAGCGTACTGCGATTGCCGGGCAATCAGTAGTTTGGTTGGTATAAGTTTTTGCGCCAATATTTACTTTAGTATAGAACGGATATTTTGCAATCAAAGCATCAGCTTTATCAGCGTCAACCGGCAGCAATACAACAGTATTCTGCGTTGCGATATCCTGGATAGCTGCGGTCGGATGACCTGCAGTTACAAAAGCAACGTCAACATTACCGTCTTTTAAAGCATTGGAAGCTTCTGCGAAGGAGAGGTATTGGACTTTGATATCATCATAAGTAATACCATAAGCTTCGAGGATCTGACGGGCATTTGCTTCAGTACCGGAACCTGCGGCACCTACTGCAATACGTTTGCCTTTAACATCATTCAAGGATTTGATACCGGTTTTATCCAAAGTAACGATCTGTACGGTTTCCGGATATAAAGTAGCCAAACCCTGCAGGCTGGGCACTTTTTTATCTTTGAACATTTCAATGCCTTTTACAGCATAATAAGCATTATCATTTTGAATAAAAGCTATATCGACCTTGCCTTGTTGTAAAAGATTGATATTAGCAATAGACGCACCGGTTGATTGTGCGGATGCATTGACACCAGGAATATTTTTATTCAGAATGTCAGCAATAGCACCGCCCAGCGGGAAATATGTACCGGCAGTACCACCGGTAGCGATATTAATGAATTTTTGCGCAGCCGGTTTTTTCTCGTCTTTTTTCTCGGAACCACCGCCGCAGCCGGCGGCCATTGTAGCGAAGACCATAATTGCCATCAGAAAAGCTAAAAGTTTTTTCATAGGATCCCCTCCTCGTTTTTTTGTGCCCACAGCTATCTTCTGAAAAACAAACAGCTTATTTTTCAAATGACAATGACTATGACACTTACTAGTTAAAATAATTCGCTAAAATTTTACAAAATCCTGCTGATCCTGCAGTCAGCTATATTGTATACAATATACTTTATCTATTTTTCTTAAAATTACCCGGATTTTGCGAAAAACAAAAGAATATGATATTATATATATCGTTATAAAATACTTAAAGGGAAAGAACTTCCCTTAGACAATAAGAGAAAAGGATGTGTGTTTCATGAGCTCCGGAGCTTATACTCTCAAACTTTCGCGGACACTTTACAACGATACTTTCCGTGCCCAGCTGCTGGATGAAAATCAACAGGTGATCGGACATCTGCGTATCGTTCCCGGTGTTCCCCTTGACCGCAGTCAGGTCCCGGAAGACGCGCCCAGCGTTCCGGCCTATCTTTTAGTAATCGTCGACGATGCTGATATCAACAAAGATAATCTGATCGACTTTGAAGAACGTGCCAGTTATGCTTTATTGAAACGCTTTTCAACGGAAGCGATCACCTTTCAGCACTGCCAGTTTTATTATCCTTCGCCGGCTTTTATTTTTGAGCAGGCTGACGCCCTCAACAATCCGGTTATGTAAAAAAATCCCTTCAACATTTCTTGTTGAAGGGATTTTTTATATACATTTTAGGATCGCTGTCAAATAAATTTCTCATTTACCTCTGCAGTTTCACCGTTTTTGAAACTGCGGTATTTATCGTAAATAATGCGCATGGCAGTCGCTACTGCTTTTTTGGCACTGCCCTGATACTGGTGTTCCAAAATGTTCTGTAATTCTTCGTGTCCATTCGCAAGATTATAGCCTACAAGACACTGTGAGATATATTTTCTTGCCAGTTCTGTAGCCAGTGTACAGTCAGCCTCGACGATCATTCCGCTTTTCATATCAACAACGACGATCACACCTATGACTTTATACATTTCCGCAGCGGTAATACCTACCGGTAATTTTGCATACCCCGAAAAAAGTACCCGTTCATTACTTTGTTCGTTTAACATAAAAATCCTCCTGTTTTTTTACTGACAAGCTGCGTACGGAAACATTGATTGTTTTGACCTGCATTGCCGTCATATATTCTATTTTTTCTTTTATTTTGTGTTGGAACAGTTTGGTTACTTCAAAAATCTTAACGCCGTAGTACAGCACAACATCGACATAAATACTGATGCCCTTGGTGTCGGCACGCCTGCGTACTTTGATCCCTGTCACTTTATCGATCCCCATCATTTTTTCAGCGATCAGATTAACTATATCATAAAGCGCATAGTCAGAAATAAGCAGCTTGCCATAATAGCTGAAAGCCGGCCTGACAATAGAGCGGTCTTCGCCGCTTTTTTTCCTTTGCTTGGAAAAAAGATTGTAAGGCAGATCAGCAAAATACCCTGTAAAATGCGGTTTCAGCTCAACTGTCGGTACTGGAACAATATGCTTGCCATCCCGCAGTCTGGCCTGTTTAGCCTTTTTGATCTCCTGCTTGGAAGCAATTTGCTGAATGTAGACAGTTTTTTCAGGCTCAGGTATATTCAGCCGTTTGACTATTTTCCCTATCATATTATCGGAAGTAGCCAAGATCAGCAAACGCCGTACATCATTATTCACTAAAGCCTGGCGAACAGCCTCCGCATGATCTTCATCTGTAAAAATAGCACGCTTGACTGCCTGTATTCTATTCGTTTCATTTTTAGCAGAGGTTCCTGCTAAAATTTTGGTTCCTTTGATAAGTAATCCATCATCGATGATAGCATCACAATTATTCTTATGGGCAATACCTATGGCCCGATGACTTTTACCAGTACCGCTGGGACCTACAAAAGCTACTACTTTCATAAAGGCCTCCGCAAATCCGACGTAAATTTATTGCTTATATTCTATCACATTTTTGACATTTGTATACAGAACTTCAAAAATTCCCAATTGCTCTGGAAACCTTCCGCTTACTCCATGAAAGTCCGAACCGCCTGCAACCAGTAAATCAAACTCTTTTGCCAGCCGCAGCCAGTATTTTTGCTCGTTTGCATCTGCCGAAGGATGATAGACTTCGATACCGTCAAATTTGACATGCTTCAGCAGACAGCTTACCAGCGGTTTGTTTTCCAGCTCACTGGGATGTGCCAGCACCGCCAGTCCTCCAGCCTGGTGCAGCAGCGCAACTGCTTCCTCCGGCGATAATTTGGGCTGCGGTTCATAACCGGGCTGTCCCCTTTTCAAAAGCACGTCAAAGGCTTCCTGTACCGTCTCAAAATAACCTTTGGCAACCAAAGCTTTCGCTACGTGAGGACGGCCTACCGCCCTGTTATCGGGATCACACTCTGCGACCTCGACATGATAGCCCAGCACTGCTATTTTCTGCAGGATCTTCTGCAGCCTGAGCTCGCGCGCATGGCGCATTTCGTGCATTTTCGTCAGCAGGCGGTCGTTGTGGATATCGATATGATATCCTAAAATATGCACGCTGGCTTTGCCGGCCTGAGTACCAAGCTCCACGCCTCTGATGATGCGGGGAGCATTTTTTATGCCTGCGGCCGCTGCTTCTGCCAGTGGTATGCCATTTACAGAATCATGATCAGTCAGAGCCAGTACCCCTATTTTAGCGGCAGCAGCTGCTGTTACCAGCTTTGCCGGAGTATAAACGCCGTCTGAACTTGTACTATGAGTGTGCAGATCTACTAACATTTTACATTTCCTGCGCCAGTTTTATCAGTGTGCTGACGCCGAACCCGGTGCCGCCCTTAACTTTAAAGCCTGCTGTTTTAGCAGCAGTAGAAGTGCCGCCAATATCGATATGGGCCCAGGGAATACCTGCTTCAACAAATTCACCGATAAAAAGTCCGCCGCTGATACAGCTGGCTTCACGCCCGACACTGTTGAGCAGGTCGGCAACGTCACTTTTCAATGCTTCCCGGCATTCCGGCAACGAAGGCAGCTGCCAGTAGCCTTCGCCGGCTTTTTTACCGGCTTCGATCAACTGCCGGATCAAAGTATCATCGTTACCGACAATACCGGCCGTTTCCGTACCCAGGGCAACAATAACGCCGCCTGTCAGTGTGGCAATATCAACTACTTTAGCTGCACCCTGCCTGCAGGCATACCAGACAGCGTCTGCAAGGACCATGCGCCCTTCGGCATCCGTCGAAAAAACCTCGATCGTTTTTCCGTTAGCTGCTTTCACAACATCACCGGGACGCTGAGCACTGCCGGAAGGCATATTCTCAGCACAGGCAATGATGCCCATTATATTACAGGGTACTTTTAGCGCCGCAATCGCTCTTAAAGCGCCTAAAACGGCACCGGCGCCGGCCATATCGTCTTTCATTTCTCCCATATTGTCGCTGGGCTTAATGGAAATACCACCGCTGTCAAAGGTGATGCCCTTACCGACATAAGCGGTATAAGGCGCGTCACCAGCGCCATTATATTTAATAGTGATCAGGCACGGAGGATGGATAGACCCCTGACCAACTGCCAGTAAAGCATGCATACCCATCGCTTCCATCATCGTTACATCCAGGATCTCAAACTCCATATCATATTCCAGTGCCAAAGCTTCCGCTTCCTCAGCCATGACGCCGGGAGTTACAAAATTACCGGGCCGGTTGACCAGATCGCGCGTATAACAAACGGCATCTGCCACTACTTCCGCTTCGGCCAAAACCCGCTCAGCATCAGGAATACCGGAAATAATGGAAAAATCTAGTTCCGGTTTTGCTTCTGGTTTGCCTTTGCATTCGGTAAACTGATATCCGCCTAAAACCAAGCCTTCCGCCAACGCCGCTAAATAATGCGCCCTTGCCGGATTGGCAAGAACCGGCGCGACAACTACAGTCTGCCTGATTTTTGCCGCAATCAGCGCTCTGGCGGCACTGCCGGCCGCTTTACGCAGATTGTTAGGTTTACATTCATCACCTTTGCCGAAGCCTGCAACAATAACTCTCTGCAATCTTCCATCCTGCATTACAACAATATCAGTCAAGCTTCCTGCCGCTGTTAAAGCTTCGTTTTTAGCCGCCAGCTCGTTTACTGCCTGCACGATATTCTCAGGCAGATTCAATTTTGGTAGTGCCGGCAGACATTCCCTGCACAAAAACAGAGTTACCGATTCCGCATCGATCATACTCTCTGCTTCGAAACCATCTATTACTGATTTTACTAATTCTTTTGCTGTTTCCTGATCTAAGTCCATAATACTGCTCCTTTATAATTCTCGTTAAAATTTTTATCTGAAAGTGACACATGTAGTCAGCTCATCCAGATAAGTATTGCCGTTTGATTTTTGCAGCTCTAAATCGCTGACAACGACCTTCATCACACTGTGCCGCGTACCGCCCGTATAATGACTGCCTAAAGAATGGATCGCATAGGGAACTTCGTTAGAAGAACCGAGATATAACATCACATGCCCGTCCATATGCAATGTAGAACCGGGCGTCAGGCTTTTTACGACATTAGCCCGCTGAGCGCTGCTCATATTGCCCATTTTTTTATGGATACCGGCACTTGTTTCCTGCTCGTCGGCATTACGCGGCAGAAAAATACCTACTGTACGATAAGCATTGCTGATAAAGCTGGAACAATCGACGCTGTTCTGCAGTCCGCCCCATCCGTAAACCGCATCGTAAAATTTAAAGGCACAGCGAATAATATTATTAGTTGTATAAGGCAGGTAACCTTCGTGCAGAGAGCTGTTAGCCGCTAAAATGACTTTCTCCTCCTGCAGCTTTCCCTCTTTGGTCCTGACCGGGACCTTCACTGTATACGAGGCCGCTTTTTTATCAGCCAGCTGTAAACGTGAGCCCTGCTGAAATAAAACCTGGGCCCCGTCTGCCTTTAGTGTATAATCTCTGGCAATTACGGTCAGAAAATTCTTTGGTGCCGCATAACGTGACCAGGTAGCGCGGTCAGTTTCGGCAACGTCAAATTTAGACAGCCAGCCCCGGTAATTATAGGCCTGCACATAATAAAAATAGCCGTTAGTACTGGTATGCAAAATAGCTACAGCTTCGCCGGGGTCCAAAGCAGTTTCCTGCAAAGCATCAAAATTACGGTCGCTGGCATAAAAAAACAAACCTTCACCCGTTGGCAGATTGCGTATATTAGTACGTCTTACCGTAACGCCATAACGCACAGTGACCTCTGCCGGTATAGCCGACGCATTAGTTTGCGCGCGCAGGATATTTTTGTAATTGTCGCTGACGAGCTTGCCGTCCCGATACAGATCATCGCTCAGATCAGTATGAGCATTGACATAAGCGGCTACGGTTTTACCGCTCAGGGTTTTAGGATAGGCCGCCAGATCATACACTGTCGGCGAAGCTGCAATGATCTTTTTATTAAAAGCCTCGACACCAGCCGCATTGAGCACTACTTTATCTCCGTCAGCATTATGCTCTGTCCAGTAGGCCGGCGTGATAAATTTTTCATAAGCAGTGATCCCTGCCGCTTCCACCGGTCCTTTAGGTGCCAGCAGCACCAGCGCCGTTATACATAAAAATAAAAAGTTTTTAATCACAAAAACTCCCTCCTTACTAAAGCTTTACAAATATTATTGCCGCTCAGGTCATCATATTTGCAGCAATTCGCCGCCGCAACAGATTCAGCAGTTCGTATTTTTGCTGAAGCCGGCAGTTTAAATCGTCTTATTTAGTCGATAATTATTAAATTCTGTACCGCGCTCAAAAATCCTGCCCCAACACAGAAAAACTACCGTAGTTTTATAGTAAAACCACGGTAGTGATAAGTGCTAAAAAGCTTCATAAATGCCATCCTGGCGTTTTCTTTCAGCAGTTTTGGAAATATAAGAGCCAAAAATGACCGGGTACCCTTTGCGCTCAATGATCTCCTTGATATAATCACGATGCGGGCAGGGCGGCCTGTGATAATTATCCGATACCACGCAGGAAGCAAGATGTATTACAACATCTTTGCGGTCATCGCCCCAGCGTTTCAGCTTCCGGTTCAGATCTTCGATCTTTCCGGCTACACCGGCTCCGCAGCAGCCGCCGCACGTGATCGTCAGATATCTGGTATCGGCATCATAACCGTTAAATCTGCCGCTGCGCTCATAAAACGATTTCATGCAGGCATAACCAACGCATTTTTTCTGCACGATGTCGCACTGAATAACAACTACTAACTTCGCCATTATTTTACCAGTCCGTATTCTTGAAGAACAGCTGTCATTTTTGCTTTATTCGCCGCTTCCATAGGCGTCAAAGGCAGGCGCGGCTGGCCGGCATCAATACCGGTGACCAGTGTTACAGCAGCTTTGACAGGGATAGGATTGGTTTCGATAAACATCGCGTTTGCAAGCGGCACCATTTGTGCATTCAATTTAGCAGCTTCCTTAACGCGTCCGTCTTCGTAAGCCTGCATCACATCCTGCAGGATACCGCCGCCGATATTACTGAGCACGGAAATAAGCCCGGTCGCGCCGACCGACATAAACGGCAGGATCAAACCGTCATCGCCGCTGTAAATAGTGAAATCTTCCGGCAGCACCGTATAAAGCTCGGCAACCTGCGCGACATTGCCAGCCGCTTCTTTGATAGCGACGATATTCTCAAAATCTTCAGCCAGACGCGCTACCGTAGCAGGCGCAATATTGGAAGCCGTGCGTCCCGGCACATTATAAACGATGATAGGCAGCGCTGTGCTTTGCGCTACAGCTGCAAAATGCTGATAAAAACCTTCCTGAGTCGGTTTGTTATAATACGGGCCCACGATCAAAACGCCGTCGACACCCATTGCTTCTGCCATTTTCGTCATCTTGATAGAATCGGCAGTATTATTAGAGCCGGTGCCGGCAATAACAGGCACGCGTTTATTGATGCGATTTACAACTACCCGGAACAGCTCCAGTTTTTCCTCCGCACTCATCGTAGCCGCCTCACCGGTAGAACCGGCAACGACCAGACCGTCGGAACCATTATTGATGAGCCATTCGGCCAGATCAGTCGCTTTTTCATAATTAACGCTGCCATCGGCATTAAAAGGAGTAACCATTGCGGTCAAAAGTCTGCCAAAATAAGGATTTTTCATTGCTTACACCTCACTTATAATTTAAACGCTTTATGCAGCGCCGTCACAGCATCTATCAGATGCTCCTGTTTGATTATCGCAGAGATCGTCGTATCAGAATCCACAGTCTGCAGGATGCTGATTTTGCAGCCTGTAAGCGCTGCAACAAAATTGGCCATTACGCCGGGCACGCCCCGCATTGCCGAACCGACAACAGAAACCTTGGCGCAGCCCTCCGTTAAAGTATATTCAAATTCTGTACCCTTTAAAACTTTATTCGTGTGTTCCACATCTTCACTGAAAACAGCAAACATCGCGCTGCTTTCAGATAAATTCAAACAACCGACGCTGATGCCGGCATCTGCCAGATCCTCAAACAGCTTGCGGCCGCTGGCAATATCCTCAGGATTGAGCGCCACACGGAACTGAGCCAGATCGGTCAGGTGCGTCACCCCACTTGCCAGGCGGCGCTCGCTTATCGAAGCATCCTCTTCCGTTTCTGCGCAGTCATTCGTGATAAGCGTTCCGGGAGCATCGCTGAACGTAGATTTGACGACCAGCGGGATATTCTTTTTCATCGCGATCTCTACAGCGCGCGGATGAATGACCTTAGCGCCCTGATGCGCCATCTGGCACACCTCGCCGTAAGAGATCTGCTTCAGTATGGAAGCCTCCTTGACCAGACGCGGGTCAGCAGTCATTATGCCCTCAACATCAGTATAGATCTCGACACATTCAGCATGTAGCGCGGCTCCTAAGGCAGCCGCAGTCGTATCACTGCCGCCCCGGCCCAACGTAGTCAGCTTGCCGTTGTTTTCCGTCATACCCTGAAAGCCACAGACAATGGGGATCACGCCGGATTCCAGCAAATGATGCAGGTTGCTGACATTGATATTTTTGATACGTGCCGCACCAAACTGCGAATCAGTAATAATACCGGCCTGACCACCGGTCAGCGCCATGGCGTTGATACCAAATTTCTGCAGCGTAGCTGCCATCACGCAGGCCGCCATGATCTCGCCGCAGCACATCATCATATCCAGCTCACGCACGTTGACCGAAAGATTCGTTTCCTTCAGGACCCTGATCAGGGTATCCGTGGCATAAGGCTCTCCTTTGCGTCCCATCGCAGAAACAACAACTACCGGAGCAAAGCCGCTGCGTACGGCTTTCTGCACCTTATCCTTAACGGCTATGCGTGCTTCCGGTGAAGCAACGGACGTACCGCCGAACTTTTGCACTAAAATTTTCATGAACTGTGTCGCTCTCCTATCTCAGATCCAGCCGTTTTTGATCATCGTTTCGGCGATCTGCAAAGTATTCAATGCAGCGCCCTTACGGATCTGATCGCCAACGACCCACAGATTATAAGATTTATCACAGGATTCGTCCTTACGCAGACGTCCCACATAAACATCGTCTTTTTCAGAAGTATATAACGGCATCGGATATTCCTGGCTGGCAGGATCGTCCTGTACGGTAACGCCGGGGAATTTTGCCAATGCTGCGCGCATAACGTCCAGATCCACATCTTGCTCCAGCTCGATATTTACCGACTCGGAATGGCTGCGGTAAACAGGCACACGGATCGTAGTCGCGGTAATGCGCATCTCATCATCTTCCATAATTTTTTTCGTCTCGTTGATCATCTTCATTTCTTCTTTAGTATAAAGATTATCGCAGAAAACATCTATTTGCGGAATCAGATTAAATGCGATAGGATAATGCTTCTCGGCACTGGCCGACGGCAGGATATTAGCAGTCATTTCCCTGCCCTCGCTGTGCTCACGCACCTGATTGTCCAGCTCGTCGATACCCTCTTTGCCGGCGCCGGAAACAGCCTGATAAGTAGAAACGATAACACGTTTGATCCTGGACAGCTCATAAATAGGTTTCAGCGCCATGACCATGATAATAGTAGAACAATTAGGATTGGCAATAATGCCTTTATGCTTCAAGATCGCCTGCGGATTGACCTCAGGCACCACCAACGGCACCTCCGGGTCCATACGGAAAGCGCTGGAATTATCGATAACTACCGCACCGGCCTTTACGGCATGCGGAGCAAAATCTTTTGAGATAGAACCGCCTGCAAACAAGGCAATATCAATATCTTTAAAAGAATCATAAGTAGCCTCTTCCACAGTATATGTTTTACCCATGAAAGCTATTTCTTTACCGGCACTGCGTTTAGACGCCAGCAGGCGCAATTCGGCAAATGGAAAGTTTCTTTCCTCGATAAGTTTCAAAAACTCGGCTCCTACCGCACCGGTAGCGCCTAAAATAGCCACATTATATTTTTTCATCTGCTTCCCCTCCGTAAATTTTATTATAACAGCTTATCCAAGCCGTAGGTCAAACCAACTTTATCCATCATCTTGCGGCAGCCCAGCATCACGCCCGGCATATAACATTCGCGGTTCACCGGCTCATTGCTGATGCGCAGAGTCTCGCCCTGACTGCCGAAAATGACCTCCTGCGAAGCTACATAGCCAGGCAGACGGACACTGTGGATCTTCATGCCTTCATAATCAGCGCCGCGGGCACCTGCCAGCAGCTCTTTTTCTTCAGGATGGCCCTGATGCATTTCCTTACGCACCTCGGCAATCTTCTGAGCTGTGATCACAGCCGTACCGGAAGGCGCATCAAGCTTTTTGTCATGATGACGCTCAATGATCTCGACATTAGGAAAATATTTCGCCGCCTCACAGGCCAGCTTGATCATCAGTATCGCGCCCAAAGCAAAATTCGGAGCGATCAGAATACCTGTATTATTAGCTTTCGCCAGCTCGTCCAGCTCTGCCAGATCAGTCTCGCTGAACCCGGTCGTACCAACCACTGCACGTACACCAGCTGCCAGCACCGTCCGCAGCGAACCCATCACCACATCAGGACGGGTAAAATCAACAACTACATCAGGCTTTACTACCATCAGCTTTGCTTTAAGATCAGTAGCCACTGCCATCTGATTACCGTTTTTAACCGGGATCATTTTATCAGCGCCAAAAGCATCGACTGCGGCAACAAGCTCCATATCCTCCTGTTCCAGCACAGTTTTTACGACTTCACTGCCCATGCGGCCCAAAGCGCCATTTACTAAAACCTTAATCATTAATTTCACGCTCCTTATAAAAATCAAAAACCGTTGAGAGCAATACTCAACGGTCGACAGCATTGTTACAAAATAAATATAACTGCATAGTTGAGATAGCCCTCCGCCCATAAGGCGACAGTCCGGCGGTTTTTTACCGACGGCCCAGCATAACCGCATGGCTGCCGTTATACTTCGGCGGTTACCCTTTCCTTCGTTTCAGCGATCCCTCTCCGCGAAGTACTCTTGCTTTCCGCTCCTCTATCTAAGAATATTTTATTAGATTTATTATATCTCTGCGCTATACAGTTGTCAAACAAAAACGTTAAATTTCTGTAAAATATAACTTTTTTTACTTTTTTTGTAACAAAAGACGATTTAAGACCGCTATCACGGTTTAAAATCCGGCAGGCAAATTTTTTCCCAAACTCCTCCAGGCTCCTTCAATCTCCTTCGATCTCCTCAAATTTCCTCATTTGCTTTAATATTACCGGTAAGATAGGATATAGATACAGGAACTTGCGCAAGTTTCAGAAAGGGTGTCCCAAATGTACAGCAAAATCAATGTAAAACAAAGTTTCTCGGACTTCATCTTATATATTTTCCCGTCCGTAGTTACCATGGTGCTGGTATCGTTCTATTCGGCGATCGACAGCTGGTTCCTGGCACAATACGTATCAACTAATGCCATGGCCGCAATCAGCATCGTCCTGCCCTACTCCAATCTTATCTGGGGTCTGGCCGTCATGTTTACCTGCGGCTCCTGTGCTCTGGTAGGCATCAAGCTGGGCGAAGGCAAACGCCATCTGGCCAATACCTACTTCACTTCGATGTTCTGGTTCCTGACGGGATTTACGGTGATTTTTGCAATCGTCGCTTACCTGAACATGGACCGTATTATTTATTCACTGGGTTCTACAGCGCTGCTGTTTGAAGATTGTAAAACATACCTCAAATATATGATTTTAGGTACGCCGATCCTGGCAGTCAAACTGTTCCTCGAATATTACATTCGTCTTGACGGCAGACCTGCCTATTCGCTGGCGATGTCTTTAACAGGCTTCATCCTCAACATCGCCCTCGACTATTATACGATCGTAGTTCTGGGCTGGGGCGTTTTCGGCGCTTCGCTTTCCACTATCACCTCTATCGCCGTTTCTACGCTGATGGGTCTGGCTTATTTCAAGATCTACGAAACGAACCTGCGCTTTACCAAATTCCACTGGAACAAATGGTATTTTATCAAATCCAGCTTCAACGGCGCCGGTGAAATGCTCACCGAGCTGTCCTCAGGTATCGTAACGATCTTCTTCAATATCGCCATTATCAAGTTTGCCGGTGAAGACGGCGTCGCGGCAATGGCCGTCAATATCAATATCTTCTACTTCCTCATCAGTATCTATCTTGGTATCGCCACAGGTGCGCAGCCGGTCATCAGTTATGCTTACGGCGCGCAAAACAAAAAACGTCTCAGCGAGATCATCGACCACTGTAAAAAAGCGATTTTATTTGGTTCGCTGGCAGTTTTCACTCTGGCCCGTTTTTACGGCAGCAGTATTATCGCCTGGTACATCGGTAATAATCAACAGGTTATCGACCTGGCGGTACACGGTTTCAGAATGTTCTCCTACTGCTTTATCTTCCTGGGCTTCAACATCTTTATCGCCGGCTTCTACACCGCTATCGGCAACGGCCTGATCGCCGGTATCATCTCGCTGCTGCGTTCGCTGGTCTTTGTACTGACAGCCCTGTTTACGCTGCCTTCACTGATAGGTATCAACGGGATCTGGCTGTCCATACCTTTTGCAGAACTGGCAACGATGATCATTTCGATAGTCTTTTATCTGATGTTCATCAACAGCTATTTTAAAAAGCTGGCCGAATAAATAAAATATTATCTGACATACAAAAGCTCTGCCTGAACAAGGCAGGGCTTTTGCCGTTAAAAGACTGACTAAAAAATTTCTTTTGTTTGATAATTTATATTTCACTGTGATTTACCACCCTTTTTCAAAACAGCCCGCCTACTATGCAGGTACTTACTACGTTAGTATAACTATGATTTCTTTTTAAAATTTCTTTGTTCTACGCTGGCCATAGCCAGCTACAACGGGATACAGTCGGTTTTAAAAACCTTCGGTTTAAAACCTGAACGTAAGACCAAAAGAAAACTTAATAAAAGAAAAGGTAAAACAGCCTCTATATATAAAAGAGCAGCAAATTCGCGTTTTTATGCACTCATTACAAAAATTTTCTGCAAAATAAAATTTGTGTAACTGCATTTTTACCGCAAACAGGCATAAAAAAACAACGACGACACGAAAATAATATTCATACCGTCATTGTTTTTATGTATGTTGTTAAAGTGGGAAATAAGGTTCAGAAAAGCAATTTATTCTTTTTCTTTAAATCCAATTTTTACTTTTTATTATTTCTTTAGACTTTCTTAAACTGTTTCTCATACTTTCTTGAAAGAAAGTATACAAAGAAAAACAAATTTCAATGCTTAACAGCCAAAGTCTAGAACTTCCAAACAAAATTCACATTACCTGTGAACCCCTGCTTTTTGCCGCCCCAGCCCTGCAAACCGATATCAATCGCAGGTGCGTTGTCGTCTTTGCTTTGAATGATGTAGCCCAGCTCCAGCATACCGCTGCTGCCCTTAATGCTTGGCGCCGGCGTGCTTAAACCTTTAACTGTTGCTTTAGCTTCGCCGTCAAATTCATATTCATACGCTAGGCCTGCGTAATAGGTTCCATTAGCGTTGGCATCTTTACTTAAACGCGCACCAATTCTGGCACGGGTGCTGTTGACAGCGTCAAAGTCGTATACTTCGCCGTTACCTTCACCGCTCAAAGTAACGCTGTCGCCACTTTGGTGCGTGTACAGCAGTTTGGCGTAAAGATCGGTTTTGGTGCTGTCGTTCAGCCTGGTCACCTTGCCGATACCAACGTGAGCGCCGTAATAAGTGCTGCTGCTGTCATAGCTGGCATAAACCTTACTGCCGCCGGCGCCTATCATATCGCCGCTGGCGTAATCAGAATCCATACGGCCGTAGCGCAGACTGCCTTCATAATACAGGCCGCTCTTGTTATCCTGACGCACTATCATGCCTATGCCGTAATATTTAGTATTGCCGTCGGCGCGGATACCGCTGTCGAGATGGCTGGTGTAGTTGCCCCAGCCGTATTCCAGCAGCGGGCCATAGGTCAGCTTGCCGGCGTTATTGTTGATAGCTTTGGCAAAGCCCAGCGCCAGGTTATAACCGCGCATATCGCTGTAGGAACCGCTTTTGTAGCGCATATTGCCGCCGCCGGAGGCACTGAACATTTCTGCGCTGCCGCCACCAGCTACCTGCACAGCATTAGTTATGCCGCTGCCGGCAACAGTATCGGCGCCGCTGTTGACAAACGCTGCAGCGGCTATCTGGGTCTCTACTGGGGATTTAGCCTGTTCAGTAGTTTTGACAGGAACTTTATCCACTGTAGCAACGATGCTATTACCGTCAGCACTAAGTTCTGTCGTAAATTCATACTCCAGGCTCACACCCTGTTGCATATTACTGTAAACAACATCGTCTGCCGTAATGCCGTTAGCGTTATAAAGCAAATTTAAGGTATCATTAACATTCAGTAACTCAGCCGCACCTGCTACGCCAATATTAACTTTACCATTCGAAATATCCGTACCACCTGCGTTTGTCAAAGTCAGTATTGTATCGCCCGCCTTTATATTGCCGGGCAGATAAAAATTATAGTATTCAAAATTCTTGACGTTAGTGGCACTCAACCCTTTGGTATATATATTGAGCGTATTACCTGTACGCATATCCTTAGCTGTATCCTCTGAATACCCGCCAAAGATCGAACCGTTAAAAATTGGGACTATGCCGTTATCGCTCTTTATTGTAATTGTATTGTTTTTAGCATCATCACTTTTACTCCAGCCGCCAAAAATAGACTTAGCAAAAGTACCGCCCTTGACAGTTACGCTGTTATTATCGGCAACGCCGCTACTACCAGCACTATAACCACCTCTGACATACCCATTCACACTGCCGCCGGTTATTACTACCGTATTCCTATTGGCCGTCCCTGTCCCACCTGTGCCACTGTCGCCGCCATAAACCTCTTCTTTTATCTCACAATTAGTTATGGTAACAATATTTCCGTTGGCATTGCCTTTGGAGCTAAAACCTCCTTCGACTGACGATTTTACCTGGGTACCAGTAATTTCTACGCTGTTACCAGTAACACTGCCATTTCCATAACTCATTCCACCAAACGCCGAAGATACTAGGCCGCCGTTAATAATAACGCTGTTATTTTCCGCATCATTTGTTTCACTTTTGCCGCCACAAACAAATGATCCAAGTGATCTAGCTGTACTATCACTAAAAAAAACTTTATTATTCCTTACTGCTCCCGTGCCAGTGATACTGCCAAGACCCTGTCCGCTATAGCCGCCATAAATATCTTTGGCTTTTGTATTACTGCCACTAAATACTACAACGTTATTTTCCACATTTCCTGTGCCATCGCTGAATCCGCCGTAAATGGCATTACTTATATCACCATTGCTGATCGTAACGCTGTTTCCAGTAACATTACCGTCATTCCCATAGCCACCAAAAACACGCATTGCTTTAACATCAGTGCCACTAATAGTTACACTGTTATTTTGAACACTACCGCCAAGTCCAGCACTATTATTATGTATTTCCCCGCCGGCTATCGTCCAAACATCTACCGTACCCCCACTGATAGTAACCTCATTCTCCTTGACATTTCCCTGACCATTAACGAAAGCACCAACAATATGGTTATTAGTCTTGCTGATCGCACCGCCTGTGACAGTCACCGTATTTTTTACCGCGTCAAAATCTTTATTTTCAGCACCACTGATGCGGCCTTTCGCCTCACCTGACTTGATAACTACATGATTCGCTTCAGTATTACCTTTAGAACTATAACCACCATTTATTTTTCCTGTTACTATCCCTCCATCTACTATTACTGTATTATTTTTGACAGATCCGGTTCCATCGTAAGCATAACCACCATAAGCATCTCTGATAGTACCATTTACTGCAATAGTTACTGTATTATTACTAATATCTTCTGTAGATACCGATCCGTATTCAATAATACCGCCATAAGTACAAGACACACTGCTCGAGCTTTTTTCGTCAATAACCAAAGTAGAACCACTTGGATTTTTTATACCAACATAATGTTCTACACCGGATATTTTTTTCCATTCACCGCCGTCGTTTGCCCACACCGGCGTTGTATAACAGCTCAGTACTGCTCCTGTCAGCACTGCCGCTATTATCCTGCTGCTCAAAACCTTGTTATTAACTTTTTTCTTCATCACTGTTCACCCTTCGTTATCATTTTTTGTTTATAACATCTTTAAAAGTATGTCTGAACCAATTCATAGTCCGAGCTATTTTTTCGTCCCCTCTCCAGCTTACTTTGGTCCTTATCAAGCTGCAGCAACTCCACAAACTACTTATTTAGCCAATACCTCATTCTACCAACTGAAATGCTGCGGACGGCTGCAAAAAATCGTCCAATCTGCAATGCAAAGTATTGGCAACCCTCAGCAGCAGCTTCATATTTGTACCAGCCCTGCCGTGCTCTATATTACTCAGATGAGTCTGGCTGATACCGATACACCTTGCCAGTTCCTGCTGACTGATCTGACAGGCACTGCGCATAAAGCGGATATTACTGCCGATATTTTGCAGGCATTTTTCATCGTACACCTTGACACCTCCACTCCTGCGCTGCTGAAAATATTGTTCTGTCTAATAATCACTTTCTTAAAAAGCTGATTTTATTTACTAAACTTTAAAAAAATCGTTAAAATAATATTCGCACTTATTATAGCACGTCTGTACCCCCCCACAAGACATACGAACAGATATATTCGCCGCAGCTTGGCTGTCTATTGCCCTTACGTTTTGCCAGCCGCCGAAGTTACTGCCTGTTCGCCGTTGGTAAAATTTTTCATAAAGCTGCAAATGCTGACTTTATGGTGTACTTTTGCCCGCCTTTACCCTAAAAAAAGACATAAAAAAAAGTACCGTTATCAAAACGGTACTTGGATGACTTAACTATTTAGAAATTTGTTCAGGCTTTCGTGCTGCCAAAGCCGCCGCCGCGGACTGCTTTATCGATGTCGGCATCGCCGTCAGCTACCAGATATTTATAAAAAATACCCTGCGCTACGCGCTCATCTTTTTTCAGCGCTACCGGCTCAGTTCCCATATTCAGCAGCGCCAGCATGATATGGCCTTCGTTATCGGCGTTGTTATAATAGTCAGCGTCGATGATGCCCTGATTATTGACCAGGGAGATATGTTTTTTAACGGCGATACTGGAACGGATATGCACGCCCAAATACTCATCGTCCTGCATATAAGCCTTGATGCCTGTCGGCACCAGCTGCAATTTTCCCGGCAGCAGTTCAATATCCTCCGGCAGACAGATGTCGTAGCCGGCAGATTTCTGGGTTTTACGCTCCGGCATCGGAAACTCGACCGCAGCGTATTTAGTGATTTTTTCAAAGCCTCTTATTTTCACAGTGCACCTCGCTTACAAAAAATCCCGCCGAAGGAATCAGCGGGATTTGAAATTTATTGCTTATTTTTCAAGACCGGTAGCCAAAACAGCTTTACGGGACAGGTTGATACGACCTTTTTGGTCGATCTCGGTCACTTTAACGACGATTTCGTCGCCAACAGAAACCACATCTTCAACCTTGCCTACGCGTTCGGTAGAAAGCTGGGAAATATGTACCAGGCCTTCTTTACCCGGCAGGATCTCGACAAAAGCGCCGAAGTTCATCAGGCGGGTAACTTTACCGGTATAGACCTTGCCTACTTCAGCATCGGCAACGATACCGTGGATCATATCGATAGCTTTAGCGGCAGATTCGCTGTTGACAGCAGCGATGAAAACTTTACCGCTGTCGTCGATGTCGATTTTAGCGCCGGTTTCTTCCACGATCTTTTTGATCATTTTGCCGCCGGGGCCAATAACTTTGCTGATCTTTTCAGGATCTACGCTGATCGTAGTGATCTTCGGAGCATACTGGGACAGCTCTTTGCGCGGTTCGGAAATGCATTCCATCATGATGCCCATGATATGGTCGCGGCCGCGTTTAGCCTGTGCCAAAGCCTGCGTGAAGATGTCTTTATTGATACCGTCGATCTTGATATCCATCTGGATCGCGGTGATGCCTTTATCAGTACCGGCAACCTTAAAGTCCATATCGCCCAAAGCGTCTTCCAGGCCCTGGATATCGGTAAGGATAGTGAAATATTCGCCGTCTTTGACCAGACCCATTGCTACGCCTGCTACAGGAGCTTTGATAGGTACGCCTGCATCCATCAAAGACAGGGTGCTGGCGCAGACGCTGCCCATAGAGGAAGAACCGTTGGATTCCAGAGTTTCAGAAACCAGGCGGATCGCATACGGGAATTCGTCTTCGGAAGGAATGACCGGCAGCAAAGCGCGTTCTGCCAAAGCGCCGTGACCGATCTCACGACGACCGGGACTGCGCATCGGTTTGGTTTCGCCAACGCTGTACGGAGGGAAGTTGTAGTGATGGATATAACGCTTGGTATCTTCTACGCCCAGGCCGTCAAGGATCTGTGCTTCACGCAGCGGAGCCAGTGCCAGAACATTGAGGATCTGAGTTTGGCCGCGGGTAAAGAGCGCGCTACCATGCGGACGTGCCAAAAGGCCTACTTCGCAGGTAACAGGACGTACTTCGTCCAGCTGACGTCCGTCAGGACGGATCTTATCAACGGAAATAGTACGGCGGACGATCTTTTTAACCAGCTTCTGGGTGATATAAGCTACGTCTTTAGCATTATCAGGATATTTTTCGATAAATACTTCGGCGATTTCAGCTTTTACCTTAGCAACGTTTTCTTCACGCTCTAATTTATTGGCGTCCATCAGGGCTTCTTTCAATTTATCTGCGCCATAGGCTTCGATCTCGGCAGCGATCTCAGCAGGAGGTTCATAAACAGGAACTTCCATTTTCGGTTTGCCGACTTCCGCCATGATTTTTTCCTGGAAAGCAACCAGCTCTTTGATAACGCCGTGAGCGAACCAGATAGCGTCAAGCATAGTTTCTTCAGAAACTTCTTTAGCGCCTGCTTCAACCATCAAAATAGCATCTTTAGTACCGGCAACTGCCAGGTTCAATAAACTGGCCTGTGCCTGTTCGACAGTAGGACAGATCACGAACTCGCCGTCAACAAGGCCGACGCGCACACCTGCGATCGGGCCTTCAAAGGGAATATCGGAAATAGATAAAGCGCAGGAAGCGCCGATCATTGCCGGCATATCCGGAGCATTATCAGGATCGACAGATACGGCAGTAGCTACGATCTGCACATCATTATGATACCCGTCAGGGAACATCGGACGGATCGGACGGTCGATCAGACGGCTGGTCAAAATGGCCTGCTCGCCCGGACGGCCTTCGCGTTTAATAAAGCCGCCGGGGATTTTACCGACAGCGTACATTTTTTCTTCAAAATCTACAGTCAACGGAAAGAAGTCTACTCCTTCCCTGGGTGTTTTTGTACCAGTTACCGCAACAACTACTGCGGTATCGCCATAACGAACTAAAACGGATCCATTTGCCTGCTTGGCGATCTTACCGATCTCCATAGTAAGCGTTCTGCCGCCAAGCTCCATACTGTAAGTATGCATTCTTCTGCCTCCTCTAAGTTTTCACAATTTAGGTTACCTGATTGTATTCGCCATAAATCGCATTTTTCCTTTTACTTTTTAAAATTTTCTAAAAAAATCTTTGCTGTATATTTTACCTGTTCTGCAGGCCTGTAAAAATTTCTAAAAGCACAGGCTTTACACCTGTGCTTTTAAATGCTTTATTTTTTTAAACGGAGCAGTTTACCTAAAAACGGTGACAGCAGCGAGATAAATGCCGCCGTCAGAAACAGCAGGCAGATCGGCCGCGTCCAGAATACCGAGAAGCTGCCGTCGCTCATGATCAGCGAACCCACGAAATTCTGTTCTGCCATCCCGCCCAGAATAATGCCGATAACGATAGCCGACATGGAAAATTCTGTTTTATTCAAAAAATAACCGATAATGCCGGCGGCGACCATCAGATAAACGTCGTTCATGGAATGATTGTAAGAATAAGTACCCACAAAGGTCAGCATAATGATGATCGGCAGCAGGATTTCTGTCGGTACGTTCACCACTTTAACAAACAGTCTGATCAGCGAAAAGCCCATCAGCGACATGATGACATTTGCCAGCAAAAGACCGATGAAGATCGCATAAACGTCCGGCGCCTTTTCGACAAACAGCAGTGGTCCCGGCTGCAAGCCCTGCACCATCAGGGCGCCCAGCATGATCGCCGTGGCTCCGTCGCCCGGTATCCCCAGCGTCAGCACCGGTATAAAAGCACCGCCCGACACAGCATTATTGCCGGCTTCCGGTGCGCAGACCCCTTCCGGTTCACCGGTACCGAACTTATCTTTATGACTGGACCAGCGTTTGGCCTGGTCATAGGAAACAAAAGAAGCTATATCCCCGCCTGTACCCGGTACGCAGCCAATAAAGGTACCGATAAACGAGGAACGCACCAGTGTCCAGAAAACACGTTTAAAATCGCTCCAGGACGGCAATACCCGGTCTAGCTTTACCTCCTGCTGCAACCCCGTCTGTTTATGATAATATTCCTCTACTGTGGTCAGCATCTGCGCAAACGCGAACAGACCGATCAGAATAGGGATAAAGGAAACCCCACCCAAAAGATAGGTAGTATCCAGAGTAAAACGGATCTCACCGCTCATGGCGTCGATACCCACCGTTGCCAGAAATAAACCGATAACGCCGCCCATGATGCCTTTAATGACAGAGCCTGAAGAAACGCTGGTGATGATACTGAGACCAAAGATCGCCAGTGCGAAATATTCCGGCTTGGAAAATTGCAGAGAAACCTTTGCCAGCTGCGGCGCCATAATGATCAGGCAGATCGTGCTGAAAATACCGCCAAAGGTGCTGGCAAGAGTAGAAAGCCCCAGCGCGCGCCCCGGCTGCTTCAATACGGTCGCCATCGGATAGCCGTCCAGCGTAGTGGCAACAGAAGCCGGCGTTCCCGGAGTTTTGAGCAGGATAGCCGAAATCGAGCCGCCGTAGATCGCGCCGCAGTAAATGCCGATCAGTATTAAAATGCCGCCCATCCCCTGAAAAGTGAAGGTCAGCGGAAACAGCAGCGCCAGTCCCATATTGACGCTGAGGCCCGGCATAGCGCCAAACGCGATCCCGGCACCGACCCCGAAAACAAGTCCCAGCAGATTTAAGGGCACAAAAATCATTTCTAAAGCTGTTAAAATATCGGTCATGATCTGTAACCCCCTATCCTAAAAACATTGACTGCGGCAGCTTGGTGCTCAGCAAAATATCAAAGATCAGATAGATAAAGCCAACCGTCAGCACAGCCGTCAGCGCGATCCGCAGCAGGCTGCGGCAGCCCAGGACCAGCATCACGGTGGGAATCATCAGCAGCGCCGCCAGATAAAAGCCCAGCAGTTCGATCACCAGGCAAAAAAGCACGGCCAGCCCCATAACGATATAAACCCGAAGATTGGCAGGCGTATTGATCACGACCAGCCTCACTGCGAGGGATTTTCTATTCCAAAAGGTATGCCCCAAAAGTACCAGGCCTGCCAGTGCCAAAACAACGCCCAAAGCAAAAGGCCACACCCCTGCCCCAGGACCTGTTTCCGTCATGGACAGCGGGAACGCTGATGCTGAATGCATCATAAAAAGACCCAGCAGCAGCCCCAGTACGCCTATCAGATAGTTGCAAAGCTTCATATCGATCATCAGTATCTAAATCCTTTTAAAAGCTCCGCCGGTACATACCGACGGAGCAGTTTTTCTCAATAAATTTTATTTGGCTTTCCCAAGGAATTTTGCATACATCGCATCGTCGTCCTGCATCATTTTAGCGCATTCATCGCCAATGATAACAGTAGGATCGATACCCTGCTTGATGAAATATTCTTTGAACTCTTTCGATTCGCAGGCTTTTTTAGCAGCGCTGCGCAGAACTTCAAGTTTTTCTTTAGGAGTATCTTTGGGAGCTACCAAAGCCGCCCAGGCTCTGATCGTCATATCGTGGCCCAGCTCCTTGAAGGTCGGCACGTTCGGATAGATTTCTGAACGGCTGGCTGCCATCACAGCTAAAATTTTCAAATTGCCGGCATCGACCTGGCTTTTGAAAACAGACGGATCAGCCAAAGTAGCGTCGATATGTTTACCTGCCAAAGCTGCGGCAATATCAGCAGATCCTTTCGGATACGGAACATGTTTGAATTTCACGCCGAATTCCTCTTCAAAAGAAAGTGCGGCGATATGCCAGATCGCACCGGTACCGGAATTGCCCATTTGTACCTTGCCGGGATTAGCTTTAGCATAGGCAACAAATTCATCGACGGTGTTGTACGGCGCTTCACTGGGAACGATCAGCGCTGCCGGCGCCGCGATAGGCGCACAGATAGCGGCGTAATCTTTATAAGTTACTTTGCTTTTGCCCTGATGCGGGAACATGGCCAGCTCTACAGTTACCATACCCAGCGTATGACCGTCTGGTTTGGCGTTGGCAACGTCGACCATACCGGTCACACCGCCGCCGTCAGGCTTATTGGTCGGTAAAAATTTAGAACCGGGCAGCTCCTTCTGCAGGAACTGGATCATGCCGCGGGCCGAAACATCGGTACCGCCGCCGGGAGCCTTGGGAATGACGACTGTAATGTCGCCGTCCTGCGGATAAGCAGCTTTTTTATCGCCGCTGCCGCAGCCCGCCGTCAAAGTCAGCATCATTACCAATGCCAGAACAGTAGTTAAAATCTTCTTCATCTTTCAATCCTCCAACTTTCCATAAAATTTTACAAAAACAGCCTACACTATAACTCCCCGGCAAACTTCATCAATAGGCACCTGCCAAAAAGCAATGTTCTGCCGTTGATATGTATAGGTAATATAAAGCGTTCCTGACGCTTCAATGATAGCGGGATAAGAAAATTCCCCGTCGCCGCTGTCCAAATCCAGCAGCTTGACCCAGCTCCTGCCATTGTCAGCCGAGCTGAACAGAGAGAGCGGCGAACGCTGTCCCCAGTTATCGGCTACAGGATTACATACCAGGTACAGCGCTCCGTCAGCCTTGCTGAGCACAAGATCGATACCGCTGTTATTATTGGGAAAATCTATTGCATAAGCGCTGCTCCAGCTTTGTCCGCTATCTTCGGAATCACTGCGGTACAAACTGCCTTCCGTACTGCGCAGCAGCATATGGATCGTGCCTGAATCACTGCTCCACAAGGCGGGCTGAATGACGCCGCGGCCATAAAAAGACTGCTCACTGACCGGGATAGCAGTTTTATCACGCGCTACAGTGCGTTCACCGCTGCTGTGCAGTCCTGTTATCATGATCGGCTGTGATTTCTGCCAGCTGCGTCCGCCGTCTTCAGAGGTATCGACAAAAGCCTGCCAGATCCCCTGCTCTGTCGAGCCTCCGGCCAGCAGTCTGCCATTTGGCAGCTGCAGCAGCTTATTGCGCACTGGTCCGCGCCCGCCGGAAGTATCGCCGTCAACAAGCTGTCTGGGCTGCGACCAGCTGCTGCCATTATCACAGGATTCTATGACCCAGGTCAGCCAGCTTTTGATATGGGCGCCGACCTTATAAAACAGCATGATCCTTGTATCTATCAGCGCTAAAACAGGATTCCAGTGCGCGGCAGTGCCAGAAGCCAGAAGCAAGGGCTTCTGCCAGCCGCTGCTGCTACGGCGCGCCAACCAGATACCTACATCGGCAGCGCCTTCCCTGCTGCCACCGAACCAGCTGCACAGTATAGTGCCGTCGTTAAGGCGCAGAAGCGTTGAAGCATGACACATCCGGGTAGGTAACTCCTGCATTATCAGTTCCTTACGCACTGCCAGCCTCCTAAAAATTCTCATTATTCAAAATTATTGTCACTATTTTATCATAATTTTAACAATCCATAAACCTTAAATTAACAAAAAAAGAGCTTAGCGCCTTAAAAAGCTAAGCTCTTTGGGATTTACTTCTGCACTTTTCTTTTAGATGACTTTACCTGCCAGGATCTCGCGGTAGTCCTGATAATTTTCTTCCAGAAGCTTGGGCGTATCCAAGCCGTAAGGGCATTTTGCCTTACATTTACCGCAATGCAGACAGTCTTCGATCTTCTGCATCATAGCCTGCGCTTTTTCAGTCAGCTGCGCTGCCTGCGGCGCCCGTCTGATCATCAATGACATTCTGGCGCAGGAATTTATTTCGATACCTACCGGGCAGGGCATACAATAGCCGCAGCCACGGCAGAAGCTGCCGATCAGTTCCTGACGGTCTTTATCGATTACTGCCTGCAGCTCGCCAGTCAAAACCGGCGGCTGATCGATATAGCTTAAAAATTCATCCAGCTCGCTCTCGCGCTGCACGCCCCAGATAGGCAGTACATGCTCAAACTGTGCCAAGTAAGCATAAGCGGCGGCAGAATTATTGATCAGCCCACCTGCCAGCGCCTTCATGGCAATAAAGCCCATTTTCTGCTGTGCACACGCCTCTACCAGTTCCAGCTCTTTAGCTGTCGATAAGTAGCTGAAGGGAAATTGCAGCGTCGCATAAAGCCCCGATGCGATCGCTTCATGGGCAACTGCCAGACGGTGGTTAGTGATGCCGATAAACCTGATCTTTCCCTGCGCCTGCGCTTCCAGCATCGCCTCATACAGACCACTGCCATCGCCCGGTTTAGGGCAGAAAGACGGATTGTGGAATTGATAAATATCTATATAATCAGTTTGCAGTAAATGCAGACTGGTCTCCAGATCCTTCCAGAAGCCTTCTGCTGTTTTCGACGGTGTTTTGGTAGCGATAAAGACCTGCTCGCGGATACCTTTTAAAGCCACTCCCAGTTTTTCTTCGCTGTTAGTATAACCGCGGGCAGTATCAAAAAACCTGATGCCGTGCTCAAAAGCCTTGTGCAGCAGATAAACAGCGTCCTGCTGTGAAATGCGCTGGATCGGCAGTGCGCCGAAGCCGTTTTTATTGACAGTGATGCCTGTTTTGCCTAATGTTACCTGAGCCATGTTTACGCCCCCATCTCTCACTTTCTTGATACCATAAATATAGCACAAAAATAAATATAAGTCGAACAAAAACACGATGATTTCTGTTCGACTTAAAAATTTTAACAGGTTATCAGATATGCAGGGTCGCAGTAAAAATATTTTTATTTGCTTCGATACTTTGACTGCTGCCGACTACGCACAAGTAACCTTCACTTAAGGTATCTTTGATGACGGGCGCCAGTTTCTGCAGATCGGCATTCGTCAAATCAAGGATCTCGCTGCGCATTTGCTGCCGCATTGCCGTATCTACCTGCTTCAGATGGTAGACCCCGGCCTGCTCCAGGCGCATGGAGTTCGTCAGCGGCGTATCCAGCCCGCTGATCGTACCGATGATATATTTGGTCAGCTCACGTTCCGAAAGCTCCAGCTTTTCGAGCCAGGACGGCAGATCATAATAGGCCTGCAGTGATTCTTGCAGTTTCGGATCACGATAGGAAGCAAAGAACATGGTGCCGTTGCGGTCAAAGCGCGCTGTAGCGCCATAGGCCCCGCCCTGTACTCTGATCTTCGTCCACAGGTATTCGTAACGCAGAATCGTTTCCAGTACCTTCATCGAGCCGTGGAAGTGATGTCCGAATTTGCGGAAGTCACCGCCGGCGGCAACGTACTGAACTTTACCAGGCGTCATTATACCTTCGTTTGCTCCGGGAGCCGCTAACAGCTGCGGTGCTTTACCGGCAACAGCAGACTGCGGCAGGGAGGCGGCAAAACTCAGTGCCTGCTGCAAAACCAGCATCCGTTCGCTTTCTTCACAGGAATAAGCCAGAAGGTATTTACTGCTTTCAAAGAAGATCCCCAGCAGCTGACGTAATTTAGCTAAGGTATCCTCTGCCCTGCCGGCAAAATCTGCGGACAGGTCTTTTAAAAACTCGTAATAACTGAATTGATCCTGTTCATTGACGCGGGCAGCTGCCGAAAAATACGAAGCCAGACGGGTACAGGCTACAGTCTGCCCACGCGAGAAGAAGCTGCTGTCCCAATCTGTTTTTACTTCGTCTAATATTTCCTGCAGACGTTTAACGTCGTCGATTTTACTGCCAAGCGCAACGGCCTGCAGGATATCGAATAATTTATCCAGATTCGCTGTCAGTGCTTTCGCCTGAACGGTAAACTTGACCGTATAATCGTTAGCGTCGTTGGCGGCAGAATAGGCATGCACCTGGAAGGAAACGCCGCCGGTATATTTATTAGAGGCCGTTGCCAGCTCCTGATAAGTATATTTATCAGTATTGAATTTGCCCAGTACATCACTGAGCAGATAGCAGTAAGGCAGCAAATCTTTATCGATCCCGGTCAGGTCAAAATACCAGTTCAGATACGCTATTTTATTGGTAAAAGCCGGTACATATAAAATCTCATTTGTTCCCAACTCTTTCACAACAGTTTCCGTAATTTCTACTTCACGTCTAATGTCACTGCGTTCCAGCAGCGGGATCGTTTCCAGAGCTTCAGCACTATCTACTGCCGCCTGGCGTCTGTGCAGTTCACTGCACAGCTCGATATTTTTGGCGATAGTTTCAGCATCCATCGACGCTTTAATAGCTGCCATTTTTTCTGCCAGTACTGCCTGCTCCCGCTCCTCTTTGCCCTGCTCAGGATTCAGCGTAACGATGACTTTATGGGTATTATCAAGCAGATAATTTTCGATCAGCTGCTCGTAGTAACGGGTCTTGATGCCTTCCCGCAGCTGCTGCAGCGCCTCGGTATAGCGCAGTCCTGCCAGAGGGTCGCCGTCATAGAGCCAGGAATCCATGACGCTGATGCCATAGATCAGGCCTTTGGGATAAGCGCCGAAATCAGCTTCACGCAGTTTAAATTCCAGATAATTGAGATGCGCCTCTAACAGCTCTTTATCAATGCCATTGATCGTCAGCTGCTGCAGCGTGTGATAAATAACACTGATAAATTTATCACGCTGCTCCGGTCCGGAACCAGCGGCTTTGATCGAAAATACCGGCTGGCGGTAACTGCCGGCATAAGAACCGCTGATGTCCTTGGCAACGCCGGACTGCAATAACGCCAGCCGCAGCGGCGCCGAATTGCCTTCCAGCAGCACGCTTTCCAACACTCTTAATGCCATTGAGGTCTTGACATCACGGGCGTCACCGGTAACGATATGCAGCTCGTGATAGGTTTTAGCCTCGATAGCTTCGTCAGCTCCGACCGGATAAGTGCCAATAACCTCCTGCGTTCTTGCGAAAGCCTCCTGCATCGGGATCGCTGAATCAACTGCGCCGGTGCGTTTAAAACTGCTTAGATATTCGTCATTCAGATATTGCAGCGTTGCCTCGATATCCATATCGCCATACAAATAAATAAAGGAATTTTCAGGGCTGTAATAAGTGGTGTGGAAATGCTCGAAAGCTTCCTGCGTCAATTCGGGGATAGCGTCCGGGTGACCGCCTGATTCAAAGCTATACGGCGTGTCAGGAAATAAAGCCTTCATAGCCTCGTAGTCAAGCAGTGCGTCGGCAGAAGAAAATACGCCCTTCATTTCATTATAAACGACACCGTTATAGCTCAAAGCATCCGCGGGTGTCTCAATATTATAATGCCAGCCTTCCTGGCGCAATGTATAAGGATTTTCATAAATCAGCGGATAAAAAACGGCGTCCAGATACACATCCATCAGATTCTGAAAATCTTTGTCGTTGCGGCTGGCTACCGGGTACATCGTCTTATCAGGATAAGTCATTGCATTGAGAAAGGTGTTCATCGACCCTTTGACCAGTTCTACAAAGGGTTCCTTCAAGCGGTATTTGCGCGAGCCGCATAAAACAGAATGCTCCAGAATATGGGCAACGCCAGTATCGTCGTAAGGCGGGGTCCTAAAGCTGATAGAAAAGACCTTATTGTCATCATCGTTCCCTAAATATAACAATCTGGCGCCGCTGTAAGCGTGCTCCATAACATATGCTTCCGACTGGATCTCGTCGATATAAGCAGCCTGCCTGATAACAAAGCCGCTGTACTCTTTATTTACGTCTAATTTCATTTTTGCCTCCGAATATTTAACATTTGTCATTATTTTATCATAAATCAAACTCCCAGATTAAAAAATCTTTGTGACAACTTGCCAAAGCATCGTATTTTCTTTATAATAAATTTAACGACGTTAGATTGACGTTTTTTTGATGTCACATTTTTTTAGGAGGAGCAATTATGGAGCAAACCCGTTTTACCCTGCGTATCCATCCCCTGATCATGAAAAAATTAAAAGTAATTGCTGATCACAACGGCCGTTCTGTCAACAAAGAGATCGAACAGATCTTAAAATGGATCATCGATGATTTTGAAAATAAATGCGGTAAGATCCGTACAGAAGAACTGGAACTGATCGACCATCCTGAAAAAAAAGCTAAGATCGAGCCTGTTAAAGACCGTCCGATGGATATGCTTTTTAAGCTGTAAGTAAATAAACTAAAACGCGCACCTGCAATGCAGATGCGCGTTTTCATTTTATTATTTAAAGTAATTGACACCTGAAACAAAGATTTTCTGATCTTTATTACCGGTAATATTGCGGTATAACCCGTCTACAAAACGTTCACTGTGACACATTTTACCCAAAATGCGTCCGTCAGGGCTGGTAATGCCCTCGATCGCATACAGCGAACCATTGGGATTATAAGGCATTTCCATCGTCGGCAGACCCTGCGGATCGACATACTGCGTTGCTACCTGGCCGTTTTTGAACAGCTCTTTGATCACAGCTTCAGGAGCATAGAAACGGCCTTCGCCGTGCGATACTGCTACTGCGTGAATATCACCGGGCTCTACTTCGCTCAGCCACGGAGATTTGTTGGAAACGATACGGGTATCGACGATCTGCGATACATGGCGGCCGATATTATTGAAGGTCAGAGTCGGCGAATCAGCTTCCATATCCCTGATTTCACCATAAGGTACCAGACCTAATTTAACCAGTGCCTGGAAACCATTGCAGATGCCAAGCATCAAGCCGTCACGTTCGTTGAGGAATCCCGTTACCGCTTCTTTGATCCTCGGATTGCGGAACATGGTAGCAATGAATTTACCACTGCCATCAGGCTCGTCACCGGCGCTGAATCCCCCCGGCAGCATCACGATCTGCGAATTTTTGATCATGCTGACCATTTTTTCTACCGATTCATCAATGGCCTGAGCAGTAAGGTTACGAATGATAAAGACGTCAGCCACTGCACCGGCTTCTTCAAAAGCTCTGGCACTGTCATATTCGCAGTTCTGCCCCGGAAATACCGGAATAAAGACCCGAGGTCTGGCTAAGGTCACAGGAGCTGTCAGCGGCAATTCAGCTTTATATAAAGGCTGATTTAATTCGCCCTGGGCTTTTTCTGCGATTTTATAGGGGAAAATCTCCTGCAGCGGATCCAGATATGCTTCCTGGGCTGCAGTAAGCTTAACAGCTGTATCGTTGATGCAAATGGACTGTTCTGTTGTAAGATGACCTAAAAGCATACAATCCAGGCCGTCGAACAATTCTTCGATACTGGTTTCGCCAGCCAGTTCCAGCACCATGCCGCCCGGCTGCAAAGTAAACAAACGCTCTGTATCCTGGAACGGTTTAATAAATTCAAAGCCCAGCTGATTGCCAAGACACATAGTAGTAACGGCAGCGGCAATACCGCCTTCTTTGACGGCAGCGGCGGCAAGCACCTTCCCTGCCAGGATCGCTTGATGTACGGCACGCATATTTTTGCGCAGCGCCGCAAAATCAAGAACCTCAGCGTTATCACGCGGGCAGGATAAAAAGACTACTTTATGCCCTGCTGCTTTAAATTCTGCGGAAACAGCCTGATCTCCGTTGATAACGTCAACAGCGAAAGAAACCAGTGTCGGCGGTACCGTTTTATCCATAAAAGTACCGGACATACTGTCTTTACCGCCGATAGCGGGCAAATCAAGTGCGTCTAAAGCTGTAAAAGCGCCTAGAAGCGCACTGAACGGCTGCCCCCAAAATTCAGTATTATTCAGCTTGGGGAAGTATTCCTGTAAAGTCAGGCGCAGTTTATCAGGATCAGCCCCCAGGCATACTGCACGGACCACAGACTCAACTACCGCATACATAGCACCGTGGAACGGGCTCCAGCAGGCAACCTCGGGATGATAGCCGCAGGCCATGACCGAAGCGGCAGTAGTCGTACCATGAAGCACCGGCAGACGGCAGACCATACCTTCGCTCGGAGTAAATTGTGTTTTACCGCCGAACGGCATCAAAACTGTACCGCGGCCGATCGTACTGTCAAAACGTTCCGAAAGGCCTTTCTGGCTGCAAACGTTCAAACGGTTCAAATTGCCCAGCCAGGCCTCTTCCAAAGAAGCGGCTTTAGCAACACATTCGGGAACTTTATCGAAAGCATTTTCGCCCACTGCAGCTTTGACTACGATATTCGTGTGCTGCGCTACCCCATTAGTATCGAGGAAAGCACGGGCCAGATCAACGATTTTCTCTCCGCGCCAGTACATAACAAGACGCGGATTATCAGAAACCTCGGCTACAACAGTAGCTTCCAGGTTTTCTTCATCAGCATGTTTTATAAAGGCATCAAGGTCTTTGGCCTCGATTACGACTGCCATACGTTCCTGAGATTCAGAAATCGCCAGTTCCGTACCGTCCAGCCCCTCATATTTTTTAGGAACTTTATCAAGATTGACGACCAGGCCGTCAGTCAGCTCGCCGATAGCAACGGAAACACCGCCGGCGCCGAAGTCATTACAGCGTTTGATCATCGCTGTAACAGCAGGGTTACGGAACAAACGCTGGATCTTGCGTTCTGTCGGCGGATTGCCTTTTTGGACTTCCGCACCGCAGGAAAGCAGCGAATCTACCGTATGCTCTTTAGACGAACCGGTTGCGCCGCCGCAGCCATCACGTCCGGTACGGCCGCCCAGTAAAACGATCAGGTCTCCGGCAGAAGGGCGTTCACGGCGCACGGTATCACGGGGAGCAGCACCGATGACAGCGCCGATCTCCATGCGTTTGGCAACAAATTTATCATGATAATATTCCTGGACATGACCAGTTGCCAGGCCGATCTGATTGCCGTAAGAGCTGTAACCGGCAGCAGCACCGACAGTTATTTTACGCTGCGGTAATTTACCGGGCAGGGTTGCTTCAATCGGCACACGCGGATCAGCCGCACCGGTAACGCGCATAGCCTGATAAACATACGAACGCCCGGAAAGCGGGTCGCGGATCGCGCCGCCTAAACAGGTAGCGGCCCCGCCGAAGGGTTCGATTTCCGTAGGATGGTTGTGCGTTTCGTTTTTAAACATAACCAGCCATTCTTCTGTTTTACCATCAATTTCTACAGGAACAACGATCGAGCAGGCATTGATCTCTTCAGAAACATCCAGATCATCAAGCTTGCCTTCCGAACGCAGTTTTTTCATACCAATGACTGCTATATCCATCAAGGTCACAGGACGCTCAGTATCTTCGCCGTAAACGGCGTCACGGGTAGCCATATACTTATCGAAAGCTTCCTGAACAGGCTTGTTATACTCACCTGTCTCGATCTCAACGTCTTCGATCTGCGTCATAAAAGTAGTATGGCGGCAATGATCAGACCAATAAGTATCCAGCACTTTTATTTCGGTAATAGTAGGTTCACGGTGTTCTTCGTTAAAATATTGCTGACACCACAGCAGGTCTTCCAGACTCATTGCCAGTCCCATTTCCTGACGCAGTGCTTCCATTTCAGACCTGCTCTTTGTCAAAAAGCCGCCAACCGACTTGATCCTGGCAGGTTCCTCGCAGGTCGCGATCAAAGTTGCTGGTTTATCCCATTCTGCTTCTCTGGCTTCAACAGGATTGATGCAGTAGCTTTTGATTTTAGTAAGTTCTGCTTCCGTCAAAGTACCTTCCAAAATATAAATTTTGGCCGAAGCTACCATCGGACGTTCTTTTTGCGTGATCAGCTGAATAGCCTGTTCGGCAAAATCCTCCCTTTGGTCATATTGTCCAGGAAGATATTCTACAGCAAAAGCACAGCAGCCTGCAGGCACTTCAAAAACTTCGTCGGTAACGGTATCGACCGGTGGTTCCGACAGCACTATTTTTCTGGCGGCCGCAAATTCTTCATCGCTGACGCCCATCACGTCATAGCGATTTAAAATTCTGATACCAGTCAGATTTTTCATGCCCAGGTTGTTGCGCAGATCGGATAATAACCCGTGTGCTTCAACAGCAAAGGCATCTTTCTTCTCCACAAAAATACGTCTGATTGTACTCATAAACTCAGCCTCCAAAATAAGATGCGGTTAAAAATACTCGTTAATATAATTATGACACTTGGGAAACAGTCTGTCCAACAATAACGCTGCTTCCTCATTATGTATCTTCAGCCTGTTTTCAGCCGCCAGCTCCTGTACGGAGAACTGGCCAAAATATAACTGCGTAAAGGCTGCTACATCCATTTCTATATCCTGCATATCCACCGTGCTCTTAACATCGACCTGACCATCATTTACTTCCAGCTTCAATAAACCGTTATTAAGAGGCAAAGTTTTGTCAGTGATCAGCAGCGAAACTGCGCCCTGTATATCTGCGGCAATGTTGGTCAGCTGCACGAGTGCCTGACGCACATTAATGCAGCGCGCCATCATAAACGGCTGCAAGCTGCCGGCATAATTCTGATCCTGTAAATGCAGGTACATTTTATCCCATGCTTCTGCCAGCCAGCTGAACTTTTCAGCTTCTGTTACATGCCCTCTGGCAAAACGCAGCAAAGCATCCCGCGCAGCTGTTTCTTCTGCCAGCAGCTCCTGCACTGTAAAAATTCTATCGGCAATACTGTAAAGCATATATCCTAAAACCTGCCCGCCCCGTTTGGCAAGCACGGCTTTGACCTGCTCTCCCTGATGGACTGACAGTAAATTCCGCCAGTTTTTATCATCCCGCTTGACCGCGCCATGATAAGCAGCAGTTACAGCAGCATATACTTTGGCAAAAGCCTCTGCTTCCTGCTCTAAATCTGCCCGCTGCAGAGTAATATCAGCAGAAGCGCTGCCGGCCTTAGGAAGCACAGCTAAAGGCATCTCGTAACGATGCCTGTAATAGCAGTAATCAAACTGATAAGGACGATAGATCCCGGCACTGATCGGCATCAGCAAAACAAACGCCTGTTTCTGAGCCCGCAAAACTGCAAAAGCAGTATCAAGAAGCGGCCCGAACAAATGTCTGCCCCTGTATTCCGGCGCTGTTGCCACACCAACAATATACGGCACTTGCAATTCCTGACCACGTAAATTGATGGTATAAGGATTCAAATGCAGCATATTCATCAAACTGCCGTCAGCTTCATCAAACCCGCCCAGTATCATATTCTCTTTTAAGCAGTATTCATCAAAATACCACTTAAAAAAAGGAGTATCGTTTTTTTCAAAGCAATAATCCCATAATTCCATTATTTTAGGTAAAGTTTCGTCATTAATGATACGAAAATCCATACTGTACCTCTATTTAAAAACAGCCGAATATTTTTTGATCATAAATTCCGGATGATAGGATTCCTTCGCCGTACGCAGGCCTTCATGCCCCATATCCTCTTCTCTGTTTAAATAAACTACGTCGCCCCAGGCATGTTCGGCAAATTCTTTATTGATCGCTGCATAGATACCGCGAATTTCAGGATTTGCTTTTTCAACATGCAAAACAGCTGTATCATCATTGATTTTTTTACCGAAGCTGAAAGCTTCGATTTTCCCGTCAATACGAATAGCGCCGCCACGCAGTCCCAGCGCTTCAAAATTGTCAAGTGCTTCATGGATAGCGCATTGCTCACAGCGCAGACTCTCGTCTTCACCGACACGCTTTTCGCACCACTCATCGCCAAACGCTTTACACTCTTCATAATTATCCGGTCCGATCGGTTCATAAACATAATCAGGATACTCTTTTTTAAAAGCATTATAGTGATTCTTCTTGCCATGATATTTACGCCCCGACAGATTAGCCAGCTTTTCACGTAAATAAACATAGTCCCAGTTATCACGGTCTTCAACAAACTCCATCTCCGGAAAAGCCTTTAACAGACGTTCTTTGCCGGCTTCATAAATACCATGGATCTCAAACGGTTTGCCTTCATGATATTCTTTGATCGCCGCAAATACTTTCGGCAGATCTTCATCCTTACCGCCAAAGGGCTGTAAAAAGAAGTCAACTTCATTACGTTTAACCTTGATCACCAGAAAATCATGTACTATCGTCCAGTAAATGCCATAGCAATCCTGCCACACAAATAAATTAGTAAATGCACACTCCGAACCACGCTGGTCAGGACGTGATAAATAACTTTCAAACAAAGGCCTGTCAGCCAGTGTTATCTTTTTTAATTCTAAAATAAAAAGGACCTCCTTAAGATACACAGTTTTCCTATCTTGATATTATACCACAAGGGTACGTATTCTCACTAGGCTCGAAAATACCTCGCCAAGTGTTCATATTATACCACAAAACTATCTATTTACTAAAGAAAAAACCAATTGCCTAAGCAATTGGTTTTTTTAAACTTCATTAATTAATTAGCCTTTGCGAGCGTTGAAGCATTCGCGGCAGTATACCGGACGATCCATAGAAGGACGGAACGGTACTTCTGTGTCTTGACCGCATTCTGCGCAAGTAGCATGGAACATTTCGCGAGCCGGGCGCTCGTTGTTGATGCCCATACGTTGTTTGCGAGCTTGACGGCAACCGGGGCAACGGCCGGGTTCATTCGTGAAGCCTTTTTCTTCGTAGAATTCCTGCTCGGAAGCAGAGAATACGAATTCGGTGCCGCATTCACGGCATACTAAGGTTTTGTCTTCTTTCATTGGTTAATCACTCCTTACATTAAACATACCCCATAAGGACTTATAGATGTTACCACTGCTTCCTCATGTTGCGTATGTAGCATGGAAGAAGTTCGGAACCCTACCCGGACCACTGAGATATACTATAAGCAGTATATCTAAAAAAAAGATAAAAGTCAACAAGAAATGTACATTTTAAAATTTATAATTATTTAGGGTATTTTATTCCATCAGAGTTTACATTATCTTTTAAATAATGTGTATCGTTTACATACTCAATCGTAAAGCGGTCCTGCCATTTGGCAATGCAGGTAGTACTGGCGTTATGCACGCCAAACATCCACAATTTATTAAGATCCAGCCCCAGCAAAAGACAAAGCTGCACTCTTACGACGCCGCCATGAGAAACTATTGCTATATTTTTATCGCTGTCACTTTTAAAAATATCTTCGCATACAGAACGAACACGCGCGGCAACATCGTCAAACGATTCTCCGCCAGGCATTCTGCACTGTGCCGGTTGTTTAAAAAACAGTTCCAGCTGATCGTTCCATTTTGCCTTAACTTCTTCATAGCTCAAGCCTTCCCATTCGCCAAAACAAACTTCTTTCAGTTCGTCCAGCGGCTGGAGCTTGAGACCGTGGAATTTTGCCAAAGGTTCAGCTGTCTGTCTGGCACGCTGCATAGAACTGGAATAGATCTCGTCCAGCTCAAGCCCTTCGTAATACTTTCCTAAATCAGCCGTTTGCTTAAAACCTTTGCTGTTGAGAGGATTATCGATATGACCCTGAAATTGAAATGTTTGATTGGCATCTGTCTCGCCATGCCTTATAAGATAGATTTTGCCCATATTGCCTCCTTATTACTTTCCTTTTACTTGTACTGAATGTGAAAATTCTTCCATTTCAGCATGTACTCCTGCTTCGGCAAAAGTCTCCATCTCATTATACGCTTTTATACCTGCATCGAACAAGGTAAAAGCTAAAACTGCACCTTCTCCGGCGCCACTGTTGATCGCCAATCTTAGTGGTGCAGACATTTGCAGCCAGTTTAATAATTTTTCCATACCGGGCTCTGCGGATACATGCCCTGCCATACAATATTCAAGAGACACAGGAGCTAATTTGCCGGCGGCAATAGCAGCCAGGCAGGCAGCAATACCATCCAGCATCACGGGAACTTTACAGGCTGCCGCCTGTAAAACAGCTCCTGTCATTGCTGTTATTACATGATCATCAAGCTTTTGCAGAAATTCGATCCCTTCAAGTTCTAAAAGTGCTTCCATCTGTTCTGTAAGCTGATACTGTTCCGGGCTGCCCAAAGCCAGCATTTGCAGTTTCTCCGTAGTAATGTATTCTTTAGTCAGGATCGCACCCTCTTCAAGTGCGTCCTCAAGCTTTACAGCCGTAGTCATCAGGGGATAAACCTCTGCTTTGGCCTCATGTGCCAGCAAAACAACTGGCAGTTCTCCCTGCATCGCTTTAGCAACAGCCTGTGTATCAGCGCTCCATAGCAGCAAAGCTTTTTTAGGATACTGAACAGCCTTTTTATCAGCGCTGCCAATGATGCCGGCATAACGGGAAACCATTTCTTCCAGTTTAGCGAGTGAGCCGACCGGTTTAATCAAATTATCGAATCTGCTTTGCGCTTCATCTACTTTTTGACTATCGATCGGTTTTATTTGTTCAATAATATTATTTATATCCATCGTTAAACCTTCCTTATCTTAATAAAAATACTGCTGTCAGCAAATAAATCACATTGCCGCACTCAGTCAAGGCACCATAAGTGTCGCCGGTAAGTCCGCCTAACTGCGTTTTCAAATATTGCGCCAGCATCAAAGTAAAAGTAAAACATATGCATGCCACAGCTAAATATTGCCAGCCGCAGGCCGCAATAACAGCGGCACATACCGCAAAAGCAATATATGTATAAACCGGCTTGGCATATTTGGTAAACATATGCCCGATCCCTTCTTTACGTGCATAAGGGAAATTGACAATAAACACCACCATAAAGGTTCGTGTAGCAACGGACATCGTCAGTAAAACCCAGGTCAGTGTTGCTCCATCCAGTTCGAGATACGCCGCTATTTTAAGCAGGACTAAAATAATGATCGCCAATACAGCATTAGAACCGACATGGCTGTCCTTCATTATTTCCAGCATTCGCTCACGGCTGCGAGCCGAAAAAACACCGTCAGCAGTGTCCATAAAGCCGTCATACATCAAACCGCCGGTAATGATGATCTCAGCCAGCAGTAAAAGGGTCACCCGTAAAAAAAGCGGTGTCTCAATATAAAATAAACCATAGTTTACTGCCGCCAGAAAAGCTCCGATTACCAAGCCTACCAGTGGAAAATACGGAACGCTGCGTGAAAAATCTTCGTCACGCCAATCGGTCCGTTTAGAAAAACGTACTCTTGTCAAAAATTCCAGGCAAGTGATAAAATCACGCATGCATGCCACCACGCTTAGTCAGTTCTTTATAGGTATTGATCGCCATCTGCAAAATAACGATCGCCAGAGAAGCTCCTGTTCCCTCGCCAAGACGCATCCCGGCATCGACGATAGGCGTGAGCTTCAACACTTCCAGCATTTTTGCGTGCGATATTTCGGCAGAAAGATGTGAACAAAGCATATACTCGGCGCAGGCTGGTTCCAGACCGTAAGCAAGTAAAGCGGCAGCAGTAGCGTTTACCCCATCGACCATTGTCGGCACACGGCGTCTGGCACCGGCAAGAATCATTCCAGCTAACCCGGCATGATCATAACCGCCAACCTTACAGAGAATATCCATAGCATCGCCCAAACGGGGCTGGTTTTTAGCCAGACCGTCAGCGACGACCTTTCTTTTTATCGCCATTCTTTCGTCATTGATACCGGTTCCTCTTCCGACAGTAAGCTCTGGAGGCAGGCCCAGAAAAGCGGAAACTATTGCCGCAGTAGAAGTAGTATTGCCGATTCCCATTTCTGCCGTAACCAATAAATTATACCCTTTATCAATACATTCATCAGCAACCTTCATTCCTACTTTTAAAGCCTGCTCAGCCTGCTGCAGGGTCATCGCCGGTCCCTGCGTAAAATCCTCCGTGCCCCAGGCGACCTTTTCCTGATAAACTTTCGGCATGGCGCTCAAATCAAAAGCCGTACCTGCATCAACCACAAAAACATCAGCACCGGCATGGCGGGCCATAACATTAGCTCCGGCAGTTTCCCGCATATAGCCGTTGATCATCTGCATCGTCACTTCCTGCGGATATGCACTGACGCCGTATTTAGCGATTCCATGATCGCCGCACATCAGCAGCATTGCACTTTTGATACGCTCCGGCAATGCTGTGCCGGTCATAGCGGCATATTGCTCAACCATTTCCTCCAGCTTGCCTAAGCTGTGCAGCGGTTTATCCATTTTTGCCCAATTATTTTTTATCATTGCCGCAGCATTGCTGTCCAACGGCGGGATAATTATTTTTTCCATTACTCTGCTCCTTCATCATCAAAGTTAAATGCCATTTTCTTGACGTCGATTGCCTGACCTGCGACACAATAAAATACTCTGTCACATTCAGCTGCAACCTGTTGATTGACCCATCCGGCAAGATCTCTGTATTCACGTGCCATAATATTATCAGGCACAATACCGCTGCCAACTTCATTGGTAACAAATACTACCAGCTTTTCTGTTTTTCTGGCGGCTTCCAATAACTTTGCTATCTCGCCTTTGACAAATACTACCTTTTCTTCAAAAGTTCCCGCAGCCGCAACCTTGCCATACATTAAATTACTCATGTATAAAGTAAGACAATCAAATAAAATTGCGTCTGCCCCCTGCCCCGCCTCATCCATTACCTGCTCGGCAGCATAGGGCGCTTCGTAATTATTCCATCTTTGGGGAGAACGACGTTCCTGATGGAGACGGACACGCTCAGCCATCTCGTCGTCAAAGATTTCAGCCGTAGCTATATAAGCGCACTTGCGTCCATAATGCAAAACAAAACGCTCAGCAAACTCACTTTTGCCGCTGCGCGCACCGCCGGTTACTAAAATCAATTCTTTGTTCATTTTTAAGCCTCCCTTCAAAATAAAAATACCCTCTCGAGAGAGGGCATAAATAAACAACCTATGCAAGTATCCACCTATCTCCCGTAGGCATAAGATACCCGTAACAGGCAGGTCTCCTGGCTCAGGTTCAACATTCAACTGCGCCTTCCCAGTTTCCCAGTGGCATATTGCAGTGAACTCCCCTTTACAGTAGCGGGACTGCGCCGGATTTACACCGGTCTTCCCTATTAAGCGCCGACCGCGATCGGCACACCTGTTGATTTTTTCCAATATTATATATTCTACATTCTTTTACAAAGTCCTGCTGACTTGCAAATCATTTTTTCATATTCTTCGTCTAAATACTCATGCGCGTCATTGACATTTCTGACTGTAATCAAAACGCGGCTGCGTCCAAACCAATAATACACCCTGATTTTATACCACTGCGCCACACCGTCAGCACCAACAAACCTGCATTCGCAGCCTGAATGCTCCGGCGCATTATTGTAGTTCGCACATAAAACATCAAAATCAACAGTGGCAGCAAATTTTTCGATATCTTCAGGATACAGCAATTCCTGAACGATATGCTTGTAATCAGTCTTATAAGCACCTGTATACGGAATAAAAACATTCCCTGTTGGGTTAAAAGCCATTCTTGAATAACGGCCGTCTTTTAAATTCAATTCGATGGCAAAATCGTACATTTGCGGAAATAAATCTCCCAAATCTCTGTATGACGGCAGTTTGACAGTACGGCCATAGCCGTTAATACTGCGCCGTTCAGCATTAATGATTTCAATTTTGCTCAAATTCAACAGTTTTTCAAACTGCGGTCTTCTCAGGGGCTGACAATAATAAAATCCCTGCGCTATATTACAGGAAACACTCTTCATTATTGCTACCTGCGCTTCTGTTTCCACGCCTTCACAAATCATTGTGATGTCCAGCTCTTTGGCTATAGCGGCCATACCTTTGATGATCTTGATATCTTTATCATTGTCACAGGCGGCGAGCATTCTTTTATCAATTTTCAAAATGTCAACGCTGATATCACTTAAAATGCGCAGCGATAAATACCCGGCACCAAAATTATCGACCGCGATCTTAAAACCCTGATTTTTCAGTTCATCGACCTGCATACCTGCAAAATTCACATCATCAGCCAATAATCGTTCAGCAAGTTCAACTACTAAAAGCTTATGAGGAACATTATGTTTATCAGCAGTCTCTTTTAAAGAATTGATAAAATTCTCATCTTTGAAATGTTCAAAAGAAAAGTTACATGAAATGGGAAAAACCTGTAGACCTAAAGCCAGGCGCAAGGCCAAGAAATGGCAAATCTCTTCAAAAACAAAATTCTCAAATTTAGACAGCTGGTTACTGTCTGTCAGAATTGGGATCAAGACCTCGGGAAGGATTATACCACGTTTAGGATGCTCCCACCGCAGCAAAGCTTCTGCTCCAACTATCTCATTTGTATAAATGTTATATTGCGGTTGGAAATAAACTGCAAACTCTTTATTTTCCAGGCCGCTGCATACTTCTCCCGCCAGAGCATAATAACCGGTTGCAGCTTCCAGATCATTGATCATGAAGAAACTGCGGCTGCATTTACGAAAAACTTTTTTATTGAGCTGGGCAATGGTTTTAACCAGTGCGTCTTCCAGGGAATCTTCAAAGTGAAAAACATACAGATCGCCGCGAAGCTTGATGCTGATATTGCAAATACGCTTTACTTCGCTTTCCACCATATCAGCTAAACCGTCAAACCAGTTATTATGTGTCTCTTCATCGACAAACGGAACCAGGCAGAAAAATTTATCTCCGCCCTGTCTGGTTGTTAGATAGCCTTTCACGACCCGCCGGTTAAGTTCTGTTCCCAATATCCGCAAAACATTATCCGCCGTTTCACGACCATAAATATCTACGATATCATGATAAGGCTCAATATCCAAATGTATCAGCGCCCAAGGTTCTTTTCTGTGCTGCAGCAATTCATCTGCCTGTTCTTTAAATTTATCAAAGCCCAGCGTTCCGCTGACCTTATCACGCACATATTTCTGCGAATAAAGCATCCTTTGATGCTCAGAAGATTTAAGATAGAGAATAGCTACGAACACACAAAAAGCAAGGATCGACAACAGGTAAAAATTCATATTAATCTCCCATTATCATTCTATATAATTAGGGTAAGTATATATCTTTCGTATAAAAAATACTACATTTTTAATTACTTCAAAACATTTTTAAAGTAATTTAACTCAAAAGAAAATGACCATAGAGCTCTTGCAGAACCTATGGTCATTTTGTTTTAAGCTTCTACTTCTACTTCAACTCTTGCTAAAATGAAACATAAATCAGAAAGCCTGTTCAAACAAATGAGAACCTGAGAATTGACTTCTTCAGTTTCAGATAAACGGAGCAGACAGCGCTCGGCACGACGTGTAGTAGTACGCGCAATGTCCAAAGCAGCTGATCCGGGGGTGCCTCCGGGGATGATAAAATGACTCAAAGGCTGGAGCATATTATCGAATTTATCGATAGTTTCTTCAAACATTTTTACATGCTCTTCTTTGATATAAGGCTCAGGCAAGTTCAAGCTTGCTATATCAGCCATCAGTGACATCAGCAGCTGCTGTACTTTATAAATCGTTTCTCTGACATCCTCGCGTCTGACTGTAGCTCTTGCCAAGCCAAGCGCCGAACTGATCTCATCAACGGTACCGTAAGCTTCAACTCTCATGCTTTGCTTCGGTATGCGTTCGCCTGTATAAAGTCCGGTAGTGCCTTTGTCGCCGGTTCTGGTATATACTGCTGCTTTCATTTTGCCACCATCCTTCCGGAAAATTTTTGATTAATAAATTTCTTCAGCTTTAAAGAAATTTTTGATTTCACGGGCAGCGGATTCTTCACCGTCGCTGCCATGAACGATGTTTTCGCCGATAGTCAGCGCGTAATCGCCACGGATGGAACCGGGAACAGAATCTAACGGATTGGTAGCGCCCATCAGACCACGAACTGCTTTAATTGCGTTCTCGCCGGAAATGACCATTGCTGCAACCGGGCCGGAAGTAATGAATTCAACCAGTTCTCCGAAGAAGGGTTTGCCTTCATGTTCAGCATAATGATATTTAGCTTGTTCTTCTGTGATTTTTACTAATTTTAAAGCCGAAACTTTTAAGCCGCGGCGTTCAAAACGAGCGATAATTTCACCAATCAGATTTTTTTTGACACCATCAGGTTTTACGAGTACGAGTGTTTGTTGCATTGGAATCTCTCCTATTCTAGACTATTTAATTTATACTAAACCGCTAAGCGATTTTAGCCTTTTAAAAGCTGCTGATACTTTTTCTTATCCAGTTTCTCGATCATTGCCGTAATAAGCTGCACAGCTCCTTCATAATCGTCCATATGAATTATAGACTGATGGCTGTGTATGTAACGGGTAGGAATACTGAAGGTCAAGGTCAAAACGCCGGCATCATGCAAATGAATACGCCCGCCGTCAGTAGCGCCGCCTTCAGAAATACTGATTTGTGTCGGAATTTTCAACTCCTCGGCAACCTCTTTGGCAAAGTCACGCAGGGCCGTATTGGGGATCATACCAGCATCAAAGATCGTGATGGCAATACCCTTTCCCAGCTTGGCCGGAGCCACATCATCACTTACGCCAGGCGTACCGCCTGCCACACAGGTATCAATAACAAAAGCGACATCAGGGCTCAGCAGATTAACGCTGGTCTGGGCACCGCGCAGACCAACCTCTTCCTGTACTGTGGCAACGCCGTAGACAGTATTGGGATGTTTATCAGTACTGATATTTTCCATAACATCTGCCATTACCGCACAGCCAATACGATTATCCCAGGCTTTCCCAAGCAATGTCTTTCCATCACCCATAACCGCAAATTCAGCATACGGCGTTACCGGGCAGCCTTCAAAAACGCCCAGATTACGCGCCATCTCTTCGTCAGCAGCGCCAATATCAATATACATATCACGCTTGGCAACAACCTTTGTCCGCTCTTCCGGTGTCAGAATATGCGGCGGCTTGCTGCCGATAACGCCGACAAGATCACCTTTGCTGCCATGCACAGTGACGCGCTGACTGAGCATGACCTGCTCCCACCAGCCGCCTAAACAGGTGAATTTTAAAAAACCTTCTTTAGTAATATGCTTAACCATAAAGCCGATCTCATCCATGTGACTGGCAAGCATAATTTTCGGCAGCTCTTTGCCTTTGCCTTCATTAGCAAAAACTACGCTGCCTAATTTATCATAGGATACTTTCGCTTTATCCTGTAAGCGTTTTTGCAGCAGATTTTTAATCGGCGTTTCAAATCCTGAAACACCGCAGGTTTCAGAAAGCTGTTTCAACCAGGTTAATTTTTTATCCAATTATTTTGCACCTCCATTGCTGCGCATTGCTTTTGCCTGCGCGCGTAACCGTGCTACACGGTCTGCGGTGCTGGGATGTGTGCTGAATAGCTGCTGCATATCTTTCGCACTGAAAGGACAAATGATAAACATATGGGCAGTATTTTCAGTAGCCCCCGGCATCGTTCTATTTTTAGCATAAGACTCTATTTTCAGCAAAGCGTCCGCCAAAGCATCAGGATTGCCGCTTAACTCACCGCCTGATTCATCGGCCATATATTCTCTGGAACGCGAAACTGCCATCTGGATAATCCCGGCAGCCAGAGGCGCCAGTATCATCATAGCCAACCCGACAACAGCACTGCTGCTGTTATTGCGGTCTCTGTCTCCGCCGCCAAAAAACATGCCCCAGTGCGAAAGTGTCGTAATGATACCCGCCATGGAAGCAGCTATTGTCCCGATCAAAATATCACCATGCTTCACATGGCTCAATTCATGTGCCAAAACACCTTCGATCTCATCTTTATCAAGCGCATTGGCTAAAGCGGTAGTTACTGCAACCGCAGCATGTTCAGGATTGCGACCGGTCGCGAAAGCATTCGGTACAGGACTGTCGATAATATATAATTTGGGCATTGGCAAATTGCCTCTTTCTGCCAAACGCTGCACCATTTTATATAAGGCAGGCGCACTTTTTTCATCAACCTGTTTGGCATTATATTGTGCCAAGACCAGTTTATCACTATTCCAGTACGAAAATAGATTCATGGCGAGTGAAATGATAAGCATCATCATCATACCGCGGGCACCGCCGAAATAGTCTCCGACCAGTACCAATAACACAGTAAGAGCCGTCATTAAAAAAGCTGTTCTCATACTTTTTTGTTCCTCCTCAAAATAAAGACCGGCAAACAACATCTATAAGACTTGCTTAAGCCTTGTAGAATATTATACCAAGTACTACACTATTTTTCAATTTGCGCTTTAACAGCTGTCAACATATTTTCACTGTTTTCACGAACTTTTTTCTTTAAAATAGGATTTAACAGTCCGGCGATCATTGGAATACCAAATTCAAAATCTACCAGCAGCGAAACTTCCGTACCTTCATTTACAGGAACCAGCTTCCATTCGCCCTCCATTTTCTTCAAATCACCCTCCGTCTGACAATAAGTGATCCTCAGTTCTTCCGGGTAAAAAGTATCACGCTCGGTCCAGACTATTTTACGCCCGTCTACATTGGAGACCCAATGAGAAACCGTAGTGTTCTCACCACGTTCTAAAATCTCTACGCTGACCAGATCCTGCATAAAAGAAGGATAAGCTTCCATATTTTTTATTATTTCAAAGATCGGCTTACTGTCGCCTTTGATCACGATTTTTGTTTCTACGCAAGGCATAATTCTGCTCCTTTTATAAATCTTCAATCACTTCAGCCGTACTGCGTACAGCTTCTCTAAAGATCATCAAAACCTGATCGATAATATCTGTCGGCATAATCAAAGGCGGTTCGATCCGAATAACTTTAGGATTATTTAAAGTGTAAGCAATAATGACGCATTTATCGATCATCAGCGACATCAGCATACCGCCGGCACCTTCTTTAGTAAGTTCAATGCCGATCATCATACCGCGGCCGCGGACCTCTTTAATGACAGAAGGATATTCTTTTTGGATCGCTTCCAGACCTTTTTTAAAGTATGCTCCGGCAGCTGCGCCGCGGGCAAGCACATCATTTACTTCGATATAATGCAGGGCAGCATTAGCAGCAGCACAGGCCAGTTGATTGCCGCCAAAAGTTGAAGTATGTAAAAAAGGTGCTTCGATCAGGCCAGCCCAGGCCTCAGCAGTAGCCGTTATAGCGCCAACAGGCATCACTCCGCCGCCTAAAGCCTTGGCTGTAGCCATTATATCCGGAGTTATCTGCTCATGATCAACACCAAACCAGGTACCAGTCCTGCCGATACCGGTCTGTACTTCATCAGCAATCAATAAGACGCCATATTGGTCACATAATTCTCTCACTGCTTTTAAATAACCTTCCGGTGGAACGATGATCCCACCTTCGCCCTGCACTGGTTCTAAAATAACTGCCGCTGTTTCATCATCAATCACTTCAGCAAGAGCGTCTATCTCGCCGTATTCTACATGCGTAAAATTATCCAGCAGCGGTTTAAACGGATCCCTGAACAAATCTCTGCCTGTAGCCGTTAAAGAACCGAAAGTTTTGCCATGAAACGCATTCTTAGCAGCAATAAACTTTTTTCTTTTTGTTGCCAGACGCGCAACTTTAAGGCAGCCTTCAACAGCTTCTGTACCGCTGTTGACGAAAAAACTGTATTGCAGATCCCCGGGAGTGATTTCTGCCAGTTTTTCTGCCAGATCAGCCATAGGCCTGTTAAAAAGCACTTTCCCGCTCATAGGCATTTTATGCAGCTCTGCTTCCACCGCCGCTATAACTTCCGGATTTCGATGACCCAACGCAAACATGCCATAACCGCCGAGGCAATCAATAAACTGTTTGCCTTCACTGTCGGTTATTATCCAACCCTCTGCGTGGCCTTCAACGCTTGCCAAACCCATGAAACGAAATAATTTCGCCTGGGCCGGATTGATATATTTTTCATATTTACTGATCGTTTCTTCAACATACATAGTCAATTCCTCCGTTTATTTCAACAAACTGCTTACGGGAACCAACTGGATTCCAGATGCATTTACTTCATCAATGACCCTGCTCCAGGCTGCAGCAGTATGCGGCCGGGCGTGGCAAATAGCAATGGCACTGCCGTTTCTGTCAGCCATTTCCACCGCCTGCCAGATTTTAGCAATAATGTCGTCTTCGTTGGCACTGTTGTCCAAAAAGATATTGTTGCGGGCCGTAGGCACACCCATGCTGCGTGCGACCTGGTCGCCAATAGATTTGGAATAGGTACTGCTGTCTACAAAGAACAGACCCTGCTGCTTCAAAACTTTCAGTACGGCTTTCATCGTTGCTTCATTACTTGTTGCTTTTGATCCCTGATGATTATTAACGCCTTCGATACCAGGTAGGCTGTCTACTGCTTTGCGCGTCACTTGCTGAACCTGGTCAGCAGTCATATCAGTCAGTATGGTAGCTTTGCCCTCAGACATTGCTGTTCTGTCCATCGGTTCCATCGGCAAATGCAACATGGCAGTCTTCCCGCCGCCTTTTATAACATGCAAAGCGTCGCTGCTGAAATCCTTATAGGGAAGGATCGCATAACTAAAGGGCGCATTTAATTTGACCAATTTCCTTACCGGCGCTAGATCATAACCGCAGTCGTCAATAATAACGGCTAATTTACCATGATACTTCTGGGTCGTTTTTTTGTCATCCTTCTTCTTACTCTCATCTTCTTTAATATCTTTGTCTTCCTTCGTCAGATTTAAATTATGATAAAAGTAAACCGTATCGGTGACAAAATTCATTTTACCTGTTCCTGCTTTGGCAGAAATGGCAATTTCCATCCGCACTGCTTCCCAACCGTTGTAAGTCGCATCGCGCTGATTGAGTACAAGCATTTTCGTACCGGCAATTTTCTCTCCCAGCCAGTCGGCAGCCCCCTCTAATCCTGTACTTGGCGGAACGCCAATAGCCAGCTGACGCTTATTCCAGACCACTTCTCCGCCTGTTTCCTTCATGCGCTCATGCTGATCTTCACGGCCATTGTCAGTTAACTGCCAGTTATCTTTCGATAACAAAATATCGTCAACTGCCCTGTGTGCTTCTTTTGATTCTTCCCGTAAATCAACAGCAGAAGAACCAGTCAGGCCTTTATCAAGCACATCTTTTTCTCCGCCTCTGCTCGCCGCATAATAAATACCGCCGGCAACGGCTATAGCCAATAATACTAAAATCAGAGTCAGAACGAAGCCTCCGCCTGATCCTTTTTTTCTATTACTCCTTCTCGCCATAGTAGCCTCCTCTATGCCCGCGGATGCGCTTTTTCATAAATATCGCGCAGGCGTTTATTTGTCAGATGCGTATAGATCTGTGTTGTAGAAATATCTGAATGTCCTAAAAGTTCCTGCACAGACCGCAAATCAGCCCCATTATCAAGCAGATGCGTAGCAAAAGAATGCCGCAGCATATGCGGTGTAAGCTCCTTACTTAACCCTGCCTGATGCCCATAACCGCGAATGATCTGCCAAAAACGCTGCCTTGTCATTTCATTACCGTTCATGCTCAAAAATAAATTTTTGACAGTGGGATTTTTTGTATGGACCAACTGCGGCCTTACAACATGCAGATATTTGTCTAAATATTCAACGGCTATACCGCCTACAGGTATCAACCGCTCTTTAGAGCCTTTGCCGAAAGCGATGATATATTTCATCTGCAGATTAACCCCACTGACAGGTAAACTCAGCAATTCGGAAACGCGCATTCCTGTCGCATAAAGCACTTCCAGCATTGTGCGGTCACGATAGCCTTCATGCGTCCCCAGATCAGGCTGCTCCAAAAGCTTCAGCACCTCTTCCGGATTTAAAACCCTGGGCAGTTTGATGCCTTTCGTTCCCGCTTCCACAACTTCAGCAGGATCAATATCCAAATAGCCTTCTGCCGTCATAAAACGATAAAAAGATTTTATGGCAGCCAGCTTCCGTGCTATTGTTGCTGCTGCCAGGCCTTTATTTTTCAAACCTGTCATATAGCGGATGATCTGTTCACGCGATACTTTAGCCAGCGCGTTATTATCAGGCAAAGACAAAGCTTCTTTAAACAAACGTAAATCACGCTCATATGCCAGTCGTGTATTAGGTGATAATCCCAATTCAACTGTCAGATATTCAAAAAATAAACTTAACTTATCGTTCATAATTTATCCTCAAAAAAGAAAAACAACGCTCAAGCGCTGTTTTTCAAAACATTATTGTTCGCGCTTCTCTGGCTGCATAATTGTAATATTAGCCGCCGGCGAAATAGTCGATATAGCATGCTTATAAACAAGCTGTTGTTTACCTTCGTTTTCAATAATAACGGTAAAGTTATCAAAACCTCTTACCAGCCCTCTGATTTGAAAGCCGTTAACTAAATAAATAATAACACCCAGGTTTTCTTTACGTACGTGGTTCAAAAAGCTGTCCTGAAGATTCATTGTCGGTTTTGGTCCACTATTATTCATAAGTTTCCCCTCCAAAGTAATTTCCAACTATATATCTTAATTCTACCGCAGTTTAAACTTTTCTACAAGCATTTGCTGCATATCCTCGATAATCTTTTCATATGCAGGTTCTTCTCCCACATCGAACCATTCAATATAAGGCATCTGACGATACCAGGTAAATTGCCGTTTGGCAAAATTCCGAGTTGCCTGTTTCAATTTCTCAACAGCGGCCGCTTTATCCATCTGCCCCTGTAAATACCAGGTTATCTGCCTGTAACCAATGCTGCGCATCGACTGGGCCTCTGGAGAGATGCCGCTTTCAAGCAGCTTTTCAGTTTCCTCGATCAACCCGTCTGCCAGCATTTTATCAACTCTGGCATTAATTCGTGCGTACAAATTCTCACGTTCCATCCGCAGACCCAAAACAACAGCGTCATAGGGCCACTCATCAGCTTTCTTATGAGTAATTTTTTCACCGCCCTGCACTGCTTCGATCGCTCTGATGATCCGCCTGACATCATTAGCATGCAATCTTGCGGCAGCTTCCGGATCAAGCACCTGCAATTTTTCATGCAAAGCGCTGTTGCCATGTGCTTTCGCAAATGCTTCCAGCTCCTGCCTTAATTCACTGCATTCTTCGACGGCATTGAACTCATAATTTTCAAGTAAAGCCTTGATATAAAGCCCGGTGCCGCCAACAATTATTGGTAATTTACCGCGCTCATTGATATCAACGATCAGCTTTTCGGCTTTTTCTTTAAAATCAACAACGCTGAATTCAGCATCCGGCGGTAAAATATCAACTAAATGATGCGTCACTTCCGCTAATTCCTCAGCAGAAGGTTTTGCCGTACCGATATTCATTTTTTGATATACCAGCATGGAATCGCCGGAAATTATTTCACCATTAAGACGCTTTGCCAAGGCTATACCGCAATGGCTTTTACCGGTTGCAGTCGGTCCTAAAATAACGGCAACTTTCGGTTTCATGCCGTTACCTCCTTCGGATACCATATTTTACGCGGCTATAACGGCCGCCAACAATTTCTGTGCACCCAAAAGCTTCCAACAACTTTTGGCCCCGTTCTTTGATAACTACACAGGGAGCTGCTCGCAGCGCAGCCTCAACCATCTCTGCCGTCAAAGCTTTTTCCCACGCCAGCGGCCGCAGCGGTTCCATATTGGAAGAACCGTTTACAGGTATTCTAAACATTGGATCAAAGTAAACAACATCAAAACTGTCGGCCGGTAAAGCAGCTAAATAAGTCTCCGCTTCTGCACATACCGTTGTTATCCTGCGCATGGCACTATTTAAATCAATATCTTCAGCCTGATAGTTCTTCAGTCCCTCACTGACTACAAAGTGCAGTAATGGCGAAGCTTCAACAGCACAAACAACACCCTCAGCTCCTGTAATAAAACTGGCAACAATGGCATCACTGGCCAGCCCCATCGTGCAATCGAGAACTTTCATGCCCGGCTTAAGCTCCAGGGCAGCAACAAAGTGATCGGGCTCGTACTTTTTTAAGCGTTGCGCACGCAAAACTGCCATACTGGGGTGAAAAAAGAAGGTCCCGGAAGCACTATAGACCTGCGGTCCTTGATTCGTTGCCACTAAAAGTGCGTCCACCTGCTCCTGGTCAAGCAAAAATTTCAAAGACCCCTTACTGCCGCGTTCCACATATTTCACGTTAAATTTCTCTGCCCATATTTGAGCAATTTTCTCTAAATCAGCATTTTCATTGCGTCCAACTGTTACTGCAAACTTAAACGATTTCTGCATACTTTTACGTTCTCTTAAACATCTTATATAATTCAGCAGAATTTATTTCCACCATACAGGGTCTGCCGTGAGGACAGGTAAAAGGATGCTCCGTATTGCAAAGATCAATGATCAACTGCCGCATCTGGCGCATATTCAGAACCTCACCGGCTTTGATAGCTGCTTTGCACGCAGTCATATGCAAAATATTCTGACGCAAATCGCTGGGATCGATCGTTCTTAATTCAGCCAGCATTTGTGTAATTTCTCGCACAAAATCTTCCGCATCATCAGCCTTTATATCCGCAGGCAGGCTTGAAACACGCAGCATAGCTTCGCCTGCTGCCTCTATATCAACACCTAAACGCAGGAATTCTTCCCGATGCTCCTCGATCAAATTGACATCCTGGGACGTAACATCGATATACAAAGGTATCAACATCTGCTGAGCCGGGATATCATTATGAGCAGCGACAAGCTTATCATATAAGATTCGCTCATGCGCGGCATGCTGATCGATCAAAAACAAAGAATCTTCTGATTGGGCAACAATAAAGGTTCTGTCAACCTGTCCCAGAGGCCAGATCGTATCGACGCCGCTGTCAGTATCAGTAAAATCAATAATATTAGAGGCAATATTGTCTTGTTTATCAAAAACATCACGGGTTTCACTTATCGTATACACAGGTTCTGTTTTAGGAGGCCTGTATGTATATTCCGGCTCTTTCCAAACACTCTGCTGCTGCGCTTTATATTCCGGTGCCGGTTCTGTTTTTATAGCACCAGTATTGCTGCCTGAAGCCGGTAAAACCTGCGTCTTTGCTTCAACCGGCTTATTTTCGCTGCTTTCCGGCAGTACTGCCGGTATCTCCGCTGCTTCTGCAGCAGTCTCAGCAGGTTTAAATACCTGCAGCTCAGAATCATCCAATAATGTCAGATCCTGCGGTTTAGCGCTCATGGGCCGCGTCAATGCGTCAGTCAAAGCTTTGTACATTGCTTTATAAACCGTGCTGTCATCACTGAACTTGATTTCACTTTTCTGCGGATGGACATTGACATCAATACTTTCAGTATCGACATTGATATTCAACACCGCAAACGGGAAACCGCTTTTAGGGATCTGCGACTGATACGCATGGTCAATCGCCTTAGCAATCATTCTGTTAGTAATGATGCGTCCGTTTACCAGCAGGGTCTGCCATTGCCGCGTACCTTTCAGCAAAGTCGGTTTGCCGATAAAGCCCCTTACTTTCACTTCGCTGTCAGCAAAATCTACTGTTAAAAGCTCTTCGCTGACATTTTTACCATACAGCGCCTTGATAGTCTCGACCAGATCACCGTTGCCCGGCGTACTTAAAACTTCTTTATCGTTGCTGATAAGCTTAAATCTTACATCAGGACGCGATAAAGCCAGTTTTGTGATCAGTTCACTGATATAACGGCTTTCTGTTTGTACGGTCCGTAAAAATTTACGGCGGGCCGGAACATTGAAAAACAAATTTTCAACAATGATCGTCGTCCCCGTATGACCGCCTGTAGCAATACATTCAGCCTGATCACCACCTTCGATTTTGATCGAAGTAGCAAACTCTTCCGTAACAGGCCGCGTCAGCAGTTGAAAATTACTGACAGAAGCAATACTCGGCAATGCTTCGCCGCGAAAGCCTAAAGTATTCAGGTGCAGCAGATCTTCCGCCGCTCTGATTTTACTTGTAGCATGCCGCAGAACTGCTAATTTTGCATTTTCTTCCGACATACCGCTGCCGTTATCGACAACGCGGATGTATTCTGTGCCGCCGCCAAAAATAGTGACCTCAATATTATCCGCACCTGCATCCAAAGAATTTTCAACAAGCTCTTTGACGACAGAAGCAGGTTTTTCGACAACTTCACCGGCTGCGATCTGATTCGCCGTATTCTGATCTAATAACTGTACTTTTTGTTCGTTCATAATTCACCGCCTTCCCTTTTGGCTTCATCCTGCAATTTATACAAGGCATTCAATGCTTCGATCGGCGTCATCGCCATAACATCCATTTTTAAAATCTGCTGCTGCAAGCCGCTGGCAAACAACGACCCCATCGGCGCCGCTTCTTTTTCTGACCGGGGAGTTATCTGAACACTGCAGGCAGCTTCACAATTGTCATACTCGTCCAGAATCTCCTGAGCCCGGTCAATGACCTTCTTAGGCAGGCCGGCAAGCCTTGCAACATGTACACCGTAACTGCGGTCAGTACCGCCGGGCACGATCCTGCGCAAAAAGACGATATCATTGCCACGCTCTTTAACAGCAACAGAATAATTTTTAACACCGCTCATAACGTCTTCCAACGCAATCAACTGATGATAATGCGTAGCAAACAGTGTTTTGGCTTTTATTTTCTCGTGAATAAACTCCATTACAGCACGCGCGATGCTCATACCATCAAAAGTGCTGGTACCGCGGCCAACCTCATCCAAAATAATCAGACTGTCCTTAGTTGCATACCTGAGTATCTGCGCAACTTCGTTCATCTCTACCATAAAAGTACTTTGACCAGTTGCCAGGTCGTCGCTGGCGCCGACGCGGGTAAAAATCTTATCCACAGGGCCAATAGTAGCCTGACGTGCGGGAATAAAGCTGCCCATCTGCGTCATCAAAACCAGCAGGGCAACCTGGCGCATATAAGTCGATTTACCAGCCATATTCGGTCCGGTAATAATAATCATACGTTCGTCATTATTGTTGAGAGTCGTGTTGTTTGGAACAAAAATCTCACGTTCCAGCAAACGCTCCACCACCGGATGGCGTCCGTCATAAATCTTTATTTCACTGCGGTTATTCAATTCCGGGCACACATAGTTATATTTAAAAGCAACTTCCGCCAGCGATACCAAAACGTCAATATTGGCCAAAGCCCGTGCTGTTTCCTGCATCTGCACGATCTGAGCCCTGATCTTCTCACGCAGCTGTGTAAAAATATAATATTCAAGCTGCTCGATCTTTTCTTTAGCGCTTAAAATCTTATTTTCAAAATCTTTTAATTCAGGAACTATATACCGCTCGGCATTTACAAGTGTTTGCTTGCGGACAAAATAATCCGGTACATTTGCGCTTTGACCTTTAGAAACTTCGATATAATAGCCAAAAACCTTATTATAGCCGACCTTTAAGGTTTTGATGCCAGTCTCTTCTTTGATTTTCAGTTCAAAATTCTGCATCCAGGTCTTATTATCACTGGCAATAGAATGCAGTTCATCCAGCTCTAAATCAAAGCCGCTGCGGATCATGCCGCCTTCGCGTACAGAAAAAGGCGGTTCATCTACGATCGCTGCCATCAAAGTAGTAAAAAGCTCCTGATGCAGATGCACATCTTCACATAACTGTTGTAAAAGTTTGCTGTTACAGGATCTCAGTAAGCTTTTTATTTCAGGAAGCACTGCCAGTGAAGAACGCAGTGAAACCAGATCACGCGCGTTGGCACTGCCAACTTCGATACGCGAAACAATACGTTCTAAGTCAAAAATAGCTTTTAGCTTTTCCTGCAGGTTGCCACGCAGCTGTATATTAGCCAGCAATTCTCCTACTGCTTCCTGCCTTGACCTGATCTGTGACAAATCCAGCAAAGGACATTCGATCCAGTTACGCAGTTTACGGGCACCCATAGAAGTAGACGTAAAATCAAGTACATCTAATAATGTGCCCCGTTTGGAACCATCCCGCATATTTTTGATAAGCTCTAAATTTCTGACAGCCGTTGCATCCAAATTCATAAACTGTTCTTTAGCGATACGCGACAAGCTGTTGATATGCGACAGATCTGCTTTAACAGTTACATGCAGATAACGCAGTAAATGCTCTACCGTATCATGCACTAAAATATCGGCAACATCATCATTGCCAAAATGCTGCGCAAAATACTGCGGCGCTCCTTCTTCTTCCTGATATACCGAAACTGCACATTCCGGCACTTTGCTTTTGATCCAGGCTGCTAAATTCTCCCAATTGGCAATACCGCTATAGGCAACTAATTCTGCCGGCTGAATGCGGAACAGCTGTTCCTTGATCGCCATCAAACGCTCTTCACCAGCAGCACTGAACCATTGGCATTCGCCTGTAGAAATATCGGCGGCAGCAAGACATATTTCACTGCCATCCTCCTGCAGAAAAACTAAATACCTGTTATGTTTATCATCTAAAAGCTGTTCGCTCAAAACAGTTCCGGGCGTAATGATCTTGACGACCTTACGTTCAACGATACCCTTGGCTGCTTTAGGATCTTCCACCTGCTCACAAATAGCGATGCGATAACCTTTTTTGATCAGTTTGGCAATATAATTATCGACAGAATGATAAGGCACGCCACACATCGGTATCTTTTCTTCCATACCGCCGGCACGCCCTGTCAGCGTGATATTCAACTCTCTGGAGGCTGTCAGCGCATCCTCAAAAAACATTTCGTAAAAATCGCCTAAACGGAAAAACAGCAATTCATCCTCATGCTGACGCTTTACTTCAAGGTACTGCTGCACCATCGGCGTATAAGCAGTTGTCATTTTACCGCCTTCCCTTTAAAAAGCCAGGTCTGCGCAGTTTCGATCTGCACCTGCACTTTATCGCCCAGCTCAAACTCTCGTCCTTCGACCGGCCATAAAACCAGCTTATTAGTACGTGTTCGCCCGCTCCATACTTTTTCGTTATTATTGCTTGGTCCTTCTGCTAAAACTTCTAATGTTTTGCCAACCAAAGCTTCATTACGCTGCACACTCGAAATATTCTGAGCTTCCATCAGTAAATTCAGTCTGGCTTTCTTTACATCTAACGGAACCTGTTCTTCCATTAAAGCAGCCGGTGTTCCCGATCGTTTAGAATAAATAAAAGTAAAGGCCGCATCAAAACCAACTTCTTTTACTAAATTCAAAGTATCATTAAAATCAGCCTCTGTTTCCCCGGGGAACCCAACAATAATATCCGTTGTAATAGCAGCTTCCGGCACATAACGCCTGATCATAGCTACAAGCTCCAAATATTTTTCACGTGTATAGCCGCGGTTCATTGCTTTCAAAATTTTATTGCTGCCGGATTGAAATGGGATATGAAAATTCTCGCAAACATGCTCACATTCGGCAACTGCTTTGATAACATCTTCGTGCATATCACGCGGATGACTTGTCATATAGCGAATCCGTTCCACTCCCGGGATTTCATTCACGCGGCGTAATAATTTGGCAAACTGATCTTTTTCGCCAAAATCTTTACCATAGGAATTGACATTCTGCCCTAACAGCGTAAACTCCTTATACCCTTTAGCAACGGCCTGCTCGACCTCATCCACAATATTTTCGATACTGCGGCTGCGCTCACGTCCACGTACATACGGCACAATACAATATGTGCAAAAATTGTTGCAGCCATACATAATCGGGATCCAGGCTGAAAACCCGCTTTGCCGAATACGCTCGCCCTCAAACTCGCTTTCTTTGACCTCCAGACTGTTATACACCCGTTCGCCTTTATCAGCCAAATACTCAGCCAGTATCTCCTTAAAACCATTGACATGGGCTGTACCGATCAATAAATCGATTTGCGGATGTTTTTTGATCAGTTTCTCACCATCCTTCTGCGCCATACAGCCGGCAACACAAACGATCTGTCCCGGACGCTTTGCTTTGACCCCTTTTAATTCACCAATTTTACCTAAAATGCGTTTTTCCGCACTTTCACGTACGCAGCAGGTATTTACTACAACTACATCCGCATCATGAAAATCGTCAGCAGCGCTGTAGCCAAGCTCCTGCAGCTGGCCGGCATAATGCTCAGCGTCACTTTCGTTCATCTGGCAGCCGTAATTTAAAATCGCATAAGTTTTTGCTGTCACTGAATACACCTCATATTAAAATTGAAACCGCAACTAAGCAGCTTCGCAAAATTACCTGTATTATATTATTATACCTTTTTAGGTTAGCAGTGGCAAATTTTAACTGGTAAAAATTTAGCAAAAAAGCAGAGCATCTGCTCTGCTTTTTAGTATTCAACCTTTATACCAGGCTACAGTTTTAGTCAGTGCTTCTTCAAAAGCATAATGCGGTTTCCAAGCCAATTCATTTTTGATTTTTTCACAATCCATAGGATAACGTAAATCATGCCCAGCCCGGTCTTCCACAAATTCAATTACATTTTCATCTTTGCCCAAAATTCCCAGTACCACTTTTATAAAAGTTAGATTGGCCATTTCGGTACCGGCCGCAATATTATAAATATGACCAGCTTTTCCATTTTTGAGTATTTTATCAACAGCAATACAATGATCAAGCACATATAACCAGTCACGTTTATTTAAACCAGTACCATAAACAGGTATTTTTTTGCCGCTCTCTGCTAAAGCTATGATCTTAGGCAAAAGTTTTTCACTATGCTGCCAGGGTCCATAATTATTACTGCTGCGGCTGATAGTTACATATAAACCATATGTCCTGGCATAAGCCAAGCACAATAAATCAGCGGCTGCCTTTGAAGCAGCATAAGGACTGGAAGGATGTAAGGCAGCTTCTTCTGTGAACCCACGCCAGTCATAATCTAACTGTTTGTCCCCATATACTTCGTCCGTAGATATCTGATGAAATCTTGCTACAGCAAACTTAACACAGGCATCTAACAACACACCTGTACCTTCGACATTAGTTTTAGTAAAAATAGACGGAGACTTGATAGAAGTATCGACGTGGCTCTCAGCCGCAAAATTTATCACTGCGTCGAACTTATACTGCGCAAAACACCTTTCTACAAATTGCTCATCACAAATATCTCCCTTGATGAAAGTGAAATTATTTAATTTAACGACATCTGCCAGCGCCGCCATATTAGCAGCATAAGTCAGCTTGTCCAAACATACAATTTCATCATTCGGATACTGCTGTAAATGCCAATTTATATAATTGCTGCCAATAAAACCGGCGCCGCCGGTAATCAATAAACGCATAAGTACCTCTTTAGATAATCACAACTGATAAATTTATTATATTAATTGTTAATATCTTTTTTTCTTACTTTTTGAAAATTCTTGTACATTAGATACATTAAAATAATTCAAAAGTGTCAATATTACACCTAGTGATATATAGTAAGTTAAAAATGTATAATTACTAAACATTGCCACAATAGACGCAATCCAAGCAATCAAAATAAACATAAAATTATATTCTTGTATTAAATAAAACCAATTTCTATATATTTTTATTATAACATATCCCATTGGTAAAAACCATAAAATCAGTCCTACAATACCATTGTTAATAATAATATTTATAAAGCTATTAACTACTGGAAATTCCGATTTAAAAGGACCGTTTTTATAGATATCGGATTGCCAATTTTTTACTTCCTTATTATTTAAATCTTCGTAATTCAAATAATTTGCTATATATGCCTCTTTTAAACCGTCACCCACTCCAAATATAATATGTTTCTCTGCTATCTTTATATTAGTAACAAGATTTATGTAACGAGCATTATTACTTCTTGCATTAGAATCAGCAATAGATAAAACATTATTATTTAAATATTCCTTATATTTAAATGCATATTCTTTATCAAAAAATGTAGACGCGCCAACAATAAAAGTAATACTTGTTATTACAGTCACTATTAATGCAGTAATAAAGTATTTCTTTTTCTCAAATATATTAATTAAATATAATAGTCCTAATTCAACAATATATAATATAATTGCAGTTCTTGCTTGCGTTAAATAAATCAAAAAAGAAAAATAGGCTACAGCAAAAATAGTTTTAATATTTTTCCCTTCATACAAGTAACTCCACAAAAAAGGAATTATTAGTGAAACTATTATTCCAAAATGAGAAGGCTCTGTACATAAACTACGCAATTGATTCTCCCATATTAATGGTGGCCACCAACCATGGACTGCAGAAACATCGTATAAATATGGGTTTATTATTTTCAATAATTTATAAGCATATATATTATTGAATTTCAAAACAAAGACTTCCAAAATTGAGTATATTCCACATAAAAAAGCTAATATCAAAACATATCTTCGAACAACGAAAAACATATTTTCTTTCTTAATCATATATAAATCATATATTAAATAAACAGTACCCCAGCATGTAATTGTAGGTAATAAAACTTTATTTAAAGACAATCTAAGAAAAATATAAAGTTTGACTATTATTTCTCTATCAAAATAATAAAGTATTATAGGAAATTTCTTTAGTATTAAATCTAATTTATTAGAATGAAATTCTTTCAAAAAATTTATATATTCGTAATTTATTACACCATGAAACAAACAAATAATTTGCCAACACAAATAAATACATATATATAAATATAGTATATTATTTATTGTTTTTTTAGGCCAAAACACATTTCTTGTGATACAAGATAGTAAAGCTATAATAGTAAAGTACAAAGAAAGTTTAGTTCCAATAATAGATATTGAAAATATATTAGGTATACTGTCAAATGGTAATGCTATTATTGATAATCCAAGAAAAATTTCTTGAATTTTAATAATATTTTTTTCTTCTACCATTATTGCACCTCATAATATGTATATCTAGTTTTCTTAAAGATACGTACATCATCAAAGTAACACAAAATTCCGTTACCAACATTGTAAAAGCAGCACCCTTATCAAAAAACAAATAGCTCATAGGTATTATTAAAATAATGCTTATCAATGCAGAAACAAGCAAAATTTTACTATAAACTCTATTATAACCAAAAGTTAACAATGTATGGGTTCCTAATACATTGCTTATAGCCACTAAAAAAGGAATAGCAGATAATATTTTTATTAAAATAATAGATTGTTCATATTGATCTCCTAATAATAATGAAACTATTTCATGTGAAAAGATAAATAAAACAAAAAACATAATAAATCCAAATATCGAATAATATTTCAAAACTTTTCTGATGAATAAAATAGCATTTGATTTATTTATACTAACTTGTTGGCTTATATAAGGAAATATTGCCAAAGAAATAGGGTTCAATATTCCTTTAATGCTATCAATTATTTTATTAGCAGCTCCATAATATCCAACAATTACATCATTAGTAAATAAGCGCAAAACAATAATATTAGTTGCAGTATAAGCATTTATTGCCAAAGTAGAAATAAAAATTTCCCATCCTTCAATAAAAGTATTTGCTATATATTTAATTGAAGGAAACAAAAACAGATAATTATATTTTTTTATTAAAAAAAACAAAGAGAAAATACCTGATAAAACATTAGTTGATGCTTGGCAAACTGCAGCTATAATATAATCATCTGGAGTGCGTACAAATAAAAAAATGGCAATAACTGTGATGAATCTTGATAATATATTTATTACAGTTATATACTCCATTTTTTGTATGCCTTGAAAAAACCATATTGGAAATATTATATTTCCAATAACATTTAAATACAAAGCTATAAATAATTTTATATCAACAAAATTCAATAAAGAAGTAAACAAATAAATTATCAAAAATAATGATGTAAGAAATGTGCCCAAAATTATTTTGCATACAATAACAGAAGAAAAAATTTTCCCATGTTCCAATAAATTATTTGTTATTGCGATACGTCGTGGAGTAATAATATTAAACCCATAATCAATAATAATTACAAAATATTGTATTATACTTTGCATAAATACAATAGCTCCATACTTTTCTACTCCTAATACCCTTACTAAATACGGTAAAATGGCCAAAGCTAAAAGATATTCTAATCCCTTCAGACTAACCATTGAAAAAATATTTTTCAATAAATTTTTTTTCATTATTTAACAAACTTCCATTATTTTCATAAATTATATAAACGTTTAAGTGCTTGCCTCAAAAAAAAGCCTTTTCTAACCTTTATACCTATTTTTTCTACATTAAGTTTAATTCTTTCATAATCTTTTTCATTTATATTTTCAAAAATTTTTGAAATTTCTTCTAAAGAATTTATGCAAAAACCTATATTGTTTTTTTCTACAAAAATAGCTGTAGCTGATTTTGACCAGCAAATAATTGGTATCCCTGCTGCTATATACATAGATAACTTAAATGGATTATTATATTTCAAATATTCACCAAATTTACCATCGCATTTATCAATTGAATCACCATCCCAAATAAGTCCAAAACTTCCATTTAAGTTATGAATAATATCAATAGGATCTAAAATCCCATTATAATTGATAAACTCTGCTGTAATGCTATTTTTATCATAGTTTGGTCCATATAACTCCAAAACGAAATCTCTATTTCTCATAAAACACATCCGACTTAAGAAAGGTGCTTTTGCAATATTTCCAGCAAAAATCACCTTCCGTTCTAAATTACGCTTTTCAAAAATATCATCATCTAAAATATAGTCAAATAAATCTATACTCAGGCACTTTTTATTTTTTAATCCATGGTTAATCAAAAAACTTATCATAGTTTCATTATGGAATATAATTCTATCCGCACAATTAAAAATATTTATTTCTTTTTCTAAAGTGGATTTTTCTATTTTATCAGTTTGCAATGAATATATATCATGAACAATTAAACATAATCTATTATTTTTTAATAGTCTTTTCTGTATTATATAATCAAATATTCTCCCTTTTAAAAAAGGATAGTTCAAAAAAATTAACTTGTCTTTAAGAAAAAATAATTTTATTGCTAATGAAACTCTACTGTTATTTAAATAATAGTAGAGTTTACCTAACACGTTTTTATTTTCCATCACATCTAAGAAAGATACACCCACGTTGTTTATGGGGATCATATTTAACTCATCTATAATAACTTCAACATCTTTAACACCCTTGGTTAGTGCTGGAATAAAAGAATCCGTATTAATAATTTCTTTAAATCTATATCTTTTCATATTCCACCTAATTTCATAAAGAATCATTCCAGAAAATCTTTCTATATAAAGAATATATTGATTCATATACTTTCATCAAATTATATTTCAAACAAAAACCAATAATTCTATATTTTTTAATTTGAGACTTGAATAATCTTTGGCTTATCTTATCTTTAAAATCAATTTCTTTAAAAATATCGGCATTACATTTTAATTGTATTATTCTTTGAACAGATTGAGCATATAAAAAATCAATATACTTATCAAAAAAGATTCTACATTCTTTACCTTGTACATTATTCTCACCAAATTTAATAAGTTCATCAGCTATTTCTACTATATTATAGCTTAATTTAGCTTCTCTTCTATATTTTTGAGAGTTTTTCCTTTGAAGGTAATTATAAAAAACTATATCACTTTTCATTATTTTTTTGCAAAAATAAATTGCTCTAATCACAAAATCGCAATCCTCATAGCAACCATTATCTCTAAAATTTTTAAATCTTAATTCAATTTCATCTAAATACATCTTCGAATAAAAATAGATCCAAATTGCTGGCACAAGCCCATTATTAGATAAATATTTCTCACCTGTAATAATATTATTATTCATCTTATTCAAGAATATGTTTGTTTCGGAAATGTCTAAAACATCACCAATTTCGTTTACTGTTTTGTACCTTCCACATACCATGTCTAATGCCTTAGTTTCAGCTAGTACTAGCAATTTTTCTATACCATCTTTTTCGAGATAATCATCGCTATCCAAAAACATCACATATTTGCCTGTAGCAATATCTAATCCTTTATTTCTAGCTTCTGCACTACCAGAATTATCTAAATGAAAAACTTTTATTCTTTTATCGTTTTCAGCATATTTATTACAAATTTCTCCTGATCTATCTGTAGACCCATCATTTATTAAAATTATTTCTAAAAATTCATATGTCTGTAAAATTACAGAATCTAAACATTGGGTAAGATAATTTTCAACGTTATAAACAGGTATTATTATGCTGACTATAGGATTATTCATTCTTCTCACCATATTTTATAAAACATTTGACTTTTTCTTTTATTTTTCTTTGATCACAGATGACTTTATATAATAACATATTAGCATTTTTATTAAATTCATGTGAATGAAATTCAGCTATATATTTTTCAATAACTTCATAAAAATTTTCTTTAAAATCGACAGTTATTCCTATTTTATATTTTTCCACTAATTCTGCAAGATATGTTCCTTTAGAAACAATCATCGGCTTTTTAAATATAATCGCATCATATAATTTATTGGGTAAAGCAGTCTGTACCTCCAAAGATTCATTGCCATATAATGCATTTATAATATCTATCTCTTTATAAATTTCAGGTTTATCTTTATTATTAAATTCACCTTTAAAAGTAACATTTTCTATATTTTCATTTTTACATGTTTTTTCTAAATTACATTCTGGATATGTATTACCTATATATATAAATTCATATTTTTCATTATTTTTCATTTGTCTCATCAAATTCATATTCTCTTTCATATAGCGAACTACACCAACAAATCCAATTTTTATTTTTGGTTTTTCAGATAATTCCTTATCTGAAAAACCAATAATATTCCAATTGCTTATATTATGGTTCAAATAAATTTTTTTATTATTTTCTAAAAATCGAAAAAAGCCAAATGAAGAAACCGTAGTAATGAAAGAATTTTTCACTAAATTATCTACTCTTTTTTTATAAAATTTATATTTTTCATATGTGTAATCTCTTATATCAAGTATATATTTTCCTTTATAATTTGATATCAAAACGTTACTTAATAATACTGCTGGTAATGTATTTAAAATTATAATTCTATCATAATTACCATTTTTTATAATTTGGTTTACTGTTTTTCTAAAATAAAACATTGGAACAATCTTTTTAAATTTGTTCCCTCCTAAAGAACAAATTTTATGAATAATAAACTCATTACCTTTTCGTTCAAGTTTATTATTTGAAAATCTATCCCAAAAAATAATATCATAAATGTCATTATTGTTTTTAATTACATTTTCATATAATTCACTATAAGGAGTCATTGATCTAGAGTGAAATGCTACAATTAAAACTTTCATATCCATATCCTCAAATTATAGTTATTTTTCTTTTAAAAAAATGAAATAACTTTTTTAACCAATTTTGATTTTCAAAAAAATCCACATTAATTTCTTTGTATTTGTACTTCTTAGTTTCTAACCAAACATCTAATAATAATTCATCAATAAACCATCGTTGTTCTTCATTTGCATATTTTTCTAAATCCACTTTTTTTTCTATTTCAAACATTATATCAAACCACCACTGACAAAATTCATCATAATATGTTTTTTTCATAACAAACATATTAAACATATGCGCCCACGTTCTGCCCATCATAATATCCCAGCCTTTTAAATATTCTGGACATTTTTCCTTAATTACTGTTTTTGCCACATCAAACTGTTCCCTAGGGTGTGCATTTAAATAATGTTGCTCATTAGTTTCTATCCAATAATTACGCTTATCTGCAACAATAATATCGTTCTCTGCCAAAAGTTTTTCCCAATCTTTTGTTGTTAAAATGTCACTTCTCTTTTTTACAATAGAGCGACAAAACAAGCCCTTTTTCGTGAAATAACGTCTATAATGTACTAAGCCAACATAATCGGCATTTAAATTCTTCCACGCCCAATAAAACCCTGTTAGCTCGCAATAAGCAGAGTTCCTATCCGAGATGTTGTCCCCGGTATCATCACCATTATAACCAATATCTTTTTTCCCATTTTTACCCACGTGTATAGGAATATAAACTTTATCCGCTGGCATCCAGTAAATTTTATGAGTTGCAACTAATATCTTAATATCCATCTTATTTCAATTTCTTTTCTACTAACTGCAAAGCGCTATCAATAACTTTATCCATGTCATAATATTTATATTCACCCAAGCGCCCCCCAAAAATTGTATTAGGCTCCTTATCAGCAAGCTCTGCATATTGCTGATAAAGCGCTTCATTCTTAGCGTCGTTAACTGGGTAATAAGCTTCTTCACCTTTATACCAATCAGCCGGATATTCTTTGGTAATGTATGTTACAGGTTGTGTACCGAACTCAAAGTGTTTGTGTTCAATTATTCTAGTATAAGGTGTTTCTGCATCTGTATAATTTACAGCTGCAACACCTTGGTAGTTAGCTTCATCATACTTTTCTATTTCAAAGTGTAAACCGCGATATTCTAACTCGCCAAATTTGTAGTCAAAATATTCATCAATGGCTCCTGTATAAACAACCTTATCCGCCAATGCTTTCCACTTAGCTTTATCTTTATTAAAATCACATTCCAAACGTACCTCAACGCCTTTTAAAAGATTTTCTATCAGCACGTTATACCCACCTACAGGAACGCCTTGGTATCTGTCGTTAAAGTAATTGTTATCATAGGTATACCTTACTGGTAAACGCTTAATAATAAAGGCAGGTAGCTCTTTACAAGTTCTACCCCATTGTTTTTCTGTATAACCTTTTATTAATTTTTCGTATATATCCGTACCAACTAAAGATATAGCTTGTTCTTCTAAATTTTGAGGCTCATGTTTAATAACTGCACGCTGCTCCGCAATTTTTATTTCTGCTTCCTTAGGAGTTACTACGCCCCACATTTGGTGAAAAGTATTCATATTAAAAGGCAAATTATATAACTCACCCTTATAGTTAGCAATTGGACTGTTCACATAATTATTAAACTCAACAAATTGGTTTACATAATCCCATATTTTTTTTATAGACGTATGAAAAATATGTCCACCATAATAGTGAACATTAATACCATCCATATTTTTGCAATATATATTACCACCTATATGGTTGCGTTTCTCTATAACCAAGCACTTTTTGCCTTTTTCCTTAGCTTCATGTGCAAATACAGCCCCATATAGACCGCTGCCAACAATTAAATAATCATATTGAGCCATTTCCTGCATCCTCTATTTCTTTAAATTATTGCAAAGTACTCTCATCATCATATGGTCGAACACCATATGTAAATCCTCAGCAATTTGCATATCATCAACAGCTACATGCATTTTATAATCTGCCATATCCATAAGTTTGCCACCACTATATCCGGTAATCCCAATTACTTTAGCCCCCACTTCTCTAGCATATTCAACGGCTTTTACAATGTTTTTAGAGTTACCACTACCGGAAATTGCAATAATTAAATCATTTTTCTCCAAAACATCTTTTAGTTGATAAGAAAAAACTTCATCATAAGATATATCATTAGCAATTGCCATAACTAAAGGAGTATTATCATTCAAACATTGAAATCTAAACTTACGCTCTACTTCTGAAGATACACCTTTATTAAAATCACAAACCATGTGGCTAGCTGTTGCTGCGCTACCACCATTCCCCATAGTGTAAATTGTAGCATCTTTGCTCCAAGCTTCTACAATAGCCCCTATGGCTGCATTTAATGCTCCCACATCTAAATTTTGCAAAGTATTAATTTCTTTTTGAATATATTCTCTAATATCTGCTGTATAATCCATAATAGCTCCTTATTTTAGTATCTTTTATTCTTTTCCCAAGCTAATGCAGTTTGTAAAATATTCTCAAGGGAACTATTTTTTAATTGCCAACCTAATAGCTCTTTAGCTTTTTTATTTGATGCAACTAATACAGCTGGATCTCCAGGTCTTCTACCTGCAATATCATAAGGAACTTTTAAGCCGCTAATCTTCTCAAAGTTCTTTATAATTTCAAATACAGTAAAGCCATCATTGCTGCCAAGGTTAAATTGCTCTGTAACATTGTGTTCCATCATGTACTTTAGACCTAAGTAATGTGCAGCTGCTAAATCTTCTACATGCACATAGTCACGCACACAGCTGCCGTCTCTTGTTTCGTAATCATTGCCAAATACTTTTAACTTAGGTGCACCATTTAAAGCAGCACGAATAATTAAAGGTATTAAATGGCACTCCTGGTTATGAGCTTCGCCGATCAAAACATCTTGCGAACCACCTGCCGCATTAAAATATCTAAACGAGCATGAATGCAGACCATATGCCTTTTCATAATCTTTCAATATTTCTTCACCAATTAGTTTTGTCATACCATAGGGATTAATGGGTTCTTGTTGGTGTTCTTCATCAATGGGGACATATTGTGGTTCTCCGAATGTTGCTGCAGAAGAAGAAAAAACAAAATATTTAATATCATTATCAACAATAGCATCCAACAATATTAACATCTTAGCAACATTATTGTCGTAATAACGTCGTGGTCTAGTTACAGAATCTGGTACAGACGCAAATGCTGCAAAATGAATTATTGCATCAAACTTTTCTTGAGCTAAGAAGTTATATATGAATTTTTTATCACCAAAATCTCCTTGAACGAATTTACCAACTATGACTGCTTCTCTATGTCCATCACTTAAATCATCTAAAACAACAGTTTCTACACCTTGTTCGTTAAAATATCTATTACAGTGACTGCCAATATACCCGGCTCCGCCAGTTATCAAAACTTTCATTTCTTGTCAACTCCTATAATATAATTTACTGCTTCCAATAAAGTATTGCATCGATAATCGGCATCTAACCGTTCCTTATTAATAGCAATAGTTTTAACACCATATCTTTTACCTGCTTCAATATCAGTATTACTATCACCAACCATAAATGTTTTCTTTTTATCAATTAAATATTTTGCTTCCGCCTGCAAAAATAATCCTATATTTGGCTTTCTACAAGTACATTCATTATTTTCATGAGGACAAACAAATATATCGTTTATTATCGCTTTCTTTTCTCTTAATTTTGCACACATTTCTTGATGAATATTATATAAATCTTTTTCTTTCATTAATCCTCTAGCAATCCCTCTCTGGTTTGTTATAATAAGTACAATAAATCCATGATTATTTAACAACCGAATTGCTTTATCTACATTTGGCAAAAATTCAAATTCTTGCAAAGTTTTTATATAATCATGTTTAGGAGCTTTTTTATTTATTACACCATCCCGATCCAAAAAAACAACTTTATCATGCAAAATAAACCACCCTACTACCATAGCGAGCAATGCGGAAATTTAGTTCATATAATCCAACTGCTTCTCGTACGGATTTTTGATACTGTTCATCACAATATAATAAAATAAAACCTCCTCCTCCAGCTCCTAATAACTTACCGCCACTAGCACCTGCTTCAAGTGCTAAATTATAATAAGAGTCAATCTCACTATTAGATATACTATTTGTAACGGATTTCTTTTTTTGCCACCCCTTATGTAACATTTCAGCAAATTGTACATTAATCCCCTTTTCATTTAATAAACATTTCATATCATTTGCTTGATTGCGCATATAATTTAATACATCCAACTTTTTACTGGTTTCAGCACTTTGTTTTTCTAGAATTTCATCTGCACTGCGGCGAATACCTGTATAAAACATCATAAGTTTGCGATCCAACAACCTTTTATCTTCTTCGCTGATATCAATTTTTTCTCTATTGACATCTCCATTACATTCAAAAGTAAAATAATTTATTCCACCGTATGCTGCTGCATACTGATCCTGTTTTCCTATTGGATGTCCTAAAATATCTATTTCGATTTGGCAAGCTTTTTCTGCTAATTCATGTGCAGATAGCCGTTCTCCACAGTAAGAATAAAGTGCATTTAAAAGCCCTACTGTAAAACTACTGCTAGATCCTAGCCCAGTACCAGAAGGAATATCTGATATAGAAGTAATTTCCACCCCTTTATTTACACCAGCCATCTGCATACAAGCTTTAGCAATATCATGCTGAATTTCCTTCAATGAATCTACTATCTCAGTTTTCGAATAACTTATCCTGATTGTATCATCAAATCTTTTATTCATCGTTATATATACATATTTATTTATAGCAGCACTGACTACTGCTCCATAACCTTGCTCATAATAAGCAGGTAAATCTGTTCCACCGCCAGTAAAACTGATTCTTAAAGGTGTTTTAGTAATTATCATTGGTGCCATTCCTCCTCAGCTTTTTGGTAATTATCTAAATTCCCTATATCTAATAAATAATCTTTTATTTCATATCCATACATTTTATTGACCAAATTAGGTAGTATATCTTTACCAAAATCTATAAAATTATTTTGAGGGAAATAGTCAAAAATTGTTTTATCTGTAACATATATTCCAGCATTAGCTAAATCATTTTTAGGATTAATAGGTTTTTCTACAAAGTTATAAATTAATTGCTGATCATTTATTGCAGCGATGCCGCATTCCTTTGGTTTATTAGTATGAAATAATCCCATCGTCAGTAATGACTGTTTCTTTTTGTGAAATTCCAGCATTTTGCTTAAATCTGTATTGGTAAGATTATCTGCATAACAAACAAAAAAATTTTCCTCATTTTCAATAAACGATCTATTCACTAATATCGTACCACCACTACCTAGAAGTTTTTCCTCATAAAATTCAATCAACTTAGTACCAGTATTTTGCTTATTGTACACTTCAATAAATTTTCTCACTGCATCTGGTAAATAATGAGTATTTATTAAAACTTCTGTTATACTGTGTTTCTCAAATAAATCCATCCACCAACATAAAAGAGGCCTCCCACAAATAGGAACCATACATTTTGGTATACTATCTGTTAGTGGTCTTAAGCGTGTTCCATATCCAGCTGCCAATAAAAATGCCTTCATCTCAATATGCTCCTTTATTTGATAAAACTATCTTAACTGTCTTATACAAAATATAAAAATCTAACCAAAGTGACCAATTCCTAATATACCACGATACCATTTGTACCCTTTCAGAATAAGTAATATCACTACGTCCACTCACTTGCCAATAGCCTGTAATTCCTGGTTTCACCAAATAATAATCTTGAATATAAACACCAAATTTAGATATCTCATTTTCTACAATTTGTCTTGGCCCAACTAAACTCATTTCCCCTTTAAATACATTAATCAGTTGAGGTAATTCATCTAAACTAGTTTTTCTTAAAAATTTACCTATTTTAGAAATTCTGGGATCATTTTTTAACTTATAATATTTTTCCCATTCTTCTTTTGCCTCATTATTATTTTCAAGATATTTAGCAAGTACTTCACGAGAATTAACACACATAGTTCTAAATTTATAACACCAAAATTTTTTACCATTTTTCCCAATACAAACATATTTATAAAAAATAGGCTGGTTTGGTTCTTCTAAATAAATTTTACATGCAACAAAAAACATTACTGGCGAAAAAACTATAGTTGCAACTATAGATATCACAATATCAAAAATATTTTTTATATACCTATTAATAGACTTCGATAAATTGTTTTTCAAGCGCAATAACATAAGTTTTTCATTAAATAGACTTTCTACTTCGATGCCACCCATCGGAACTCCTATAAGATTGGGGATAATGCCCATACTTTTCACTAGAGGCTGCACTTTATAAATCAGTTGAGTTAATTTCTCCTGTTCCAAGCCCGGTGCAGCAATCAATACATTTTGTATACCAGTATTTTTTACAACTTCTTCTGCATCTGCAAAACCACCTAAAACAGGAATTTTTTTCAAGATACCCACTTCAACATTATTATCTTCAAGTAATCCTATTATTTTATATCCCATACCAGCATCACCACTAATACCCCGCACAAGTAATTCTGCGGTTTTACCTGCCCCGATGATCAATACAGGAATTTGTAAAAAATTAAAATACTGCAGGATTTTTTTTACTGCATAACGAAAAAAAGTCATCAAAATAAAAGCCCAAAGCCCAAATAAAGCAATAAATAATCTTGATGTGGATGCAGCAGTCTGACCTATGTATAAAACAATAATTACTGCTACAGTCCCATAAATAGATGCTTGAAATAATTTTTCTATCAACTTCCAAAATTGCATTCTGCGGCTATAAAGTTGTTCAACATTTATAAATCCTAAATATAATACCGGAAACACAATCCAAAAATTCAACCAGGAGATATGTAATGCCCTACCATTAGGTATCAATAAATTCCGTATAATGAAAGCAATCTGTTCTGCACTAACAATTGAAATATAATCCACTACAAGCAAAAGTATCGGCAGTAGAAAAGATGTATATCTATCAGCTGCCGATATTTTATATTTACTAAAATGATGCAAACCTTTCACACTCCTGAAACTATCTATACTCACAATAATAAAACTAAAGAACGCGCCCAGTACATCTTATTGTAATATATTTTATAATTTTATTTTACAATTAGGTTTATATTATTGTAACACTTTTGTTATAAAAAAGCCATATTTGAGAACCAAATAAGTGTTAAAAATACGACTTTTTGATTCCTAATCTTTGTAAAATTTTCTATAGATAAATATGTTTTATTTTTTATGTTTTCAAAAACAAAAAAGCAGTAACCTTTAAAGGTTACTGCTCTTTTGGTGCTACTATTATTATTTTATTTAAATTCTACTTTTAAATGCTGTCGTTCTACAAGCCTTTGGAATTTATATTTTGGATAACCAACCATTAATGTTCCTACTATTTTCTGCTTCGCCGGCACTTCTACCAGGTCAAGCAACGGTTGGTAGCCTGCTATACCGCAGGTTTGAATAAAGCCGGCAATAGTCGTGCCTAAGCCGATAGTCGGTGCATAAAGCTCTGCGTAGGCCCAGGATTGTTCTGCGTTACTGATACCGGTCGTATTTAATCTGCGTGCCAAAGCAAAAATCAGCATTGGCGCGTTACGGGCAATAATATCCTGACCGCGGTCGCGATAAGCACGTAACACTGTAGTAAAATACCTGCTGTTCGAACTTCCTTCTGCAATTTCCTGTTCCATCCACTGCGCTGTAGCATCAGCAATAGCTCTGATTTTTTCCTTATCACTGATAACTATATAATACATTCCCTGCGAATTGCCTGCCGTGGGTGCATACCGACATACTTCAAGCAGTTTGCGCACATCTGACTCAGTTGGCGGCTGTGGTTTGAACATGCGAACTGAGCGGCGCATACGCAAAAAATTATACGCAGTCTCAGCATCTAAAACCGGCATCGGTAATGGCAGCTGTTCTTCCAGCGGCACATATTTGTTATCCATGGCAGCGGTTGGGCAGATTGCAACACAATGGCCGCAACTCATGCAGCCCCTGTCAAAATTACATTCGGGTCCAAGCTCTCCCATAGACAAAATACAGGCCGGACATGCCTCTACACAAATACCACATTTTATACATTTATCATGATCAACCTTCAGTAAGTCCATCTTCTAACACCTCAATCTTCGAAATGAATGAATTCCAAACCGCTGAAATCAGTATAAAACTGTGCATTTTTAAAAGCTTGGGCACATAATTCTTTATCTTTATTGGCAACACCCTCAGCATTGGCTATTCCCAAATAAGCGCAGGCCGATTGTGCTGAAAATTTTTGAGCATGTTCCAATAACGCCTGCTTGTCAGCATCTGCAATAGTACCTTTATTAGGATAAACATCAGTCGCTGCCAGAATAAAAACCAGCTGTTCACCTTGCTTTGCAACTACATGCGGGATCTCACTTTTATTCGGCTGGGCAAATTCTATTTCAAAGCCTTTTTCAGTAAGATGCTGCAGCAATACCTGCAGTCCAAACTCATGAATTTCTTGAGTATTCATTAACTCAAATGGCATGAATCATTCTCCTTCGCTATATTATAGTTTCATTATATCATAAAAAAGCAATATTTCTCTAGCAATATCCCTAGTATTATTTTCACTACGATTAATATAAATACTACAAACTACACCCAAGTCAATAAAAATAAAAAGCCTGCTAAAAAAGCAGGCTCAATTTTCTGGCTCCCCGAGTAGGACTCGAACCTACAACAACTCGGTTAACAGCCGAGTGCTCTACCGATTGAGCTATCGGGGAATAAATCTTTCAACGAAGAATATTATATTACTATACGCCGCTGTTGTCAACGGTTTTCTTTAGCGTGTCAGCTTATAGATCAGAGCGTTACAAATAGCTGCAGCAACGTTACTGCCACCTTTACGGCCACGCGCAACTATATAAGGAATACCAGTTTTCATAATGATTTCTTTCGATTCAACTACATTGACAAATCCAACGGGAACACCAATAACAAGTTCCGGTTTTATCTTGCCTTCTTTTACAAGTTCATCCAGACGGACTAAAGCTGTAGGTGCATTACCAATGGCAATAATCACAGGACCTTCCACTTCGCAGGCTTTTTCCATACAGGCTGCTGCACGTGTAGAGCCAGCTTCTTTGGCTCTTTCTGCCACATCAGCGTCTGCCATAAAGCAAACTGCTTTACCGCCCAGCTTATTTAAACCCGGCTTATTTATACCTACACATGCCATATTGGTATCAGTCACTATAGTAGCGCCTTTTTTCAGCGCTTCTAAAGCTTTCTCTACTACGCCCTCCGAAAAATGCAGCGTCCGTGCATAATCAAAATCAGCAGAAGTGTGAATAACCCTTTTAATAATGCTGAGTTTCTCAGGATCAAGCCTGATCTCGCCTAATTCCTCAGCAATGATCTCCATACTGCGTTTTTCAATATCTGCCGGCAACACATTTTGTAATTCCATATTTAGTACCACCTTTCTTTAACTCACTTTTCGATTCCGACTCTTGCCGGTATTCCTTGATCAAAAGGATGCTTGCGCTTACAAATTTCTGATACATAATCTGCTAAATCCAGCAATGCTGCAGAAGGATTACGTCCAGATAAAACAACTTCCAAATTTTGAGGTTTATTTCTAAGGAATTCAAGTAATTGTTTTTCATCAAAAACACCTGTATTGCAGGCTCCTATCACTTCATCCAAAACTAATAAGCACACATCTTCCTGTTCTAATTTCGTCTTGATCTTATCAAATAGCAGCCTATGTTCCCGCAGCACTTCCCGTTTCTCGGTCTCTGTCATCTGAAAAGTAAATTTTTGAGTTTCTTTACCTCTCAAGACTTCGATATTAGGCAGCAGTTCTAAAGATTTCAGTTCGCCAGTGAGGCGGCTTTTTAAAAATTGTACGAATAATACTTTATTGCCGTGTCCAGCACAACGGATACTCAACCCAAGACAAGCGGTGGTTTTACCTTTGCCGTCGCCGCAATAAATATGAATCAACCCCTGCTGCATCTTACACACCGGCTTCCAATATCTCATAAATCTTTTTCATATCAATATTTTTGCGTACACTATCTGCTAAAATATCATATTGCTGCTTTTTATAGTCATTAAAATTGATTGTTTTTATATCATCTAACTTCATGCCTTTTTTTGCCAGCAATGCTTCTACAACGGCTTTGGCAATACCTTCGCCATCAAATACGCCATGTACATAAGTACCATAGATATTCATGACGGCACTGATATTCTGAGACCCTTCGGGACTGATCTCACCTGGTTCATGAATAGGTTTCATCTGTGTCAGTGCTTTACTGCTGTCAAAATTAGTTACACCGGAATGGATCTCATAGCCATAAAAAGGCTGACCGCTTAACGCGCTGAAAATACCTTTTACTTCACCAAAATGACCATCCACCTGAATAGTACGTTTTTTCTCAACAAAAATGGTTTCCACATCCAAAAGTCCTAATCCGGCAGTATCCCCGCCTTCTTCAACTCCATATGGATCGGAAAGATTTTTGCCCAGCATTTGGTAACCGCCGCAAACGCCAAAAATTACTGTTCCTGCATGGGCGCGTTTCATGATTTCAGCTTCTAAACCATTTTGACGCATCCATTTCAAGTCGCCGATAGTGTTTTTTGTTCCAGGAATAATGATCATATCCGGATTTTTCAGCTCAGAGACCGATTGTACATAACGCAGTGATACACCCGGAATAAGTTCAAAAACGTTGAAATCAGTATAGTTCGACATTCTGGGAATACGAATAACGGCAATATCTACAGCCTGCACCTCTGTATGCGTAGTCAAGCGTTCTGATAAACTGTCTTCATCTTCAATATCGACATGCAGCATGGGTAAAACGCCGACAACCGGCACGCCAGTTTTCTTTTCGATCATTTCCAGGCCCGGACGCAGTATCTCGACATCACCCCTAAATTTATTGACGATGATGCCCTTTACCATAGCCCGTTCCTCTTCTTCAAGCAGCATTAAAGTTCCGTAAATAGAAGCAAAAACACCGCCACGATCTATATCAGCTACCAAGAGTACCGGCGCCTGTGCCATTTTTGCCATGCCCATATTAACGATATCATGTGATTTTAAGTTGATTTCAGCAGGGCTGCCGGCACCTTCGATGACGATCACGTCATTACTTGCAGATAATTGATCATAGGCCTTCATAATATCGGGGATCAAATTTGTTTTAAATTTAAAATATTCTGCCGCTGTCATAGTCCCGATCGCTTCACCATTAACAATGACCTGGGAACCCGAATCGCTGGTAGGTTTCAGCAAAATAGGATTCATCAAAGCGCTGGGCTCGATATTGGCAGCCTCTGCCTGTACGACCTGCGCTCTGCCCATTTCGGCACCATTACGAGTAATGAATGAGTTCAAGGCCATATTTTGAGATTTAAAAGGCGCCACTTTATAGCCGTCTTGATTGAAAACACGACATAAGCCGGCCGTCACCAAACTTTTACCGGCGTTGGACATTGTTCCTTGTACCATTATCGCTTTAGCCACGCATATCACTCGCTCTCATCAAAAATGTCAGGATATCCTGATAATTATTTATTTTTACCGGTATGGCAGCAGTATTAAGTTGTGCCGCAATTACCGGTCCCACATTCTTATTATGTTTACCGCTTCGGGAACTAGTTACATGATCCCCGCAAATAACAATGCGTAAAGGTTCACGTCCATTATTGATTATCTTCTCTAAAAATTCTTTATCGATAGCACTGATAAACTCTGCTTTACCCTGATAATCATACCTGTGCGCCGCCTCATCCGCACCGTTGAAATGCGTTAAGACAAAATCATTTTCATTCAGCAATTTTAAGGTAACAGCTGCTTTAGCCGCTATGTCCGTATCTATATCTGCTGTTGCCCCTGCTATCTGAGGCGCAGTCAGCTGCAGACCTTTAGCAATACCTCTGACTATCTCAGCTTCGCAGACTGCAGCGCCCTTTAGGCCATGCAAAGCTTGAAAATCCGGCAACGATTTACGCTCTGAAGGCCCCCAGGGATAGAGCATATAGCGAATACCGCCGTGATTAAAGCGTTCCAGCTTTTTGGACGTACCTTCAATAAAATGCTTAAGTAGCAAAGATTTTTGTTTTATTTCCCTCAAAAGCAGATTTATATTTTCTCCCATGCTCTCATGTGGTGGCGGAATCACACAATTATCCAGAATCCTTCTGTCTTTATCTAAAATCAACAGATTGCGATACATGGACAGGTGCATAAATTCTATACCCTGCCAAAACTCATTGCAGGCTTTGGCCGCTTCCGCCATATCTTTTGCAGAAAGTCCCTGTCCATTAAAGGACACCAGCATATCATTTTCATCTACTGAAACCAGGTTGCAGCGCAATACCATCTCATACTCAGAAATATCACGGTCATGCGCCAGTAATTCCAAATACGCTCTGTTGGTCGGAAAATCCTGCTGCTGCACGCCAAGCAAGCGCAGAATACAACTCAAACTTTCAGGAATAAAATCATCTTCACAAATACTTACTTCACTATATGCGCCAAGTCTGATAAGTTCATCCATATTTTTATGTTCTGCATACTGGAAAGGTGCCAATCCGTTCCACTCCGGAATAGGATCATCACCTAAGCCATCAATAATTACCAATAACGAGCGCATTACGTCTAACTTCCTTTATTGCTTTAATCAAAGCCCTATTAGTATAACGTGTCTTTACTGCAATTCTATAATAAGTTGAGCCTAAATTATGATAATTATCACATTCTCTGATCAGGAAACCATACTTACGCAGGCATTCTGCCAAATTTACAGGTTTTTCTAATTTGAAAAAAACATAGTTGGCTTCAGAACCAAAAGTTTTTGCTCCCAATGCTTCCAGTTGAGCAGTAAGATACTGTCTTTCGATACGAATAAGTTCTTTACTGGCCAACAAGTAATTTTCTTCATCCAGGGCCGCTATACCGGCCGCTTGTGCCGGAACGGATACATTCCAGTCCTGGCCGTTTTCATGCAACCCCCTGATCAGCTCAGCATCAGCAGTTATACAATATCCCAAACGCAGGCCTGGCATAGCATAAGTTTTGGTAAAAGCTTTCAAGATGATAAGATTGTGATATTTTTCTAATTTAGAACTCAAAGAATAGGCTTTTTCCGTGTCAACGAAATCCATAAAACATTCATCAACAAGCAGTCTCGTCCCTGTGCGGCAGCATTTTTCTAACAGCTCCAGTAATAGATCTTTATCCATCAATTTTCCTGTCGGATTATTAGGATTACAGATCACGACCAAGTCTACTCTGCTGTTGATTTTTTTCAGCAGATCATTTTCTGCTACAAAATTGTTTTCTTCCTGCAAATCATAATAAGTAAACTTACAATCAACTGTTCGCAAAGCTTTTTCATAGTCAGCAAAAGTTGGTGCCAATAATACCGCCCGTCTGGGCTTTAATGCCAGGGCAAGTTTAAATAAAACATCGGCGGCACCATTACTTATGAAAAGCTGTTCCTTTTTTACATTTAGATACCTGGCTAATTTTTCCGTCAATTCCCTGCACAGGGGATCTGGATAATTAACACAGTTCTTGATTGAATTTTTAATAGCATCTTTTACAGACGCAGGTAACCCCAGGGGATTAACATTTGCCGAATAATCAACAAGATTTTTCCCGGAGCCTTTATTTTGTTCGCTGTAAATATCTCCGCCATGTACAGGTTTATACATATCTTCCACCCTTTAGCTTTTAACAAAAAGCTCCAGTAAATAAATTAATGCAAAAACTAAAATACTTAAAACCGCCGTCATATACATCAAATTATTAGTCTGAACGATATCTTCCGGCTCAACTGGCCTGATATCATCACCAATAGTATCCTTGGGCACCCATTTACCAAAATAAAAATGACCGCCGCCTAACTGGATATGAAGGGCACCAGCAGTTACTGATTCTGTCATTGCCGAATTAGGGCTTAAATGGTTATAACGGTCACGTTTGAAAATATGCCAGGCTTTCTTCGCGTCCAGGCTTAATAAATAGGCAGCAACGATCATGCACAAACCTGCAACACGTGCTGGTATGTAATTTGCCATATCATCTAATTTCGCCGCACAGCGGCCAAAATATAAATACTTCTCATTTTTATAACCAACCATGGAATCCATGGTATTTATTCCTTTATAAAGAAACGCCAGCGGTGCTCCGCCAATAAACATGTACAGCATGGGAGCAATAATTCCGTCGGCAGTATTTTCAGCAACAGTTTCTACTGCACCTTTGGTAACTTCTGCTTCTGTAAGCGCTTGAGTATCACGCCCCACTATCCACGAAAGTTTCATTCTGGCATCTGCCAGATCATTATTTTTTAACGCAGTATAAACCTTCATACTTTCTTCACGCAAACAGCGCGTTGCAAAAATTTGATAACACATAAAGGTTTCCATAGCAAAAGCCAACCACGGATCAATCTCTTCTGCCCAGACCAATAATAGAAATGGAATGCAGAAAGAAAAAGCAAGCACCAATACTACTAATACAGCGCCACCCACCAATAATCCCCGTGAAGTTTTCCCAAAAACACTGCGCAGCAGCTTTTCTAAAAAGCTGATTAGATTGCCGATCAAACAAATAGGATGCGGCAGCCAACGCGGATCACCAATCAGCAAGTCTAAAACAAAACCTGCTATAATGGCAAATAAAAGCATCATAATCTAAAATCCCCTTACCCAATGCTGACAGTCAAAACCATCAGCAGATCAATCCCTGTTTTTTGCAAATTTATCACAGGCACGAATGAAGTTTCGTGCAAACTCTATATTTCCCCATAAATGGATATGCGGATATCCGGCATATAATTTTTTATCAGCATGACTGCAAGCCCACTCGGAAATTCCTGAGGCTTTCACTGCTAAAAAATCATGGCCATTATTATTGCTGTCAGAATAATGAAATTCATGCCCGTTGATCTGTCCGCCTGCTTCACAAAAAATATTATCATGTTCAGCAGTCAATGTTATATAACCAAAACGGTTAAGCTTGGGTGTCATAAAGGTTTCACCGCTTATAGCGCCTGCCCACTCATAAACTTCACCCTCAGCAGCCTTGAAATGCTCCAAAAGATACATAAAGCCGCCGCATTCAGCAAAACAGGGCTTACCTATTTTTAAAGCCGTTTTGATACTTGCACGCATCGATATATTATCAGACAGCTGTTTTGCATAAAGTTCCGGATAACCTCCGCCTAAAATTATGCCGTCACATTCAGGCAATTCTTTATCAACAAGCGGGCTAAACGGTATAAGTTCCGCACCAAACTCTTGTAATAAATCAAGCGCATCCTGATAATAAAAGCAGAAAGCTTTATCCTGTGCTATCGCTATTTTCACTTTAGCTACACTTGTAATCGTCTGTTCTTCATAAACAAGTTTTTCCGCACTGTTAGCAATGCCCAGTAAGGCATCAATATCAATAGTTTTAGATGCCTGTTCTGCTAATCTGCCAATGATTTCCTGCAGATCTCCGATTTCCTCAGCCGTTATCAAACCCAAATGTCTGCTTTCAAAATTACAGTTTTCCATATGGGGCAGGTAGCCAACCAGTTTAACGCCCGTTTCCAATTCAATTACTTCTTTGTAGAACTTATAACTCATAGCAGTGACATTATTGAGTATAGCGCCTTTCACATTGGCATCAGGTCTGAATGTCTTAAACCCTTTGATAACAGCAGCCAAAGACAAGGCTGCGCCTTTGCCATTAACGACCAGAATAACCGGCGTTTTCGTTGTGCGGGCTAAGTCGTAAGCGCTATACTGCTCTGTTTTACCCATACCGTCATAAAAACCCATAGCGCCTTCAAGAACAGCTATATCGCAGTCACTCGCATTTTTAGCCAGTAAATACTTTGTCGTTTCCCGTCCCAGCATAAATAGATCCAGATTACGCGATTTTGCCCCGATCACACGCGAATGAAACATCGGGTCTATATAATCAGGACCAGATTTAAAAGCAGCTACTTTATACGCCTGATCAAGTAACGCTTTTAATAATGCACACACTATAGTTGTCTTACCACTGCCACTGTTAGGAGCAGCGATCATAAAACGCGGCACGAACATTTCAGCCATTTTACTCACCTTTTTTCAGCGCAGTCATTACATAAACAGGGTTTTGAGCCATCATTAAATTGTAGGCTCCCAATTTTTTACCACGAGCTGCAAAAACATTAACTATCTCTAATTCATACTCAGAATGAGTTTTATAATATTCAACAACTTCTATCAGTGTTTCGACGGTAATTGCATTGATAACGACGCGGCATTCAGAGTTTTTTGTATAAATAATATCCAGCATTCTGCACAAATTACCCCCGCTGCCACCAATAAATACGCAATCAGGAGCTGGCATATCAATAATTTGTTTGGAAGCCTCACCAGCAATAATATCTAGATTAGCAACAGCAAACAGCGCTTTGTTCTGCTCAAGTAATTCCAATGCCAGAGGATTACGTTCAAATGCCCATACATGCCCCATTTTAGCCTGCAAAGCCAATTCTATAGAACAAGAACCTGTACCTGCACCAATATCATAAATTTTATCAGTAACTTTTGGCATTAATTTTGAAAGCGAAACAGCTCTTACCTCTTGTTTCGTCATCGGCACCTTACTGCGCATAAAAAGATCGTCATTCAAACCATGCACAGTATGTTCAAAGCTATTAGCTTGCTTATTCAAAATCATCATTACAGACAATGAAGGAAATTGCAATTTACTGATTTCTGCTGCTGTACCGCAAGTGATTTTTTCTTCAGGATAAGAAAGATTCTCACCGACATAGACTTCTACATCTGCCATACCGTGTTCACAAAGTTTCTGGCAAAGCTGATTAGGTGAATGCTCTCCGCCGGTAAGCGAAAATACTTTGCTGTTTTGTGCTACAGCGGCAATGAGATTCTGGTTCCGGCCATGCATACTGACAATTTTAGCATCGTCCCAGGACATAGCCAATTGCTGCGCAAAATAAACCAGACTGCTGATACCGCAATACCTGCGACACTCACAATCAGTAAGTTTACCGGTAATGGTCTTGGCCAAACTGAAAAAACCTACATCGCCAGAGACTAACACTGCTACAACGTCTTTTTCGGCATCAGCTTTTTGGCATATTTCAGCAATTTCTGACGTTTTTATGGTGTCAAAAAGACGTTTCCCTGTACCAAAAGCAGCAAGCATCCTTTTGTCGCCTATCAAAATATTACTTTCTTCAATAGCCCGGCGTGCCTGATTCGTTAAAAGATCCGGGTTGCCTGGTCCAATGCCGACGATATTTACACGTAACATATTTAATCTCCTTTTATGTTTCACTCACGATATCCATAACGGTCTTTCAATAATTTTACGATCTCACTGTAGCCTGTTCCCTGCTCCAGACCATTACGGGCTATAACTATCAGTTCAGCACCTGCTTTAGCAGCCGCCCGGGCTTTCTCTTCAAAGCCGCCAACACTGCCGGAGTCTTTTGTGACTAAATATCTGGTATTATACCTTTTCATCATCTCAATATTAAGCAATTCAGAAAAAGGCCCTTGCATACAAATGATATTAGCCGGCTTATAGCCCAACTCCAGCGCTTTATTCAACGAATCCGGCATCGGCAGAATCCTCAAAGCGATCCGATCTTTATAATCAGGAACAGAAGTAAACTCCTGCAGGGTTTTGCTGCCGGTAGTCAGGAAGATATTGCCTTCAGTATGGCCCAACAGCTCAACCGCTTCATTAAAATCCTGAACCGTGATACAGTTTTCATGCTCATCTGCAACAGGCCGCACCAGCCTCAGATATTTACAGTTACTTTCCTCACAGGCTTTTTGCACTGTTGCCGTAACTATTGTCGCATAGGGATGCGTTGCATCGATAACATAGTCCGGTCTTTTGGTTGCAATAAAGTTTTTCATTGCGGCTAAGTCCATACGTTCCGCCATAACATGAAGCTCTGGCTGCGGCTCGATCAGGCTTGCACCATAATCAGTCGCTACCGAAACATACAGAATTATATCAAGTTCAGCCATAAACCTGATCAGACTACGGCCTTCACTGGTTCCGCCGATGAGCCAAACTACAGGTTTCATTACAGTTTATAACCTCTCGGAGTTACTAATTTGCCATTAATAACCTCTGTCTGCGAATTACCGATAATAACGGTAGAAAACATATCTACTTCTTTATCGCGCAATTCACGTAAAGTGGTGATTTCATAATTTTCACCCTCACGGCCAATATTGCGCACAATACCCGCCGGAACATCCGCACGCTGATTTTTCAGCATGATATCGCAGGCCTTTTGCAGGTAATCATGACGTTTAAAGCTTGAGGGATTATACAAACAAATACAGAAATCAGCCTGGGAAGCACAATCCAGACGCTTTTCAATTTTTTCCCAGGGAGTGAGCAGATCGCTCAAAGAAATCAGACAAAAATCGCTGATAAGCGGTGCGCCTAAAACAGCAGCACCGGAACAAGCCGCTGTAATACCGGGAACAACTTCAATTTCCAGTTCAGGATGCTCTGCCGCTACCTGATACATAATACCCGCCATACCATAAACGCCGGCATCGCCGCTGGAAATCATCGCTACAGTTTTACCTTTTAATGCTTCTTCTATAGCAAGCTTACAGCGGTCTACCTCTTTGCGCATGCCAGTAGTCAAAAATTCCTTGCCTGCAAAATCATTCTTTATAAGATCGATATATACATGATAACCTGCGATAACGTCACAGCTTGCCAAAGTAGCTTTTGCCCTCTGGGTCATTTGTTCAATACCGCCTGGTCCAAGACCGACAACATAAACTTTTTGCGTCATAGTTATTCTCCTTCAAAAATATATTCAAGATAATTTTTCAAAATCAAGTACGATATCAGCTTCGGCAATAGCCAAGGTCACGCCGTTCAAACTGCATTTAGGTAAAACTATCCTGCCGTTTCCAGCAGCCAGCACTGCAGAACGCTCGCAGACATTACTGACACCCACAACTGATCTGACAAAATCGGAACTGCTGAATTCTCCTGCTGCATTTTGCAATTCTTCTGCAGTAAAAAATTTGCTCTTCCAGCCATATTTCGCTGCAAAAGCCAGCAAGCCTTCTTCATCCTTCTTCAAATCCACAGACGCCACACCGGCAATAGTCCGCAGATCTATACTCAGTTCTTCAAGTTTAGATAAAACTAAAGTTTCTATAGCTTCTAACGATGTCCCCCGGCGACAGCCAATTCCCAAATAAAGGTTCTGCGGCCAAAGCTGCACTGTTACGTCAAAAGGCTTCCAGTTCCTGTCTTTAGTAACAGCCATACCTATCTGCCCTTTATCCTTAATGACCATTTGCCTGGGTAAGCCACTGATAATTGGATAATCCGCAACCAATCCAACTTCCTGTCCATCAACTAAAGCAGCAGCAAAATCCTTAGCCGCCTTCATACTGTTAATGATCATATTATTGCGGGCTGCCCATTCGTCTACAGCAAACAGCTTATTCACATCTGTAGCCGTAGTGACCACAGGAGTGGCCTTTATTGCTTCTGCTAATGCTTTCGCAAAGCAATTAGCGCCACCGATATGGCCTGATAATAATGGTACAACGAAATTTCCACCTTCATCTATGGACAATACCGCCGGGTCAACTGCTTTGTTTTTTATATATGGCGCAATCGTACGTACGGCAATGCCTACCGCACCGACAAATACGATCAGCTGACACTCCTTAAACGCATCCTCACAAGCTTTATTGTGATCTGACATCACTTCTAAAAGCGCATCTTCTTCAGCAAATTTTGGCATTGTAAAACAGCATACTGCCAAATTAAGCTTTTGCAGCTCTTTGCCAATATTTACGCTTAACCTGGCTCCGCGTCTTGTGAAGGAGTATACTGCAGCCTTCATTTTATTTTACCTCTGGCTTTAAATCCAATTTGCTGGGATCAGCTGCACGATACCCATGGGCAAAAGTAGGATTATAAAGCTCGCTGCGGTCATAAATATTACCTAAAAAGTTACCAACAGTGATCAAAGCTGTTTTAGTAATGTTATGTTCTTTGGCCGTTTCTGCTAAAGTACCTACTGTACAACGGCATACTTTTTCGTCAGGCCAGGAAGCTTTATAAACAATTGCCGCCGGGGTATCAGCAGTATAACCACCGGAAATCAATTCCTTCTGCAGCTTTTCCAGCATACCGCTGGAAAGGAAAATGACCATTGTAGCCTTATGTGCTGCATAATCAGCAATTTTTTGCTTATTAGGTACCGGCGTCCGTCCTTCCATGCGGGTAATAATAACCGACTGGCTGACATTCGGCAAAGTATATTCTGCATCCAGGCAGGCAGCAGCCGCACAAAACGAACTTACGCCCGGAACAATTTCAAAGTCAAGGTTGTAACTGCGCAAAAGATCTATCTGTTCACGATGAGCACCATAAACACTCGGATCACCAGTATGCAAACGCACAACCAGCTTGCCGGCCTGAGCAGCAGGAACCATGGCTGCAATAACCTCTTCCAAAGTCATTTTGGCACTGTCCATGATAACACATTCCGGTTTGGCATATTTCAAAAGCTCCGGATTTACCAGAGAACCGGCATAAATAATAAGATCGGCCTTTTCCAAAAGGTCTTTACCTTTAACAGTGATCAAATCAGCGGCACCAGGGCCTGCACCAATAAAATAAATCATTATTTGTCAAACTCCTTTTCCTTAACCAAAATTACAGAAAAATAGCTGCTGTCAGGATCGATCTCATTAAGATCACGATATACCTTTTCACCAGGTAAACCACAACGTTCAACCATAGCGGCATTTTTAATCAATCCGCGTTCTTTCAATTCGTCACGTACGCGGGCGATTTCGCTGGCAGATTTCATCAAAACCTTATTGCCAGGTCCATCAAGGAATTTGGATGCTTCTTTATAACTGCCAGGCAGCACGATAAGTGGTTCTGCCCTTTCACATAAGGATACGTTCAATTTTGCTGCAACCGCACAAATGGAAGTTACACCGGCAACCAGTTCCGCCTCATAACCAGCTTTTAAAACAAGCTTATGCACATAAATGCAGGTTGCATATACTGTAGGACAGCCAAGAGTAATAAAAACAACATTTTTGCCTTCATCCAGCAATTTTATTACAGCATCGGCGCCTTCCTGATGAGCTTTATCCATAACTGCCATATCTTTTGTCATCGGCATATAAATAATCAGCTGTTCCTTTTTATCCAGATCAACTACCTGATTGACAATATTTTTAGCAGTCATGACATCGGTATCACCTTTAGGCAAAGCAACAACGTCACATTCTTTGAGCAGACGTACCGCTTTTAAAGTTAATAATTCCGGATCCCCCGGTCCGATACCTACACTGTACAATTTACCTCTCATGTTTTTCATCCTTCCTGTTTGTCCTTTAAATGTAATTTAATTAATTCATCAGCAGCTGCTGTTTTACCTAAAATACCATATACATTAGAAAACATCAGCGCCGCTGTTTTTATTTTACCATGCACGCGATGCTGCATGTAAAAATCAATACGTTCAGTTACTTTATTTATTACTTCCTCAAAAATCTTCTCGCGCTGCAATACCTTCACCACTTCGTCAGTCGTAGGGCAAGCAATAATTTCTTTGCCAACTTCCACTTCAGCACCGGCAAACATTGCCAAAAGAGCCATCAATTCTGTACGACAATCAGCATACTTGGAATGGGTATTCATCACACCCTGTCCTAATTTTACTAATTTACCTGAATGGCCTATCAGCAGTAAGGTCTCAAAACCTTTGTAAACCGCATAGTCTAAAAGTTCGCCAACAAAATTACTGCAGGTCACCGCATCATCAATATTAAGACCCAATACATCACGGGTAAAATCCTCACCATAATTTCCAAAAAAAACCAGCAGATTTTTATTTCCGGCAGCTGCCTGTGCGTCAAGTTCCACATACATCGTTTCTACCAGAGCTTTTTCACTCATTGGCTCAACGATACCACTGGTACCTAAAATGGAAATACCACCTAAAATACCCAGACGCGGGTTAAACGTTTTCCTGGCAATTTCAACACCTTCAGGAGCAGAAATCGTAACCTGCAATCCCTGGTCATAGCCTGCTTCCTTCATTACTTTTTCAAGTTCGCAAGTTATCATTTTACGCGGCGTAGGATTAATAGCAGGGCCATCAACAGCACAGGCCAAGCCAGGTTTAGTAACATGGCCAATACCAATACCGCCAAGTAACTTGATCTCTTTTCCTGTTACTTTTTCCACAGTGGCATAAATCAATATTCCGTTCGTATCGTCAGGATCATCGCCGCTATCTTTACGAATAGCACATGTTGCACTCGTTTCAGTAATAACTGCCTCTTCCGGTTCCAAATCGAGTACAATGCCTTTCGGGGTATCTATCTGAACAAAATCAACTCGTTTACCAGTCAGAAGCATCATTGCAGCAGCTTTGGCTGCAGCTGTTGCACAACTTCCTGTAGTATAACCACATCGCAAACGCTTCCCTTGAGAAATCTGATATTCTTCCATACATCCCCCTTTCTGCTCAGTCATATTGCTAAACACAGCCTGTCATCTAGTATTTTTTACTAATAATCAGAAAAGACTCCTGCCGTTTCCGACAGAAGTCATAAAGATACAAACACACACTTACCCTGCTGGGTGAAGTTTACTTTCCATCTCCATCACTCGTGGATACAGCTTTAGCACATAGGCAGGCACCTGACTTAAACGCCTCAGCGTTATTACAGTGGCGGGACCGTGTCGGATTTACACCGATCTTGCCATTTACGCCCTCACGGGCACCTAATAATATCAAATTACATATTATTATAGCATAAAATCCACAAAAAACCAATGGAGATTCTTATTAAGTTTTAAATTATCGTAACCTAAAAGTAATAGGTACATATGTATAGCAACGTATTTTTTGACCAACACCATTTTTAGCACCGCTAAAGCGCCAGCTGTAGCATGCATCGACAGCAGCCGCATCTAACGCCGCATTCCCTGAAGATTCTGCCACTACTACAGATTCAACTTCGCCTTCGTAACCTACCAGGATACGCACTGTAGTCGTACCTTCAATACTGGCACTTCTGGCACTGCCCGGATAATTTGGCTGACGGCTTCTTACCAGGCGGGGAGGAATAGCAGGATTTGCTGATGGGTCGCCTCCGGCATAACCGCCGCCTTCACCAGTTCCTATTCCCGCGCCAGTACCGTCGCCTATACCCGTTCCAACTCCGGAACCATGTCCACCACCACTGCCACTTCCGCTTCCCGATCCTGAACCGCTTCCATAACCACTGCCCTGTCCAGTACCATAACCGCCGCCGCTGCCTGTATTTTCTTTTACCTCAGCACCAGCAATATTTTTACTTTGCTGAACAGCCCGCTCCACAGGCGCGGGATCATGGGGGGCAACCTGCTGCTGTTCGTATACCTGTTCCCTGCGGGTAGTTTTTTCTATTATATCATCAGAATTTATTGGATCAGCTTTCTGTGCTTCCTGTTTTTGCATAGAGTTTTGTTGCTTATTTTGCAACGCGGCAGCCTTCGCCGCAGCTAAATCTGCTGCCGTAGCGTCGGCAGGCTTCACGCCGCCACCGCCGCCACCACCGCCACCGCCGCCACCGCCAAAAACTGCAATCTCAACGATTTTATCATCTACCTGATTGGCAGCAAAAAGACCGGCAAACGCCAAAACAAGAAACACAAACAAATGAAAACCCAATGAACCAATAAACCCTATTTGGAATCTCTTTTTGGAGTCATCCATTATTCACCAGCTCCTACATCTGTTGCTAAGCCAAACCTTTGAACACCTGCACCCTTTAATCTATCCAGCAAAGTTATTACCTTACCATAATCCGCGTCTTTATCCGCACGAATAACGATCGAAAACCGGGGATTATTTTTCTGTTCCATTTTTGCCTGCATCGTTAAACTGGCAATATCAGTCTGTTTATCTCCAAGCCAGATACTGCCGTCTTTTTTTACAGAAACCGCAAACGTAGTCTGAGTATCAACTGCTGAATATTCGGCTTTAGGCAGCTTTATAGGAATTGTTTTTAAATCAACCATATACATCGTGCTGAGCATAAAAAACACCAGTAAAAAGAACATTATATCGATCATAGGTATGATCATTAATTCAGGTTGTTTAAGGCTTCTGCTATCACGCAGCTTCATTAGAGTTCACCTCTGCTTTCAGCCTCCAGCAAAGCCGAAAAGCACTGTTCCATATTTGTAATGGAAGTATCCAAACGCTGGGCGAAATAAGAATGCGCACATAATGCTAAAATAGCCACACATAAACCGGTAGCAGTCGCAATCAAAGCCTCACCAATACCACCGGTAATTGCCATCGGCTGTCCTTCCTGCAAATTGAAAATGCTGAAAGAACCAATCATACCAATAATTGTTCCCAATAATCCAAGCAACGGAGACATTGTAACAATAACACCCAAATAATGCAGTCGATTACGAAGCTTAGCGATCACAAGGCCAGCCTGGGATTCCATATAAGCAGAATGCCTTGCGCAATCTCCAGACATAGCCATAGTTTCCCGAACTATGCGCGCGCACTCACCTGCAGACTCTGACGCAAGCTGTAGAGCTCCTGCTACATCGCCTTGACCAAGTAAAGTACAAAATTCCTGAGTAAATAACGAACCAGAATCAGCAGTTTTATAATATAAATACCGCTCTATAGCTATAGTAACCACTATTATTGAACACAATAACAGTGGCCACATTACCAAACCGCCTTTATGAAAATACTCAATTGCTTCCTTGATTGCTTCCATCAAAATTGCCTCCTAAAATTTTTATATTAATATTAATAATACCAAATTTAATCAAGTTTGCCAATGCTAACCCGGCAAACAAATTCAAATTTAAAGATTTATTCTGATTTTATTTCCAAAAAATAATAACCTTTCCATGCAAGACAGAAAGGTTAGGCCTACTTTGTACTACCTGTTCCTGTCACTCGCTGGATTACAGTAGAAAAATCCAGGCAGTTCTTCTGACTCTGCTTCATCGCTCCCCTCGCCTTCCCAGTTTCCCAGTGGCACTAAGTGAGGTTTGCTCAACATTACAGCGGCGTGACCGTATTGGCTTCTAACCAATTTTTCTATTAAGTATTCACACCTGGATTTCCGCTTATTAAGTTTTGTTACTGATTGGAATTATATCACGTTAGATTAACATTTGCAATAAAAACCACTATATTTCAAAATAAAATACTCTAAAACCATCCTGCTATTCTTCTTTTTTCATTTGCAGCAAATGGCAGGCATAGGCAAAAAATATACTAAAATATACCAGCATGATAACTAGCCAATACCACTCGACCGGCATTTTGTTTGCAGCTGCTCTTAAAGCACTGCTGGCTGGCGTCAATGGTAAAATACTTAAAAATCCCTTCAATACTGCTGGAAACCCGTCCGCTTTAAAAAATGTGCCGCATAAAAAAGACATCGGCACCAAAACATAAGTACTGAAACTGCTCATCTCTTCATGGCTATTAATCGTCATAGCTGCCACTACTGCCAAAGATGCAAAAACAAAACAGTTAAGAATGAGTACCGGAATGAACCAGCCTCCCAAATATAAGTGTACGCCCAATAATTCGGCCATAACAACTATAACTGCTGAAGAAATCAATCCACGCACTGTTCCGGATAAGACTTTGCCAAAAACAAATGCAGCTCCTGAAATCGGAGAAATCAGATATGTTTCCAAAGTATGATGATAAATACGCGACATATTCAGCGGAGCTGCGATCGTATTAAAAGAAACATTCATAGAATTAAGAGCGATCATACCTGGAATAAGAAAGCTCAAATAACTGCCGCCATCTACAGACACATTTCTTCCCAAGCCTATTCCAAAAGCAAAAATATACAAAAAAGGCGTAATCATCCGTGAGCATAAAAATTTAAAAAATATCTTTTTGAATACTACCCAATCGCGCCAGAAAACGGTATAGACGTCATAAAAAAAATTACTGGTCATTTACTCGCCTCCCCGTTAATTCAATAAACACATCTTCTAAATTTGCTTCACGCACTATTGCATTCGTCTTCAGCACTGTTACATAAGCTGCAGCCTGTTCTCGGTCGTCAAAAAATTTATTAGTCATACCATCTGCTTCCATATGTTCAACAACGATCCTGCCAACTTTTTCCTTCAGCTTCTCCGGCTTGTCAATAGCTACAAGACGTCCTTTATTCATAATAGCCACACGTTTGCATAACTGGTCAGCTTCTTCGATATAGTGAGTAGTCAAAAGCACGGTCATACCATCTTCGTTCATTTTCCGAATCAAATCCCACATCTTACGCCGCACTTGCGGATCCAAACCAACAGTAGGTTCATCTAAAAATAAAATTTTAGGTTGATGTAAAAGTGCCATGCCAATCATCAAACGCCGCTTCATTCCGCCCGAATATCTTCTGGATTTATCGTCAGCTCTGTCTTTCAGTTCTACAAATTCTAAAATTTCATCTATCCGCCGCTCCATCACAGCTTTATTTTTCAAATGATGCAGTCTGGCCTGTAAAATCAGATTTTCCCGGCCTGTAAGATCCTGATCCAAACTCATATGCTGCGGCACAACGCCGATGAGTTCTTGAATTTTCTCCGTATCTTTTTCAATATCATAGCCGCATATCTTCACAGTTCCTGAATTTTTCCTGGAAAGCAACGTTAATATCCTGACAGTAGTAGTCTTTCCGGCTCCATTCGGACCTAAAAGGCCAAATATCTCACCGCTTTTGATTTCCATGTCGATGCCTGCTACCGCAATCCGGTCACCAAAACGTTTAGTTAAATTTTCTATGTTAATCATCAAATCACCTATTTGTCATCAGTCTGTTTTTGAGCATTATATAGATTATAATACAGACCGCCTCTTAACATCAAGGCCGAATGTGTTCCAATCTCCGCAACTTCACCATTATTCAAGACTATTATTTTATCAGCATTTTTTATTGTTGACATACGATGAGCAATAATAAGTGTAGTTCTATTCTCGGCCAATCTATCCAATGACTCCTGAATCAACTTTTCCGTGTGATTGTCTAAAGAAGAAGTTGCTTCGTCTAAAATTACGATGGGAGGATTCTTCAAAAATACTCGAGCAATAGCAAGGCGCTGTTTTTGCCCACCTGAAAGTTTTACTCCTCGTTCACCAATTTCAGTATCATACTTATCTGGAAGTTCCTCAATAAATCTATCAGCAGCGGCCAGTCTGGCAGCCATCTCTACTTCGCTTTGCGCTGCTTCTGGTTTTGCATATGCAATATTATGAATTACAGAATCTGAAAACAAAAAAACATCCTGCTGTACTATCCCTATATTACGGCGTAATTCCTGCTGTTTGTAGCGGCGTATATCAATCCCGTCAATCAAAATATGACCGCTGAGAGGCTCATAAAACCTTAGCAAGAGGCTTGCTATCGTTGTCTTTCCTGCACCTGTTTCACCAACAAATGCCACAGTCTGGCCTGGTGCTATTTTTAAATTGAAGCCTTTAATTACTTTTTTCTGATCAGAATAACCAAAGACCAAATTATCAAATTCTATCTCACCCTGTATTGCTTCACAAACAACAGTATTTTCCTGATCAACAATCTCCGGCTGCATTTCCATAATTTCGTAAAATCGTTGGAACCCGGCCATTCCCCGCTGATACATTTCTGTAAAGACTGTCAGGCGTAAAAGCGGTTTCATAAATAAATTGACATACAACAAAAATGCGACAAAATCGCTTAACGACAGTTTATCTTTAGCTATCAACAGTCCACCGCAGGCCAGAATGAGCAGATTTGTAACATTAGTAAAAAAATTTACGCTCCCTGAAAAATATGCCAGTATTTTATAAGACCTGCGCCGTGTTTCCAAAAAATCCAGACTTTTTTCCATAAACCGTTCCAACTCATATTCCTCTTGAGCAAATGCCTTGACTAAACGTATTCCGCCTAAACTTTCTTCGGCTCTGGCCGTTATTTCACCGCTTTTTATCCTATTCTCTCTAAAAGCAGCCTTCATTTTTTTATTTACATACACAGTATGCAGCGTTTTCGTAATCAATAAAACAGCGATCAAAATTCCCAGATAAATATTCATCCAAAACAAAATACCAATTGTGCCGATCATAGTAATACAACAGACAATTACATCATTCGGCCCTCTGAAAGACAGTTCACCTATTTCAGTTATATCACTAGTTAATCTTGATAAAAGCTGCCCTGTTTTGGCATTGTCAAAATACCTGAAAGACATTTGCTGTAAATGCTCAAATAAATCACGACGCATATCATTCTCTATTTTAGCACTCATTAAATGTCCATAATAGTTAACAACATACAGCAGGCCATAATTACCAAGATATAAAATAAATAATATCCCTGTATCATGCAGCAATCTTACAGTATTTTTTTGCGGCAGGACTTCGTTTAATATTTGCCGCACCAGCATCGGAAAGATCAAATCCAGTAACGCGGCAACAAGGGAGCCAATCACCACACCATAAAGTATAGATTTATACGGTTTATAATAATGTAAAAAATTATGAATCATGAAATACCTCTTTATTTTTAACGCTGCCAGATATGCAGCCTGTAGGCCCCAATGATCTTTCCTTCCGGAGTTACGGCAGGAGCCTCTATTCCAGCAACACTTTTAGCGTCATTACTTATTGCAACAGTCTGCAAAGGCCCTTCCGTATGGAAAAAGTCCAATTCGCTGCCTGTCTGCAAATCAACAACTACCGCGCCATGCGCGGCATAATTATGAGTACGTACATTCCGTCCAACAGCACAAGCTGCTAAATTGCCGGCAAATTCAATCGCTTCCATTGTACCTAAAGCTTTGTATTTGTATTTAAATGTTCCATCATAGTTAAATACATACATACTATTATTACTGGGATGTTCTACAGGAGTCGGAAGCTGCCAGTTTTCACGATTAAACGTATTTATGGTAGTAAAAATAACTCCTTCGGCAACAGCAAAGCCATCACGTCCTGATGCATTGATCCAGGCACCTCCAACCTGTGTTGGTTTAGACAGTTCTCGCTGCCATAAAATTTTGCCATCGTTGTCAAACAGCAATCCACGCCCATCACTGCAGGCAGCGGCCAGAAACTTTCCATCTTTAGAGAAGTTTGGACTCCCGCGCATCACTGTATTCTCAAACGGATCTACAGGAGGTACCGCTACCGAATTTATCAGCTGTCCGGTCTTCTTATTGATAAAATACATTGTATCACGATATTTCATATCAGGCCTGATTTCATAGGCAGAAGTCGATAATACTAATTTTCCATTATTATCATTTACATCGCACCAATTTATCCAGCTGTCAATATTTTCATTATCAGGAAATTGCCACAGCTTATCACCTTTTTTAGTGAAGGCAACTGCCTTCCCATTATAACCGCGGCTGCCATCCTTCGCAGTAACAAATCTGTACGCATTCGCATAAACATTATCGTCACCATCAACACAAATATGAACGATGCTTGGATAGGAACGTTTTCCAGGATCGACGCCGACCACTTCTGCAGCAGAAAATCGCCATAAAATATCACCGCCGGCAAGATCGATCGCATATAAATTTCCAGCAGGACTTTGTTCGCCAACAAAAGCAATGCTCTCATCATTTGAAACGCTCATAGAAACTAATTTACCAATTCCCAGTGAACGTTTCCAAATTTGCTTTCCGTCATTAGAAAATAAAAACAGTTCCCCTCTATCAGTTCCGGCAAGCCAGGCATTTTCATTCGCGATATATTTTACCAAACCTTTGGTAAAGCCCATACGATCATAGTTTTCACTGGGAATATCGCCTAAATAAATGCTTATACCAGCATTTTTATCACCAGCTGAAAATATCTGCCACGGAGTACGACTGCCTGTTAACCAGAACATCGCCAACCATGAAATTATTAAGATTATAAGAGCCAGACTTCCTTTTACTTTACTCATAAATACAATTTCGTCCAATCATAAACAATTCGTAAATCGCCAAAATACAAGCCTTGCTCAGAAAGCAAATATGCCACTTTGCTTACAGCAATACCAACTGTAAAAACAACCAGCATCAAACAGACTATCTTTTCATTAAATGCCCAAAATTCATTTTTCCTGGCAGTTGCCAGGAAAAATCCTCTGCTGACAACAGACAAAGCCAAAGTCTGTGCCCTTCTCAAACACCGTGCTAATAAAGGTTTAGCTATATAAGGCAAATGCCCGATAACGCTTTTACGTCCGACTTGCGTATCAGACCGTAACCTTAAGGCGATAATAACTTCACCAGCTTCGGCAGCCAACACCGGCAAAAAACGTATTGCCGTCACAAGCATAAACGCTATCTGAGGAGAAAGTCTCCAGGAAATAAGTGCTTTTAAAAGCTGCCTGGGATCAGATGTCCAGCAAACAAACAACCCCAAAGTCAGCATGATAGATGACCTGAGCCCTTGTACAGCGCCGTAAATAACTCCCTCACGATAAACAGACAAACCACCGGTAATTTGCCCCAAAACAGGCATAGACGGCTCTATTAAAACAATTAAAGGTGTTCTGGGTGTCTGCGCAAAAAACAACGCCTGACTGAACATCGATCCCCATAATCCCAAAAGCAGCAATATAGCTAAAACCTGCCATTTGTAAACTGATGTGCGGGCAAACAAATGCAACAGCAGAGAAGCTGTAAATAATAAAAATAACGTTCTTGGATTATCTATCACGATAGCCAGTACCGCAACTAAAAACAATACCAGCAATTTCGTTCTGCCATCTAACTTTTGTGCCCAAACAGCAGCATCACAGCCTTCCCACAACTGACGGACTGACATACCGGCCTACCCCCTCTACCGTAATACATTTGGGCAACAACAACGCCTCGGAAACTTCTAATAATGGCGGTACAGTTAAACCGCCGGCTGACAGTATCCTTCTATCAGATAGAACAACTTCCGGCGCTCCATTCGCAATAAGTTTACCGTTTGCCATAATAAGTACTCTATCAGCGATCTCTGATGCCAATTCTATATCATGTGTACAGAAAAGAATACAGCCGCCACCTTGAGAAAAATAGGCTATAAGTTTTTTTATTTCTTCAAGACTTTGCTGATCCTGGCCTGTTGTTGGTTCGTCCAACAGCAGCAATTTAGGGTTTCTTGCCAGCAATGCCCCCAAAACTACCCTTAACCGCTGGCCTTTACTTAGCGCCAGCGGAAAATCATCCGCATTATTTTCAAGCTTCAATTTTTCAAGAAGTTCCCATACAACTTCTTTCTCAACCTTTTTATTTTTCCAGGTCAATTCTTCCCATACACTATCAGCCAGTAGCATCAGGTCAGGCTCCTGACGCAGATAACCTATTTCGTGTGCTTTGTCACTAACTGATCCACCCAGAAAATTCAGTTCACCTGATGACGGTTCCGCTAAACCGCCCAACAAATTGATCAACGTGCTTTTTCCTGCACCGTTAAACCCCATCAGCGCTACAATTTCACCTTTATAAAGTTCAAAATCGATTTCATGCAGCGTATCGCCTGCAGAACCAGGATAACAATATCTTATAGCTTTACCGGTTACAATTACTTCACTACAATCTTTTTTTATTTTATCTTGAGCACTGTTTTTTTCTACTTTACATTCGCTTTTGACCAAATCAACAACTTTTCCCGTTTCGTTTACCAACCTGGACAAATGCAAAAACCGGCACAATTTAACTTTTTGCGGCTCCCTAAGTCCATATTTTTCTGCAGAGCCGATTTTTCCCCAGGCCAAATCCACTGGGCCATCGTAAATAAATTCACCATCAAACATAACTGCCAAACGCGGAAAATACCTCGCCAATTCATTAACACGGTGTTCGACTACGATAATGGTTATACCATCTATACGATTTAAAGATACTAACAACTGTAAAAAATCCTCTACTCCCTGTGGATTCATCTGACTTACAGGTTCGTCTAAAACCAGGAGCTTAGGTTTAGTGATGAGCACTGAAGCCAGGGCCAGTCGCTGCCTTTGACCTCCTGACAAAGTATGAATACTGTTCTGTTCAAAACCGGCAAGTCCGACTCGCTCTAATACTTTTTTAACTTCTACTGCTATTATTTTTTCATCAAAGCCCTGATTTTCAAGAGCAAAACCTACTTCGTCAGCAACAGTCATTGCAAAAAGCTGGTCATCGGGTGACTGATAAACAGTACCAACCAGTAATCCAATCTCTTCTGGCGTCATCTCTGCAGAATCTCTGTTATTCAGATAAATTTTTCCATCAAACTCACCGGCGCCGGCAGTATTTAAAAGACCGCTGACAGCTTTAATGAGCGTAGACTTACCACAACCGCTGCGGCCAGCTAAAAGCAGCATCTCACCTTCGGCTACATGCAGCGATAAATGTTTTAATGTAGGGAATTCGCGTGTTTTATATCGATATGAAACGTTACTTATTCTCAGCATATCATTCTCCCATAACCTGCTGCAATTTTATCCCAACCTTATAACCGAGCCACGAACCAATACTGCTGTAAAGTAAACCGTTGATAAGCATATAAAGTCCGATATACCAATCTGCATAATATAATCTGTAAAAAAACATCATTTGTTCTAAATTGATCATAGTTATAAATGCATCCGCAACGCCAATCAATATTGCAACCATAAAAACATAGCCCGGCATCAAATCTTTTTTTCTATAAAAACCACTGATATACAAAACACTTTCCAACACAACTATATATACCATATAAGTTAATATGCCAAGAGGCGTAAATCTGCCAAACATCAGCCCGGCCAGCATCCACTTCAATAAAAACATGAGTGCCACTATGCCTGGTTTTCTGTAAATAACCAGCAACGACATAACTAAAAGATATAACAAAACTCCATTCAACACTCCCGTCACCAATCCGGAAAACGGCCCCAAAAACACATGCAGCAAATCACCAAATAAAGTTGTCGGCACAACGATACTTCCAAAAGCCACAGCTGCAAACAGCGCAATAGTAATAGCGCCTTTAGCGCCTATATTTAAAATACATTTTTTTAATTTTCCAACTGTTAAACAGACTAAAATAAAACAGATAAATGAAAAAGCTACAGCAAATAAACCCATACTACGTTTTTTAGCAATAGTTATGGGGACCTCCTGTATTTTTTCCTGTCCATTCCCAGAAACGGTTACACGCAGATTATATTCTCCTTCAACAGCACGAAAATAATCTATATACAACGGCAAAATAAAAGTTTGATTTTTTTTGCCGTCTAAAGAAATCATCGCTGTAGAAGCGTCCTCGCTGCCAGCCTGACCACCCCAGCCATGCTCTGTTTCACTGTCACTCTGACTGGCTGTACATAAACCAACGGCTGGCCGTCCGGTAGCTTTATCGATCAACTCAGCTCTAAATTTCAAGATCCTTGTATCCTGCTGAGGATTACGCATCTCTAAAAGTATGTGTGCCGCAGGATGATTAAAAACAGCTGCCCAATTAGTAGCGCCATCACCAGTCATTCTATTACGAAAAGATTCTAAAGCAGTATCCTTAATATAAATAGTTCCGTCCTGCATGCGATCATCTTTATTTCCTAAATTATCTACAGGTAAAGTAATAGATTGGATATACCAGTTAAATTTAGACTTATCCAACTGTTTTGTTGGTTGATCTATAACCTCTTCACTTTTGGCACCCAGTTCATGAACAAAAGTAATGACATTATTCTTTTGCCAGCTTTTGCCGCTAACTTTAACAACAATGTCATGTTTTCCTTCAGCCAGCTCTTCACTCGCCCTTAAATAAAGCAAATCAAAATTCTGCCCATAATTGGCAGGTAAAAGCCAGTTTCTTTTTATAACCAGACCCTGATCTGTTTTTATTTTCTGCCAGTCAGCATCGTCATTACAAAACAATCCTTCCGGCAAAATAATTTCTACCTCGACATCCTGAGGATCAGGCACATCATAGCTTTCGATATTTATATAGAGCGGATTAGTTGCACTGCCGACAGTTTTATGAATATTTTTATGATCCAAACTATAAGGATAAGTCGTCTCTAAATTTATACCTTCTGCAAACGCAGTCTGTGCAAGCATAAAAACAATTACAACAATCCACCAAAAATTTCTTTTTAACATACCTTTCCTTTGCAGCAAATAAGCTCCAGTAATTCCCTATCACGCTGGCACCTGCTGCTATCCTCTTTTGTACTTATCTCAATTATCTCATTTGTGTTGTGGCTGCGGATAACTCTAACCGGAGCACTATACGCTTTACTCAAAACAGTTTCAGTAAATACATCATCCGGCTGGCCGTCAGCAAGAACAGTGCCATCTCCCAGTAAAATTATTCTACTGCAGTATTTAGCAGCTAAATTCAATTCATGGACTACCATTAAGATAGTTTTTCCCATTTCAGCTAATGATTTGCTAAAGCGAAAAATTTCCTCCTGATAGACCATATCCAAACCAGTAGTAGGCTCATCCAAAAATAAAACCGGGGTTTGCTGTGCCAAAACCTTAGCCAGTAAAATCCGCTGTTTCTGTCCACCGGAAACTTCATTCACAGGCCGCTCTGCCAATTCTTTAGTACCAGTATATTCCATACATTTTAGTGCCAACTCTTCATCGTCGATACTTTCGCCTTTCCACCACTTCATGTAAGGATACCGTCCTGCCAGCACTATGTCTTTGCCGGTGTAGCCAAACCCGACTTCTACATTCTGCTGTAGATATGCTACTTCTCTGGCCAATTCCTTTTCTGCAAAGCTTTCTAAATTCTTACCAAAATATAAAATTTCTCCGCTTTGTTTAGGCAGTAAGCCGCGAATAGTTTTTAAAAGAGTACTTTTACCTGCGCCATTACAACCAATAATACCTACTATCTCACCCTGGTTTATCTTTGCATTCACGTCTTGCAGAACTTTTTTATTTCCGTAACCAATAGACAAATTTTTCAGTTCAATAATAGTTTCTGTCATAATAGCCTCCCAAGTTTATAAAACTATTTCCATTGCTTTATGTCAAAAGTAAAACTCTTTTATTTGCAAAATTGATTATAACATAGGCAATATTATTAAAAATAATTTGTATAGGCGGCTTTAAATGCCGCCTATAATATTTTAGAATTTATAATTATAGCTTAGTAAGAAATTGAAAGGGGTAGAATAGTATTCTGAGCCACTATGACTTAAATTGTCTTCTCTATTGAGCAAATTATCTAGTGTTAGCGAAATAGAACTTTGTTTATCAGCATTATAAGTAGTTGTCAGACTTGTGAGGAAATAAGGTTTTTCACTAACCGAATGGTCACTACTAGGAGTTCCAACCCTTTGAGCTAAATAAGTCCCTTGTAAACTTGTTATCCATTTATCTTTTGTATAATTAATGCCACCATTCATTTGCCATCTTCCATATTTTCTGTCCCAATAGGGCTTTTTACTTCCCTTAACTTTAGGATCACCATAATTTATTCCCCAATTATATGTAAATCCATCTTTACCAATAATATCACAAGTTATTTCCACACCTGTATTTTTAAAATCTTCATTAGTATATTTATATTCTGTTTTGGTACCATCCCAGGTTGCAGTAATATTATCTGTGATATCAATATGATAAATAGCAGCTTTCCAACTATGATTATCACTAACTCTCTTCCATCCCAATTCATAATTAGTTCCTTTTTGCGGCTTCAAATCAGGATTTGAAACAGCGCTGTCACTAGCACCATACATTTGTGAAAAAGTAGGCATTATAAATGATTGTCCAACACTAACATACAAAGAATCATTTTCTGTTAACTTATGTAAATACTGACCAGACATACTAAAATTATCATAATTCTGGTCTTTATAACCACCAGTAGTCCATGTTTCGCGTGCCCCAAAAATAAATTCATTTCTTTCATCAAATTTGTAGTCATATTGCCCATAAACAGCATAAATATTCCTTGACGTTACTTGATTAGGAGATTTATGGCCATCTTTACCGTAATCATCATAAAACTCATTTTGATAACTACTTCCTAAAATCAAATTCGTTTTGTTTCCAAACTCCCATTTTTTTTGTATATCGGCTCCATAAGTACGATTCTTCTCATCTGTATCATACATTTTTCCGGAATAAGCACCACTTGTTGTATAATTAGTGTATCCATCTGCCATTAATTTATTCTGGTTATAATACAAATTTCCCTTAACACTGTCATCTTGATATGTCATCTGTATTAAATTTTGCTTTGTTACATATTCTCTATTCTGTTGTAATGCACCGCCTTTAGGAACGCTTTTATATCCATCATCAAACCAAGTATCATATTTTACATTTGTTTCAAAATAATTATATAAAAAATTCCACTTATCATTCATTTTATAGTTTAAAAATAAATTATTTTTATGAGAACTGGTCATATCTGTATGTTTGTCACCTTTGTCATACGAACGTGAAATTGTATCTACCTTTCCCCATTTTTCTAAGTTATAACCAACGCTTAATTTATCAGCACTAACAGTAGCATTGTATTTTTGTTGTCCGTAATTACCAACTCCAGCAGTTACTGAATTTTTAAAACCTTGTTTAGTTATAATATTAATAACACCGCCCATAGCTTCACTACCATAAAGTACGGATCCTCCACCTTTTACTATCTCAACTTTTGCAATGCTATCTACAGGTATAGCATCTAAAAAATATTTTCCTCTCAAATTCATAGGAGATCCATTCAGCATAATCAAAGTACCATTACTTACACCTCTAATAGCTATTTCATTAGCCATTGTCCCCATAGCACCACCACCGGGTGCAAATGTTTTGTAAATCAATCCAGGTACACGCCCCAAAGCAACCTGCAAATTCTGCGCACCTGTTGCTTTCAAATCTTCACTAGTTAGGATTGTTGTTGATGCCGGAACATCAACATCTCTTTTTTCTGTCCGTGTTGCGGTTACGACCATCGGATCTAGTGTAAATACTTGGTTTGGTTCCTCTGCGTGTACCGTGTACCCCCCCCAGATGACACTCCCCGTTACCAATGCTACCATCATAGCACTCTTACTCATACTCTTTTTCAACATACTCAACTTCCTTTCACTACTTTTATTATTGAAATAAAGGCTTTTCCTGTACCCATTCCTTATGGTCGCACAGTACTTTGCTTCTATTTACAATCAAGAAAAAAATAAAAATACCTCTTGCCTAAGGCAAAAGGTATTTTACGACTTAATTATAAAATAAAAGAAGCCGACACATTACCCAACTGTCTCACGCAGTAGTAACATAATCACCAGGCAGTTCTTCTGACTTAGGTTCAACGCTTATCCAAGCCTTCCCAGATATTTCCAGTGGCATAAGTTTGGATTCGCTCACCATTACAGCGACGGGATCGTGCGGGATTTGCACCCAGCTTCTCTATTAAGACCAGCGTCACCTGATTTACGAAATATTTAATTTAATTAAGTATAATATAAATCTGCTTCTTTTTCAACATGTGCTGCCAAATTCATATCATATCTTATTGGGATAGTGTTTTTGTATCCATAAAAATATTATTGGTATAACTATCAATGTAAAAACTGTTGAAGTTATCATCCCTCCAATTATGACCCACGCCATACTAACACGAGTCTCCGATCCTTCTGTCATTGCAAGAGCAGTCGGCATCATACCAACCACCATAGTCAAGGCCGTCATAAAAATTGGTTTTAATCTAACCTTACCTGCCTCTATAATAGCTTCCAGTGCATTTTTACCCTGATGCATTAATGTTAAAGTATAGTCAAGCAAAAGTGTACCATTTTTTGCCACCAGTCCATCCATCACCAAAATACCAATCAACGAATATAAATTGATCGTATTGCCTGTTAGCAAAAGACAAAAAACTGCTCCAATAAAGCCTAGCGGCAAGGAAAACATCCTTATCAGCGGCGTAAAAACAGACTCATACAGTACGGCTAACAACAAATATATAAGCAAAAGCGACATCGATAAAGCCATTGCCATTTCTTTAAACGAATCATTCATACTGGTTGCCTGGCCTGTAAATTCATAGGCACAGCGCAAATTGCTTTGATCCAATTTGCCCCTTAATTCCTGCAGCACTTCATTTAAGGGCCGCTCTGCTAAATTACTCTGTATATTTATTATACGTTCTTTATTAACGCGTCGGATCGTTATCGGCCCGACGCCTTCTTCTACACTTGCAACATCGCCTAAATACACATTGCCATTTTTAGCAGGCACCGGTATGCTTTTTATATCCTCAATAAAAAATCCGTCACTGCCACTAAATTTTACAATAATATCTGTATCATGACCTCTATTATTGGAATCATTAGCCAAAACACCAGCATTTTTTCCCGATACGGCTGCCGAAAACGACTTTACAACATTGGCAAGAGTTGTTCCATAAAATTTAAGTTTATCACGATCTGCAGTAACTTTCAGTTCTGGAACACCCTCTGTATATGAGCTTTTTATATCTTTGATACCAGCTGTTCCCTGAAAAATTTTCTGTACTTTTTCAGACTCCTTGATTAGTAAATCCATATCGCTGCCTTTTAGCTCTATTTGGATAGGAGACCTAACTAAGGTTCTGCCACCAGAAACTCCTGTTACCGATGATTGAATTTCATTAACACGTATTTTCACATCACCAAGATTTTTTTTAGCAAAACTACGTATATCATCGGCTATTTGCCAGACATCTTTCTTCCGCTCTCTACGATTATACAGACCGATAGATATTTTACCGTTACTTTCAGTAGTCGTAACATTAGACAAATAATGTTCTATTTCAGGAATAGACAACAGATAGTCATCAAATAAAAGTAACACCTCATTGGTTTGTTCAGCATTATAGCCTATCGGTAATTCAATATTAACCTGGATAGCACTTTCGTCAGTTCTCGGCATATATTCAGATCCAACTATGCCCGTTGGAACAAGCAAAACCGAAACAACAAAAAATATTCCCACTGTTACCAAAACTTTCTTGGGATGCAGTAAACACCTCCTCAATATTTTTTCATAACCAACTATAGTTGCAGCTTCCAGCTGATCTAAGAACCCCCATATTTTCCCTTCAGGTAATTTTAAGCCTTTAGCATAAAATTTAGAAGCCATCATTGGAGTTAACGTAAATGAAACGATCAGAGACATCAACGTTGCAAAAACAATCGTTAAGCCAAATTGCTTAAAAAATTGCCCCGTAGAGCTTTCCATAAAAGCTATTGGTAAAAATACCACTATATCACATAAAGTCATGGCTATAGCAGCCATACCTATCTCGTTACGACCTAATTCAGCAGCTTCTTTAACCGGATAGCCATCATCAATATAACGATGTATGTTCTCCAGCACTACGATAGAATCATCCACTAAAATACCAATACACAATGCCATACCCATTAACGACATCATATTAAAGGTAAAACCGGCTAAATACATCAGAAAAAACGTTGCTATCAGAGAAACAGGAATTGCTATCATAACTGCAGCCGATGATTTCCAACCGCGAAGAAATAAATACAAAACTAACCCTGTTGTAAAAAGGCCTTCCAACAAAGTATAAAAAGTATTTTTCAAAGAATTTCTTACAAAATCAGACTGGTCATAGACTACAGTAAAAATGTAATCCGGATATTCGCTTTTTAATTTTTCTAATTGCGATAATACACTGTCAGCGGCATTAACAATATTGGCCCCACTTGCTTTGTAAACTTCAATAGCCACAGCGTCGTTACCGTCAACGCGGCTATAAGTTGCTGCGCGTTTATCACGAGCCTGGACTGTAGCTATATCTCCCAGATCAACATAAATACCATTACCAACACTAATATGTATAGCTTCAATTTCTTGAGGCAACAAATACTGAGCATTCAGTCTGACCGTAGTTTGTTTTACATCAGAATAAACAGAACCGGCAGAAACCAAAACGTTCTCATCTTTTACGGCCTGAATGACATCTTTTAAAGTTAAACCATAGTAATTTAAACGCTCTTTATCTACATCTATAGCTATTTCTTTCTCGCGGCCGCCGCTCAATTCTACATCAGCTACACCAACAGCCTGCTGCAGTCTTTCTGCAAAAGTATTTTCAGCCATTGAATAAATGTCCGAAGCTTCATACGGTGCTGTAACAGCAATTTCCATAATTGGATATTCATCTGATGAACGTTTAATAACAACAGGCTCATCAATATCATCAGGTAAATCTTTGCGAATTGAGCTTACCTTTTTAGTTGCCTCTATTGCAACAAGATCAGCATCCGCACTGCTGTCCAGTTCGACGAAAATCTCAGCACGTCCCGGCCTTGTTGCTGAACGCACCTGTTTAAAATGCGAAACAGAAGAAAGAACATCTTCTATAGGCTTTGTAACCTGCTGCTCGACAGACTCTGTACTGGCCCCCGGATAGCTTACGATGACACTGATATAGGGAGAATCTACCTCTGGAAGCAATTCAACGCCAATCTTAAAAAAACTGAAAATACCTAAAACAACAATTAATGCAAAAATCATCGAAATACCAATGGGCCTCTTTATAGAAAATCTGGTGATATTCATACACTATCACCCTTTGAACCTGCAGTCTGAATCTCCAGTCCCTGCCGCAAACGTGATAAATTATCTATGGCAATAGTTTCACCATCATTTAAACCACTGACTATCTCTATTTCCACATCATTACGAAGACCAGTTTTTACTTCACGCTGTTCCAACTTGCCACTATCAGTTACAACAAAAATATATTTTTTACCATTTTTATCAACTATAACATCTTTATTTACATAGAGTGCGGCATCCTTCTGCAAAAATTTCAATTCGCTGCGGGCAAACATACCTGCTTTTATGGTTTCAGTTTGTGCAAATAATTTAATTCTGGCAGTATAGGTTCTATCGTTCTCACCTTTACTTGGGCTTACAAAAACAATCTCACCGGGAAAACTTTTTCCCAAAGACTCTATTTCCGCACTGATACTGCTGCCTGCCACAAGTACTGCTGCATCATATTCAGATATAGCGCAATCCACATAAAATCCGCTGTTATCGGTAATCGTTAAAAGCTTAGTTCCGGCCGGGGCATAACTACCCACCTCAGCATTCCTGTAACTTATAACGCCTGCTCTCGGAGCCTTTAGAATCATATCATTCTTCTTATTTTGCAGCAGAACAAATTCCTGGTATCTACGCTCAGCAACCTGCTCTTTGGCATAAAGCTCCGCCGGTATACCATCATACATTTTTTGCTCTGCCAGCGACTCATAAGCTGCCTTGGCATTTACCATTACCTGTGTTATCTTATCGTATTCTAACTTAGAAACAGCTCCCATATCATGCAGCTTTTTATAACGCTCAAAATTAAGCTGGGCCAATTCATAATCAGCTTTATATTTATAATAATCAGCACTATATTCTGTATCATTTTTAGAAGCAGTAGCATCCGCTTCCCGATATCTTGCCTGAGCCTTTAAAAGTTCCGCATTTACATCCTGCAATTCCTGAACTAGCAGCACATCGCCTTTATCAACTTTGCTTCCCAAATCTACATTTATTGCCTCTATTTTACCAGCATATTTATTAACAATATCTATTTGTGCATCAGAAACAGTTTTACCGAATAATGAAATAGTTTTATACATAGGTCGGCGATAAATAACCTCTGTGTGGACCAATGGCTTTAAAACTTCTTTCTTTGTAGTATTTTCAGAAGTAAAAATAAGCCTGCTTAGAAAAATCAAACTTAATCCTATCAGACTGATTATCAGCAAGCTTCTGTATTTATTTTTCAGAAAAAATTTCTGCATTTTCTGCTTCACTGTTCCATCCCCACTTACATAATTTCAATAATAAGTTCATGTTTTTCCAAATACAGTTCAAATATCAAACATTCACAAATACTTTCTTAATCGTTATAATAGACGGCACACATTGTGCCGCCTATTGATTTTAATTTTAGAAAGAATAATTGTAGGTTAATGTCCAATTGAATGGCAATCCATAATTTTCATAATCGTTTACGACATCTTTTTTGTCTAAAATATTATAGAAATTTAAGGCTACAGAGTTATTCTTATCTGCACTATATTGTAAAGTAGCATTAAGCATATTTCTATCAGGAAGTGCGTAATATCTATTTCCATGAGAAGTAATCTCGTGATAGTAACTATCATTTCTATCACCTAAGAATAAATAATTTAATCCGGCATTAAATTTATCTTTTTCATACCCTATACCAGCTACAAATTGCAACCTAGAATTATCCTGTACCCACTCTCCAGAATCATTGACTTCTGGGTTAGAATAAGTAACACCTAAATTATACTTCCAATTATCATTAACTAATTTAGTGTATTCAACTTCAATTCCTGTATTTCTGAAATCACCTTTATTAATTTGTATTTCAGCTTTAGTATTTGTACCAATACCTAATTCTTCTTCACTTGCCCATCCAAATTTATTACTGATGTCCATATTAAATACTGCTAATTTCAATGAACTAGTTTTAGTTATTTTTTTCATACCAGTTTCATATGTCCAGCCTTCTTGTGGTTTTAATCCTCTTGATTTTTTTAAATTATGTGCATCTTTATCAGTAGTATAGAATTGACTGTTCATTGCCGGCATAATAAATGATTTTCCAATATTAGTATACCATGATAATGTATCATTAAATTTATATAATGTTTGAATTTGAGGCAAAAATACATTTTGATCTGTGTCAAAATCATTTATAGTTTCACCACGCAATCCCAATGTTGCACTAAATTTAGGTGCAAACTGATGGGTATATGATGTGTAAAGTCCTAAACTTGTGCGATCCGATTTTTGAAAAGTATATTTATAGTTTTGATAAAAATCACGTTTAATTGCAATCCCTGCAATTAAATTATCTTTATCATCATTTAACAACCAACCTTTTTGTGTATCTGACGTTACATTATACATTTTATAAGAACCGCCGCCCAAAGAAAATTCTTTTACTGAATTTGTTTTTGAATTAGATGTAAACCAACGACGATTAAAAGAAAATACTGATTTCAATTTATTTTCTTGATCATCATAAACTAGACTAGCAGTATCTCTATTATCATCATATTTATAAGATGTTCCTAACGTATCAGTACCTGCTTTAGAACGATTTATCTGAAATCTATTAAGATCTGATTTTGAATGATTATAATTTAACGTCAAATTCTTCCCTAGATTACCTGTAATAAAAATATTTTCTTTTCTAGATTTCCCTAAAGTATTATAATTATTTTTTTTTGTTCCTGAAGAACTTGCATATTCTCCATAAGGGAATTTACGGGTTTGAGGATCAACTTCATCATAGTAATCTTTATCATAATAAACTGAAAAATATTCATTTTGATGCCCGACTGACCATTTATTAGTATAATTACCTAAAGTTCCCGATACCATAGTTTTTGGAGAGCCTGAAGCTTTTTTAGTAATTATATTAATTACGCCACCCATAGCTTCTGCACCATATAGAGTAGCATTAGACCCTCTAACAATTTCAATTTTTTCTATACTTTCTAGTGGAATATTAGATATTGCATTATAATTTAATAAATTCATTGGAGCACCATTTACTAGTACTAAGGTACCTTTATCTAGCCCACGAATTTTAGTTCTACTAGCAGAACCTCCATATTCTTGACCATTTGGTCCATATGACATACCATTAAACCCAATTTGTTGTGCCAAAAGTGTATCAACATTAACAGCACCACTTTTTTCAATTTCTTCTTTCCCTATTACGGTTACACTAGCCGGCGTATCCAAATCTCTCGTTTCCATTCTCTGCGCCGTTACGACCATTGGATCTAACGTAAATACTTGATTTGGTTCTTCAGCGTGTACCGTGTACCCCCCCCAGATGACATTGCCAGTTACCAGTGCTATCATCATAGCACTCTTACTCATACTCTTTTTCAACATACTCAACTTCCTTTCACAACTTTTTTATATTATTGAAATAAAGGCGTTTCCTGCACCCAGTCCTTATGGCCGCACAGTACTTTGCTTTTATTTGCAATCTGCAAAAATAAAAATACCTTTTGCCCAAGACAAAAGGTATTTACAGCTTAACAATAAAATATAAAGCCGGCTTATTACCTAACTGTCTCACGCAGCAGTAAATCAGTAATCATCAGGCAGTTCTTCTGACTTAAGTTCATTGCGCATTCAAGCCTTCCCAGATATATATATCCAGTGGCATAAGATGAATTTGCTCACTATTACAGCGACGGGATCGTGTGGGACTTACACCCAAAACTTCTCTATTAAGACCTGCGTCACCTGATGATAATATGCAGTTATAGTACAAATTATATATGAAAAGATTTAGTTTTTCAAGTAAATATGATTATTATATATCAATAAGTTTTAATATATTACTTTTTGATTATCTGGTTTGTTTATTACTTATTGGTATCGTCAGTATTATTAACAGCCTGAACACAAATTTCCAGCATCGCCTCTGCGAACGTTTTTTCTGGTACCGGTATTAATTCTCCGTTATTTGTTTTAGTTTCAAGCTTCGTCCCTTTGCTGCCATAAACATCCATTTGTTTTACACCATAGGTTTTATCTGCCACGTTAAATTGCATCAGCATTTCACAATACTGCACTTTTTCTTTTTTCGCCAGTTTTTCTGCATAAGTTTTATTCATTTTTTTCAGCAAATCTTTATCGGTAAAAACAGTTTTCACAACAACATTAACTAAATTTTTGTTTACAACACCGTTTTTTTCTTCTGGAAAATACAGTGAATCCATGTCATATGCATAAACGCCCATATTGTTTTCCAAAACAATCGACCAACGCGCTGCCTCAATTTCCTCGGCCGTAGGCTTGGGCATCATGCTGATTTCCCAATTGATAGGTGCTTCAGCATTCTTTTCTGCAGCACTGGCTGAAACCGCAAATAAGCACATCATGCAAATTGTCAGCAGCATTATGGATTTTTTCATCATATTACCTCCTGTTTAAACATCTAAATTACGTACTATTCTTAAAATCTGTTCCTGAGATAAACTGCGCAGGCTATAATAAGTTGCTCCCATTGCTTTGGCAACAGCTTTGGCCACACCCAGCTTAATAAAATCTGTTTCAGTATCAATAACGACGGAGGTAATTTTAGCCTTACGGATTTTTTCAGCCATTTTTAAGGCACACTCTACCGGATCACCACCGTTTTCTTCTATGGCATTAGCTCTGCCATCAGTTACTAAAATCAGGACCGGTTCTAACTCGCTGTCTTTTTTATTCAACATTCCCAAAGTTACCAGCGCCGTTGATAAGCCGTCTGCTAACGGAGTTTTGCCGCCTGTAGGCATTTCTGCCAAACACTTTTGTGCCAGATCGACGCTGCGTGTTATGGGCAGCAATAATTCGGCCTTTTGCCTGCGAAAAGCGACCATACCAACGCGATCACGTTTCTGATATGCTTCCTGCAGCATATAGAAAATAGCGCCTTTTACAGCGCGCATCCGTTCACGCGCACCCATTGATCCACTGGCATCAACTGCAAATAAAAATGTATTGCCGATACGTTTTTCTCGTACTTTTTGCCGTAAATCTTCACTTTTAATATTCAGGGCGCAACCATTATCTTCACGCAGACGCTGAAATGGCGCCGCAGCCCTGATAGTGGCATCAAAAGCCAAATCTTCCACTTTTATTTTCGGCATCTCGGCCCTGACATAACGGCCCTGTTTCAGATCTGTCTTAGTAGTGCTGCGTTTGCCGCTGCCACGACGGACATTACGATCCTTGCCTAAGTCCAGAACCATTTTAGGAAGCTTGAAATTTTTATCAATATCTGCAATCTGCTCTTCCGGTGCTAACTGATTTTTGTCATTGTCAGGAGTCTGTTCTTCTTTTTCTTTGTCATCCTCCTGATTGTCGTCATCATCACTGTTATCTTCCCCGTCACCATCATCTTCATTATCATCAAGCGGTGGTGGAGTCAGCGGTGATTCTTCCGAATCTTCATCATTATCCTCGTTTTCGTCCTGATCCTGCTGTTCATTTTCATCAGGTTGTTCTTCTTCCTGCTGCTCCGGCTCTTCCTGCTGTTGTTCTGGCGGCTTACGCATACGATGTGGCAGCACGAACATAGCAGCTTCTTCCACGTCTTTTGGCAAAACATAATTTCTTTCTGCTAAAGCTGCTATAGCTTTAGCGGCTTCCAAAAGATATATTTCCGCTCTATGACCGGCACAGAAAGCCTGCGCACACATTTGTGCCGCCAGCTGCATCATAGCTTCCGATACTTCTATCGCATCTACAATGCTCCGTGCCAAAGCAATCTTTGCAGCTAATTTTTCTGTTTCATCATAATAACTGTTTCTAAAGCTTTGTATATCAGAACCATAGGCAAGAGAACGCTTCATTATTTCTGTACGTACTACCACATCTTTCTCACTTTGAGCGTCAACATACATACCAAACCGGTCTAATATATGACCTGGCAAAACTCCTTCTTCAGGGTTCATTGTGCCGATCACAGTATAAGCTACAGAATGAGTAAAAGAAATACCATCACGCTCAACCTGATTGATACCAGAGGCATTAGCATCCAAAACTGCAGTCAGCAATTCCTGCCGCAATAAATTTGCTTCATCAATATACAAAATATTATCTGTGGCTCTGCTTAATATCCCAGGCGAAAATCTGCGTTCACCTTTACTGACAGCGTATTCAATATCGATACTGCCAAAAAGCATATCTTCCGTAGCATTAAGCGGCAAATCCACTATCTTCTGTGCGCCGATGATTTCTTTAGCGGCACGCACCAATGTAGATTTAGCAGTCCCTTTTTCACCGCCAATCAAAAGGCCACCAGCCTTTTGATTTACTAAAGCGATCTGCAGAGCTTTTTTTAGCTGCTCCTGTCCAACTACTGCCACAAAAGGATAAATAGCATTAGTCAGCATTTATAACGCTCCTTTAGCCCCAGCGGACAAAATACTTTCAACCTTATCCCAATCCAATTGTCCCTCTTCAAAAGGACGACGACGCATACGATGCGGCAATACTAATTTGGCAGCATTTTTTACGTCTTCCAGTTCCACTTCTTTGCGTCCATTAAAAGCCGCCAGTGTCAATGCTGTTTTAATTACAGTGATATCAGCGCGGTGTCCGTCAACGCCAAGTTCTACGGCTAATTCAGCAACTGTTTCCAATAGTTCGTCGCTGATAGCTACCTGCGGTAATAATCTGCTGGCCTGTGTAATTTTAGCGGCAAGCTCTTCCTGCTCCTGCTGATAACCAGCAATAAAAGTATCAGCATCCTGTTCATAAGCCAAACGACGTTTAATTACTTCAACACGCTGCGCAGGATCATGCTCGCCTGTAACGACTACTGACAGGCCAAAACGATCCAAAAGCTGCGGACGAATATCGCCTTCTTCGGGATTCATCGTACCAACCAAAACAAAACGAGCAGGATGCGAATAGGAAACGCCTTCACGCTCAACTGTATTGATACCCATAGCTGCAGCATCCAACAATACATCTACAACATGGTCATCAAGTAAATTTATTTCATCAACATACAAAATATTACGGTTTGCCTGCGCTAAAATGCCAGCTTCAAATTTTTTCTCACCATGCTTGATCGCATGTTCAATATCTAAAGTGCCAACGACGCGATCTTCCGTCGCACTTACAGGCAACTCAACTACACGCATTTTTACAGTATCGGCAGCTAATTTATTATCCTCTGTATATTTAGATGCACAATCTTCGCATAACAGATTGGGATCTGCCGGGTCGCAATGAAATTTACATCCATGCACAGCTTCCATAGCCGGCAGCAATTCGGCCAAAGCACGTACCGCCGTTGACTTGGCAGTGCCTTTTTCACCCTTTATCAAAACGCCGCCCAACGCCGGATTGATTACATTCAGTATCAATGACATTTTCATGTCCTCTTGTCCTACAATAGCTGTAAATGGATAAACTGCTGTTCTTTTCACTGTAACTCCTCCTAAAATCAAATAGATATTAGTAATATATCTTCATAAGAAAACCATTACAAATAACTTACCATATTATACTAAACCATATACCACGTATATAGTCAAATTCTAAAGACTGATAATTTCAAATTTATCAGATAAAATCTTACCGGACTCTTCATCCAATTCAAACAATAAAATAGCCTGCTTACCATTATAACTCAGCTTGGTTTTGCCATTTTCGATAGCAACACTCTGTCCGACATTCATATCCATCCATTCAGTCATTCCTGTCTGATTACAAACAAGCATTGGTAATCCTGTAACTTCTGAACATTTTTCCCACGCTCCTAACGGATTACCACAAACCTGCGTCGGCGGCCAGGCTGCTATGTCAATAATTATCCGGGCACCCTTTTTCTGCATTTCCTGTGCATGCTCGCTATACCAGGCATCAGCACATACCAAGGCACCTACTTTGATATTACCACAATCTACAGGCTCCAGTGCATCAGCCCTTGAAGCCCATGCTTCCGCACCAATTCCATGTGAAATAAGTTTGCGGTGTTTACCGCAAATATTCCCTTCGGGATCAAAAATAATGCAGGAATTAAAATTACACTTCAAACCATCATCATATTCACCACAGCCTAAAAACAAAAATAGACCATAAGCTTTGACCAACGCCAATAAATGGCTTAGTTTAACAGACGGCTGTTTATCTACTTTTGTGTCAGGGTTCAATTTGTAAAAATAATAGCCCTGCACTGCCGTTTCAGGTGTGATCACCCAATTAGCTCCATTATCGGCAGCAATTCGGACAGCTTTTTCCAGCAGCTCTATATTCTTATGTTCAGGTCCCTGACTGACTTCTAAATGGCATAGTGCGATTTTCATAAAGACTCCTTTTTATTAAAGTTTTCTGGATATATGGCCCTGGCAATATCTTCTACAGCATCTACTGTATATTGTGAAACCGCTAAAGCACGGGCTGCCGGAATCATTATAACATTTTTATTTCTACCTGCTTTAGTTGTCTGATAAGAAGGATTTGATAAAATTTCTGCTTTAATCTGTTCCGGATCATGTTTCCCATCATAATTCCATACTGGTATCACAAAAGCATCAGGATTTAACCTCACAACCTCCTCTTGTGATAAAATACAGGACTTATCATAATGTAAATCTTCAGTAGCATCTTTGACATTAGCATGACGGCATACATCCATAAAGGAACTTTCCGGCCTGTAAAAAACTCCATTGCTCCTGACAAATACCACTCTTTTCTGCTCAGAAGGTTTTATGCTGTTCACTTTATCTTTAACAGACATCAATTTACTATCCATCTGCTTGATTAATTTTTCTGCTTGATTCGGTTCACCTACTAATATTGCAATATCCTTAATGGCCTCTTTTATTTCTTTGATATTATTTGGTGTTTTATAAACATAAACCTTTAGACCTAAATCCCTCAATGTCTGAAGCATTTCCTGTTTAAAAAAATCAGCAGCGATAATAACATCCGGCTGCATGGCAAGCAAGGCTTCAGCACTATTACCATAAGCTCTGTTAGGTATTGATTTTACTCTGTCTACTATATTTGAAATTTCAGGATCATCTGCTAAATAAGTAACTGCTATTATTCTTTTTGAATCAACTAAATCTATAAGAATTTCATCTGTACTTATCGACAGAGAAATGATTTTTTCAGGTTTTTTATCAAAATTTATTACCGTTCCTGTTGAATCAGTAACACTATAGCTTTTCTCTATTTTATCATTTCCAGTATTTTTTTCAATTTGGCTGCTGCAACCCATACAAAAATTATAGACGAACACAAGTAAAATAAAACAAATTATCTTGGCTATAATATTTTCGTCTTTTGCTAAAATTTTTTTCATCATTTTACATCAACCCTTAAAATTGCATATGAACCGAAGTACATACTTCGGCTCATATGCTGGTTTTTAATTACTTAGAATGTGTATATATAAGTAACTTTAACATTTCGTGGCATAGAATAATATTCAGTAGATGCAGCACTTGTCCAATTACCTATTATATCCTGTCTGTTAAAAATATTTTCTATATCAAGCTGTACTTTACTATTCTTATCAAACTTATAACTTGTATAGAAATTAACTGGTATCATATTTGGCCAATCGCCAGCTCTGGCAGCAGTAATGCTACCAGTCAAAGCAGCATTCACTTTTTCATTATTATACTTTATACTACCTGTATATTGCTGTCTGGCGAATTTTCTATTCCAATTTCCGCTATTATCCTTTGCTTTGGGGTTACAAAAATTAGCTCCAAGTGCATAAGAATATCTACTGCCTATTTTTTTATCATAGTTTATTTCAAATCCAAGATTTTCAAATGGTGAGTTTATTATCTTATTAATACTCTCTCCAGTTACTGGATCAGCTTTACTTTCATATGATATAGAATCGTTATCCATATAATATAATGCAGCTTTGAACATACTACTATCACTAGCTTTCTTATACCCTATTTCATATGTCCAACCTTCCTCTGGTTTTAACAATGGATTCGCTTCATAATTAGGTGAACCACTGCCATAAAGTTGCATAAAAGTAGGCATCCTAAAAGATTTAGCAGCATTGATATATACGCTGCTATCCTCATCTAATTTTTTTAACAAAGAAAATTCAGGAGTAAAAGCATCATACGTCTTATTTGCATCTACAAATTGTTCACGGGCCCCAATAGTTGCAATGAAATCATTTCCTAAATTTTTAGTCATTTGTACAAATAATGCATAATTTTTTCTATTGACATCAATATGTAAATTTTTCAATGAACCACTACTCCACGGAGTATCATTCTTATATGATTCCTGTGATATTGTAGTTCCAATAATAAAATCTGCAAATTTACTATCAATTTTTTTCTGCAAATCTAAACCTATGGTATCGAATATAATATATTCTTCTTTATTCCATTTACCCGTAGACGCCGTTATTGTCTTGTTTTTTCTGTTACTTCTATTATAAAACAAATTTCCTGTCCAAGTGTCATCTTTATACTGTAATCTAGTATAATCTTCAATATATACATAATGACCATCTTCTTTTAATTTGTTCCAATTCGGTAAAACATATGAATTAAATTTATAGTCATTGACATTATGCTGATGAGACAATGTTAAATTATCATTAAACTTATAACGAACTAAAACTGAACTTTTGTCTGCATCATTCATCCCCCTACCATTATTTGCTAATTTTTTGATTTCATCACCTTGTTCAAATGTTGCAGCCAAACTTAATTTACCAGCACCAACTGTAAGTGCTTCTTTAGCTTTTCCATATTCACCTTTAGTCAAAGCAATAGTATTTTTCATAGATTTTTTAGTAATAATATTAATTACACCACCAGAAGCCTCTGAACCATAAAGTACCGATGATGCACCCTTGACAATTTCAACTCTTTCTATTGATTCAACTGGAAATGTATCCAAAAAATAAGTTTCATTCATATTAATAGGTGCACCATCTATCATTACGACAGTTCCTTTATCAGCACCTCGCATTAAAATCTTCCCATTCATTCCTCCCCAAGCCTGTCCTCCTGCACCATAGGAATAAGATGTTATACCATTTTGTAATCTTAATGCATCAAACAAATTAGCAGCTCCAGTTTCTACTAATTGTTCCTGAGTAAGAACTGCAACCGATGCTGGAGTATCAACATCCCTTTTTTCTTCTCTCTGTGCTGTTACTACCATAGGATCTAACGTAAACACTTGATTAGGTTCTTCAGCGTGTACTGCAGTCCCCCCCAGATGACATTAGTACTTGTTAACAAACCCATCAAAACTACTTTTGCCAAACTCTTTTTGTTACTTAACAATTTAGATCTTCCTTTCATTCATCAAAATATATAGTCAAAAGCTGTGCGTATCCATCCTTTCATGGCCATACGCTTGCCTGGACTAACAATTATATAAACATCTTAAGTAACAAAAACAATCAACAAAATTTATATTTAGACCGGAGCGAATACTCCGGTCTAAATATATGTTACTTAAAAAGTATATTCCATACCAATTTGGAAATTACGGCCAGGTGCAGAATACCAACTGCCATCGGGATCCATATTATATAGTTGGTCAGTATAGAATTTATCGAATAAATTATTAACTTTAATAAAACCTTTTATATTTTTATCAGCTTTATAATTCAGTGCTAAGTCGAACAACCAAAATGTTTTAAGATTATTTGGCACTTTACCTTCGTTAACTTTCCTACCTGGTCTATTGATAATTCCACGTGCTGTTAAATTCGTATTGAACTTTTCTAATGTATAATCAAATCCTATGTTAAATTCTCCTTTAGGAAGATAACCATCTCTATTTTCGTTTTGAGAGGCAGAAACGGCTGGAATTCTTATATTAGTATAATTGACATTTGTCGAAAATTTATCACTAAATAATTTCTTTAAACCCACGCTCCAACCATATGTTGTTTCGTTAGAAATATTATGATATTTACTGTCATTTCCAAAAGCTATCATATTATCTGCTTTTGTTTTATAAATATTAAAGGTACCAATAAAATCATCTGTAAAATTATGATTAACACCGAATTCTATGGTCCTTCCTTCTGAAGGTTTGAGACCAGATCCACCATATTTACTGTATAACTGATATTGATTTGGAGAAACAAAAAATTCTTTATAGCTTGTATAAATATTACTCTTACCATCATTATAACCAAGAGTAATACTTTTAGAAGTATTACTGCCAAACTGAGATGTACTAGTATATCGAACACCTGGCGTAATATTCCAATTTTTAGCAAATTTAAAATTATCTTGAATAAAATAAGCTCTATTAGTTAAATGTTTACCAGTATATTTATCAGTTTGTGTTCCAGAAGATGTTGTTGATGTAGAACTGTAATCATTCACTCGATCCTGATAAAAATCAAAACCAGCTATTAATGTATTATCTTTATTTTTATAAGTTATCTGGTTTGTAAACCCAAGTGTAGATAGATCCATCAACCAAATTTTTGATAAATCTTTGTGATTATCTCTTAATTTATTATTGTTACGATATAAAGAAACTGTATTAGACAAATTGTCATTAAAATTACGGTTCCATTGCAAACTAAATTTTTCATTGTCTTTTTGACCATATTGGCGTATTGTTTCTTTTAAACCACCATTAGCTGGTCTTTCGTAGTCAGATTTATACTTATTGTATTTAAATGTGATTTCACTGTTTTCGTCAAACTTCTTACCTAATTGAATATCATAAGTTTTCGAATCAACTCCGTGAATGACTTTATTACCACGTCCATCTTTAAAATCGTTCATTTTATTTTGCTGTGCAGAAGCCATCCAATAGAAGCCGTCTTGATTGCCTCTATTCATAAACCTATAGGTTTGCTTACCATAACTTCCACCTATAGCGCTAACAGAAGTTTTTATTCCTGGTTTACTATCTTTTCTGGTAATAATATTTATGACGCCACCAACTGCATCAGAACCATATAATGTAGAGGCAGAACCTTTTAAAACCTCTATGCGTTCCACTGTATCTAGATTAGAAAATTCTGATGGAGATAATACACTGGATACAGAACCATTTACGTTAGAACGCATACCATCAATAAGAACAACTATATTGGGTGAACCGTTAATATACAATCTATTAGAGGTATAGTTCTCTCCACTGGCACCGTAATTCTGCAAATTTACACCAGGTACATCTTTTAACGCATCTCCCAAATCCGTATAATGTTTTTCTTCCAAATCTTTTCTTGTAATAACCGTTACATCTGCTTGAGTATCAAATTCTTTTTGCTCTATTCTACTAGCCGTAACAACCATTTCGTCTAATAAAAATTGCTGTGGTTCTTCAGCGCGTACTGCAGTACCCCCCCAGATGACATTAGTACTTGTTAACAAGCCCATCAAAACTACTTTTGCCAAACTCTTTTTGTTACTTAACAATTTACATCTTCCTTTCATTCATCAAAATATATAGTCAAAAGCTGTGCGCATCCATCCTTTCATGGCCATACGCGTGCCTGGACTAACAATTATATAAACATTTTAAGTAACAAAAACAATCAACAAAATTTATATTTAGACCGGAGCGAATACTCCGGTCTAAATATATGTTACTTAAAAAGTATATTCCATACCTACAATGAAGTTACGACCTGGAGCACTCCACCATTGTTCATCTGGATTACTACTCCAGTTATATCTAGCATTAGAATGTTCTGCATAGAATTTGTCAAAAATATTATTAACTTTTACATATGCTTTAATCGTTTTAGACACTTTATAATTCAACCCTAAATCCCAAACCCAATATGTCGTAGCCGGGAAGAAATTATCAACAGCATCCGCTGTCTGTGGGCCAGGTCTATCAATAATACCTTTGCCTAACAATGATGCACTAAATTTCCCCTCATCATAATCTACACCTAAATTCCATGCACCTTTTGGAACATACCCATCCACATTAGCTGCTCTTTGAGCAGTAGCATCCACTATTGTATGAGTATAACCAACAAAAGTAGAAATATTTTTATTAAACTGTTTCCTCAGTTGTACATCCCAACCTCTTGCTTTTTCATCGCCAACGTTAGTATATTTGGGCGCTACATAACCAATACGATCTTTTGAATTTCTCCAGAACATGTGTGCTGAAGCAACTAGTGTATCATCAAATCTGTGATTGATACCAATTTCTTTGGTATCACCTGTTTCTGGCTTTATATTTGGATTTCCATATTTAGCACTATACAAATGTGTTGGAGTAGGCGGAATAAAATATTCACTATAGCTTACATAAACATTGGTTTTATCATTATTAAAGTTGTATCCTAAATTTACACTTGGTGTTGTATGATTACCAAAACCAGAATTTTTATCATGTCGAACTCCAGCAGTTAATTTTAATTGATCAGTAATATTAAATTGATCTTGAATATATACTGCTTTATTAATCATTTTTACACCATCAGCTGTAATAACTTTATCATGGCTATATTCAAAACCAGCTGAAAGAATATGTTTATCATCAAAATTCTTAGTAAATTGATCAGAAATTCTCATAGTTCTGACTTTAGTCAAATAGGCATTAAAATCCGTATCGTAATCTAAATTGATAAAAGATAATTGATTTGTAGTAGTATCATCAAATTTACTGTTTAAAATAAATTTATAATTACTGTTATCTACCGATCCAGGTTTTAAACTTGGTTCCCATAATGCAGTATATTTATAATCAGCTTTATATGAATCATAAGTAGCTGTTAAATCATGCTTCTCTCCGAGTTTCTTTGTTATTTTAAAACTGCTACTCGTAGCATTTGAATAGGCTGGGGTTGTTGTTCCACGACCATCTTTAAAATCACCAATCCTATTTTTACTAACATATGCATCCCAAGACCAATCTTTTTCTTTTCCCTGATGGTTTATAGCATAATTTTCTGTACTAAAGCTTCCTAATTCAGCAGAAATTTTAGTTTTTATTCCCTCAGGTTTAGCTGTAATGATATTAATAACGCCACCTTTTGCATCAGATCCGTACAATGTAGATGCAGAACCTTTTAACACTTCAATTCGTTCTACGTTATCCAGATTTTTTAGCATTACAGCAGATATTTTGTTATTAACATTGTTTATTTTGACACCATCGACAAGAACTACTATTTCATCAGCACCATTAATTTTCAAATTATTGCTGTTGTCGTAGCCAGCTACACTATAATTGCCAATGTATACACCCGGCACCATACGCAATGCCTCAGACAAATCCTGATAATGTCTCTCTTCAATTTCTTTTTTTGTAATTACACTAATATTAGCATTTGCTTTAAACGCCTCAACAGGAGTACGAGTTGCCGTTACAACTATTTCATCTAACAAAAAGTGCTGTGGTTCTTCAGCAGCGTGGCCTACCGTGTACCCCCCCAGATGACACTCCCAGTTATAAGTGCCGTCATCAGTGTACTTTTACTCAAACTCTTTTTCAACATACTCAACTTCCTTTCACAACTTTTTATTATATAGAACAAATCATTTATGCCCAATCTCACATGGCCGCATAAATAATTGATCCAACAAGTAAAAATGCCTTTCTCCTAAAAACAGAGAAAGGCATAAAAACACCAATGTAAAAAACAAAGGCGCAACCTTCCCATCGCTCGCAGGAATATTACTTCGTTAAAACAGGCAGTTCTTCTGGCTCAGATTCAACGCCTTTGCCGCACCTTCCCAGGGGGTTCCCCAGTGGCATTTGCAGCAGGCTCATCTTTACAGCGGCGGGACCGCATCGGCTTATACCGATTTCTCTATTAAGCTTACGCACCTGTTTTTAATTTTCAATTATTAAAAGACTCTACTACTTATTTGGCTGCTTATATGATATAATGTCTTACATGAAGATATAATAAACTATATAGTCACTATATTGTCAACATATTTTTCAATTTTTATTAAATATTATTTAAATATTTTAATGGAGTTGCAATTACTATTATGAACAAAAATTCTGAAAGCTTTTTTACTGCCGGTGAACTGGCTACCCTCTTTAACATTCCTAAACAGACATTGCTTTATTATGACAAAATGAATCTGCTGACGCCAGAATTTATTGCAGAAAACGGCTACAGGCATTATTCATTAAAACAATATCTAACGCTTGAAGTTATTGTTAATTTACGTAAACTGGATATTCCAATTTCTAAAATCAAAGCATACATAGATAATCGGGATATAGATGACTTTGATAAACTTTTAATAGAAAAAGAACGTGAATGCGATGAAATAATTGAAAAAAACCTGAAAATAAAAAACAGCTTAAATACGGTTTTCGCTCAATTAGAGAAAACTCGCAGCAGCAGACTGAACCAGCTAACTTTGGAATTTCAAAAAGAAAAATATTTTTTCATAAGTGATCTCAGTAAAACCAGGATCGGGAAAAAACGAATCGAAATCATGGCTCATCACAATCAAAAAGCTTTTTCCAAACAGCACTTCAAAGAAAAAAATATCGGTTGGATCATAAAAAAAGAAAATTTTTTCAGTAATGATAAAGCTAATACAAACGATGCCTGTGCATTTTTTTCGGCAGTAGGTCCTTCGCATTCCAGGGCTAAATCATGTATCACCCGCCCTTCCGGTCTTTATCTTACTTTACGCTTTAAAGGTACCTTCTATAATCAGGCTCCAGAACTCGCGCTGAAATTCAAAAGTTTTGCTGAAAAAAATGATTTACAGATCATCGGAGATCTGTATGTTTCACCTTTAAAAAATCACTGGGTCACCTCAAATCCTGATGAATATATCAATCAGATATCTATACAGGTTGAATATAAATAAAACTGGCTGAGACGTTGTCTCAGCCAGTTTTATTTAATCAGCTCTTTCTTCCATTTCACCTTCAATATCTAATAATAATTTCTGTAATTCTCGCTTTGTTTCAGCTCTGGCATTCCACATTTGCCTTTGCTCTGCTTCCAGCAGCACTTCGGCAATCCTATGCAAAGCCCAGGGATTCACTTCTTCCATCCACTGACGTATCTGCGGATCAAGTGCGTATTTTGCTGCCAGTTCTTCATACATCCAGTCATCCATAACTTCAGTAGTTGCATCCCACTGATAGCAATGTGCGACATAGTTTCCCATATCAGCAGCACCTTTGTAGCCATGTTCTTTCATGCCGTTGATAAACTTTGGATTCATGATCTCGCCGCGGAAAACCCTTTTTACTTCTGCTTCGATAGTACGAATAACCACATGGTTTTGATCTGTACTGTCTGCACAGTATGTTCTTGGCATTTTTCCGCTGCAGCTGCGCACACCTGCTATCAATCCGCCATGATAAGAATTAAAATCATCCGCGCTCAGTAAATTTATCTCTCTATTATCTATACCCATAACAGTAGCATCAATCTTGCTTAAACGGCGTTTAAAAAGCTCAGGCATATAGGACCCGCTTTCACCGTCACCATAAACGTGAGCGCCCCAACGTACATAGACCTGCGCTAAATCATCGATATTTTCCCAATTTTTTTCTTCCAGAAGATATGCTACGCCCGCGCCATACCCCCCTGGCGGACAACCAAAAATACGGTGTAAAGCCTGCTTTTCAGCTTCTTCTTTAGTAATTCCCTGCTGTGCAAGGTAGTCTATATCCTCATTCATATGCTTGCGAATATAATTTATTTCTTCATTTTCGTCAAGACTAGCCGCAAATTTAACCGCTTTATCCAATAATGTTACTACACAGGGCATACTATCGCGCATCATGCCTGTAATTCTTGCTGTAGCATCAATACGCGGCCGCTTAAGTTCTGTAATGCTCATTGCTTCAAGTCCAATTACCCTGCCGATGCCTTTTTGCCAGATCGGCCTGATTCCAAGCAGATAAAGAAATTGTGCAAAGCTTACACCATGAGTACGCATATCAGATCCCATGACCATACCAATAGTTTCAGGATATTTTCCTTCATCAGCAATGTATGCTTCAATAACGCCTTCCGCTCTTGCTTTGCCAACTTCCCATGCTACTTTGGTTGGCAGGGTCTGGGGATCGACGCCATAAAAATTTCTTCCTGTCGGCAGTACATCGGCTCTGCCATTAGTAGGTGCACCAGCTACAGAGGGTTCAATAAATTCTCCATTCAATCCTCTAAGAGTATTATTCAGTTCATCTACCGTTTTAGCAAGATTGGGAACCAAATCGCTGCAAATATAACGGCATACAGTTAGAAATTGTTCTCTTAAATCATCAGGCATTGACGCATAATCCTGCAGCTGCAGCAATTCCTGCACATAATCAGCATTAAAGTCCGTAGCGGCCAAAGCTTCCAAAACAGTCATACTTTCAGCACGTATCCTGTCTGCTAATTTACCATAAGTCAGGCCAAGTTGCGGTATTTTTTGCGCGCTGTTTTCCAATAAAGTATAGTAATCAAATCCATAATGCTCAGCAAGAACTTTGGCTAAAGAAGGTACTGTTCCGTTTTCGAGCCTGCTCATTGCCAAAAGATATTCCAGCAAAGGTTTATCGACAGGAGGCTCGCCTAAAATATGTAATCCTACACGTATCTGCATGTTTTTGATGTCTGTAAGATAGTTATGAAGCTTGCCTACATATGCTTCAAAGTCATTTTCTTCTTTGATTTCATTATTGAGATTACATTCAGCAGCTTTTTCCCTTATCAGGTCCGCAGTATTGCCCAGCTTATCCTGTTCATTATCTTTAAAATCAAGGTATTCGTCAAGCAGCGCTTCCAATTCAGCCATATTATCATAAAGCCCAGAGGTGCTCATCGGAGGCGTAAGGTAATCAACAAGGCAGGCAGCACTGCGCCTCTTAGCCTGTATCCCTTCACCAATAACAGTAACTATATAATGATATAAATTAGGTAAATCTCCCAGACAAATATCTGGATAGCAGCCGTCAGATAATCCTGCGGCTTTACCGGGGAGCCACTCAACAGAACCATGTGTTCCAACGTGTATTACTGCATCAGCCTGCCATATTTCCCTTAGCCAATAATAAAATGCGAGATAGTGATGCGTAGGCGGGGCTACAGGGTCATGATAAATTTTTCCGCAATCTTCCCCGAAGCCACGTGGCGGCTGAACTGTAATAATTACATTGCCATTTGCAAGCCCCGGTATAAGAAGTTTTTCGTCATAATTAAAAACATTACCTAATGGTGCTCCCCATCCTTCAATCATTTTTTCCCTGACAGCTTGAGGTAAATTATCAAATAATTTGCTGTAGTCTTCTATTCCTACTTTACCAATGGCTTCCTGAATTTGCTTTTCGGTCATAAACCTTCTGTCGTTAGTAGCGCAGGCAATTACCTCTTCCATAAAAAGTTTACTGTTTTCAGGAATATGGTCTATTGCATATCCTTCCTGCTTTAAAGCAGCCAAAAGTAACCTTACACTTTCAGGTGAGTCCATGCCAAGCGCAGTACCTATGTTTGAATTTGTAGGCGGATAATTATGGAAGATGATTGCGATTTTTTTATCTTTGTTCGCTTTACGCCTTAATGCTGCCCATTTAGACGCTTTACTTACAAGACGCTTTATTCTTTTTAACATGGGTACATAATAAATTATATTGTCTGCGTCTTTGTATTTTCCCGCAACAGGCACACTATGCAGTGCTCCATCAAATTCAGGCATAGTGATACTGATTGCAACTTCAACAGCGCTCATACCCTGAATATTATCCTGCCATTCTTCTGTAGAACGCATTAAAGTATACGCTTGTAAAAATGGTACGTTCAAATTTTTTAATACTGTCAGTTCCATTGACCCAGACGCTGTCAAAGAAAACTTTATTGTATTTATCAAGCAGTCAATTACTGTTTTTCCATCTTTAATAAAATATTTATTTACTGCTTCATCAAGTCCCGGTGCTCCCATTTCAGGATTTTTTACACCATGGCTGAATACAGCAATAATGTTGACCTTTTGTTTAGAACACTCTTCTATAAGTGCTTTTTGATAGGCCAGATTATCAAGAAGCCATTCGTTACGGTAAAAGATAAGTCCAATAGTCGGATAATCAGGATTGCAGAAATTTTCCTGATATTCTTCCAGCGAAGTATATATTTTATCGGCTTCAGGATGATAAATTCCGTTCCACAACATTTGCTGCGGTTGTTTATATTCCAACTCCTCCTTGCAAAAACGACATAAAAGCCAGAGCCAGAGATTTTTAAAGTTTTCAATACCTCCGTATACCCCGTATTTGGCTGCCAAAACATGATCAGCTGCTTCAAAAGCATTACTGGCATTTCCCTCCGCTTCTCCTCCGGCATGTATCTTAAATGCGATACCTTTGTTTTGCAGATAAGCGAGCGCACCTTGAAGATACGGCGTTTCCAGTGTTACACCCATCCACTCTATAAGGACGACTTCGCTTCCTTCCAGTAATTGCTGCCAATAGCTGTCCCACAAGCATCCATCAGTTACTAAATAAGCAGCACATTCATTTTTGATGATATTTTCTTCTTTTAAACGATTCAGAGATTTTTTTACCAGTGAGTAGTAACCATCAGTATTACTTAAAATTACAACTTTAGCCATTTATTTCACTCCATTATCATACATGATATTACTTAATTATTTTTGATAATTGCTATGATAAACTATATAGTGATTATATTGTCAATCAAAACAAAAGAATCTCTGAAAACAACCAGAGATTCTTTTGTTGCAAATACTTATTTTAATAGCCCTTTATCAGCTTCTCACTGCTCATATCAAAAACATTACCATAAGCAGCATTAGCAATACCTTTTATCGCATAAACACAATTTTGTGTTGCACTGTACAAATACCGATCAGGTATAGGCTTTATATTATTTAAGCCTCTAAGCCCCTGCAGCGCAGGATCATTAAAATATTCTTTTTGAAAGTTTCGGCTGGCTTCAGTTACCATTTTACGAGGTGCAGAAACCATAAAAAAATCAGGATCACATGCCACTACAAGTTCTTTAGGTACAAACTGTCCATTATATAAGCCCATTTTAGCAATCCCATTAGAAATACGCGCTTTACCACACAGCTCGTCAAACATACAGCCCTTGCCTCCGTAGCTTGTCATCTGCGATACAAGCATTCCAACGGGAATAGGATCAGTTCTTTTCTGCAGTGTCGCAGAAATCTCGTTGAGTTGTCTGTCCATTTCATTTATTACGTTCATGCCTGCTTCCTGTTCTCCAACAGCATCCGCTATCATCAAAACAGTATTTTTCACTTCTGCTACAGTATCAGGACCTTTACAGACAATTACGCTAAACCCCAGATCTCTATAGCCTTGTATCATTTCTGGCTTGGTCCATGTTGAGGCAATTATAAGGTCCGGTTTTAATTTCAAAACTGTTTCAAAAGGATAAAGGTATAATTTTACAGGTATTTTTTCGCTTTCTTCAACAATCCAGGATATACCCGGATCAGGCGCTGTCTGATGAACTGCAACCAGACGCTCTGGCTGTACCATGCCTAAAGTCATTACATCAAAGCCTAAGGATAAGGTTAAAATACGTTTTGCTTTTTCAGGTATTCTGACTGTTGTTCCTTCATAATCTCTTATAGTCCGTACTTTGCTGTTGTTACCGGAAATATCTAAGTTATCTGCGGCACAGCCTGATAATAAAAGACTGCTTATCCATAACAGCACAAAAATCTTTTTTAACATATTCTATCATCTTCTACAACAGGATTTAAATAGGCCAGTGTCTGAAACTTATCAAAAATATCTGCCAACAGAAACTTCCATCCGGTAATACCGGCATAAGGTCTTTCATGTACGACAACACCCTGATATGGCAGCAAAACATTCATAAAAACGGTATTTTTATAATTCGCTGCTTCAACTCTTGTTTGTGTATTTCCCAAAACTAAATCAAGATAATTTTTTCGTATATGCTTATCTGAATAACCTTTCCATTCCCTGGTCAGGCAAAATATTTCACTCATTATGCTACTTTCAACCGGCCCTTCCAATCTTAAGTAAATATCATTTAAGTCAGGGAATTCACTTACCAGAGCTTTTACTATACCCATAGCCATTCCCTGGGTAAGACATAAATAGGCATTACCAAAAGAGATATTTTTATTGTTTGCTTTCAATTGAAAAATAGCAGTGTCAATTTTTTCCTGATTATAAGCTATCTCATTTTCAATTGCTGAGAAATCTGGTTGCATATTTAGAGCAGCAGTAATTTTTTGCAGCCACTGTAATGAATTTTGCATTCCATACGGTATAGGTGCAATAACATATTCCTGCCCTAATCTTTCTTTTAAAAATTCAACCGCATTAAGCCCCAGCTCAGGATGCAAAACCACATTTAGCGCTGCTTCCGGTAATTCTTCAAGATCTTTCATCGCAACGCCATCTGCACCAAAACAAATACCTACTTCAATATTTATTTTCTGCAGCATTCGCTTTATTTCAAGAAGATCACCCAACCAGTTAGGATAAGCAGTACACCAGCCAATGATGTTTACTTTATTGTTTTTTCGCTTGCGATCAGTTTTTAAATTCAGGCTTTCTAATAGTTTTTGCGCGGCAATTTGATACCCATGCCAAAATTCTCCGCGTAACCCACCACTGTCCATCGGAATTACAGGACAACCCATATCAGCACTTTTGCAAATACCTTTCAAGTCATCTCCAATAAGGCTTACAGAACAGCTGTTAAGCACCGCAATCAAATCTGGTTTCTGTTCATTTTTTATTTCGTCTAAAGCCGACTGCATCGCCTCATCAGCACCATAAAGCAAATCAACTTCTTTAACTTCGGAGCAGAACATTTGTTTTTCATACTTTTTTTCGGCAGCAGCCATCTCTCTTTCAGCAACCATGGCACACCATCTTGGTCCATTTATCAAAATCGAGCTGTTTTTTATACTTAAAAACAAGGATGCGGCGCCGGCCAATTCACACCTGCTCTGACACGGCAGCCATCTGCTCAGATCTACATCAGTATTCATATATAATCCTCCTGCCACTGCCTTGAATAGCAGCAATAGTTTTTTTGAGAAGATTTTTTACACCCCATATACCAACCTGATGTATTGAAAGACATAATTGGTGCGGGACATTGATCAGATCTGTTGTCGTTAAAACAAAATCCACATTATTCTGCCAATATGAAATTGCTTCTTCTTCATAAAAAGCAGCTTCTGTAAATTCACGCAGACGTAGTTTATGTTCTTCTTTTTCTTTATTTGTAAGATCATTATGAAAAATAACAGCTTTTAAATCAAGGCCTGCAGACTTTAATGTTTTTACATGATTTTCTGCATCAAAAAATCTGCGTGGAAATCCTATAACAAGAACATATTTTTTACATTGAAGTTCTTTTCTGGTTTCTTCCAATATATTTTTCATAACAGTCTTTTCCTGCTCTACAACATATTTTCCCAAATCATTTTCCTGAAGAAGATTTCCTAATCCTGACAGCCATTCATAGGTCCCCTCTATACCAATAGGATAATTGTAAGGATAACAATAGGCATTATATCTTACAGCCAGATTATGCGCATATACCTGTAATTTATTGAAATACTCATGCGATATACCTACCGGTATGATCAAATCAACGTCAGCAATCATCTCAAATTCCTGTTTTGTCATCACATTCGGTGGAAATAATATTTTCTCAAATCCAAAGTTTTTCAATAATCTTTTTATTTCCTTTATATTGTTCTCATTACCGGTACCAATATTTTCTCCTAAAATCATTGCTGTTTTAGGATGATTTACCTGCTTTTCTCTAACAGGAGCAAAACGTTCTAAAAGATATTCCAATATTCTTATATTATTATCTACATAATGTTTACTCATAAATCCAGCACCGGGCACAGTGATAACAGGTATTCCAGAAATAGTTTCTACTTCTTTGCCTACAGACTCTACATCATCACCTATAACGCCTGCCGTGCAGCCTGCAACTACCACTATATACTGTACATTGGGTAATTTTATAATATCAAGCAGACATTTACGCAAAATCTTCTCGCCGCCAAAAATTGCTTCTTTATCTGAAATACCAGTTACAAAAAGATTATTATAATCGGGCAGAGGAAGTTTTGGATCACGCAAAAAAGCCCGACGTCTGATATTCCAAAAGCTGCTTAATGCCAGATGCGAACAGGCTTTGGGTGTATGCAAAACAACAATTGCACCAGGATTACATGCTACCGCTAAATACGCGCTTCCCAAGTTGCAATAAACCTGGCTCTTGCGTTCGGATTGTCTGATCATATATCCGCCTCCGAAAATTTTATTCTCTCAATGAACAGGCAGCTCCAAATGCAACTGTAAATTGAGGATGTTCTAAAACATTTACATCCGTAAATAATTCTTCTTCAATGGCTTCCGCTAAAGCCGTGTTATTGGCTGAACCTCCATCTAAATATACTTCTTCAACATTTTCCGTGCCCATCATTCCAGCTATACGTCTTGCAATAGACTCGTGTAAGCCTTTTATGATCGCTTCTTTTGGTGTTCCTTTGGCTAAAAGTGAAACAATCTCGCTTTCAGCAAATACAACACAGGTACTATTTATCGCTGCAGCAGACGCAGCCTGTTCAGATAATGCCGCAAATTCATAAATTGAAGTATCCAATATTCTGGCCGCCATTTCAAAAAAGCGACCGGTTCCAGCTGCACATTTATCATTCATTTTAAATTCTGCTAATTTTCCGTTATCGTCCAATTTTATTATTTTAATATCCTGACCACCGATGTTAATAATTACTCTGGCTGTACTCCCACTTAATAAATAGATTCCAAGAGCATTAGCCGAAACTTCATCAATTATTTTATCAGCACTGCTGATAAGATTTTTACCATATCCTGTAGCAGCAATCCCAAAAATATCTCCAGCAGAGATCTTAAGCTCCTGCATACCTTCTTCGATGACTCTACTAGCTAAAGCTTCCTGCCCTGGAGCAGTAGGTACCGCTTTATACCAGGCAAATATATTATTTTTAACAAACGCTACTTTTATGGCGGTGCTTCCCAAATCTACACCAACTGAATACTGCATTTATAAACCTCCTTATAATGTCTGTTTAAAAGCTTCTAGCCTCGTTAAAATATTCTGGCTGTCCTCTTTTCCATAATCTGTTTCTATCTTTATAAATTTCAGGCCATGTTCTTTTAATTTCCGTTCTATCGTTATTGCTTCAATATCGTATGGATGGCAGCCTTTTAACAAATTAAAGATTACCCCTTTTATATTGAATTCCTTTGCTGTTGCAATTATATTGTTCACACGTCTTGAATTGTCAGCAAAGGTAGGACAGACACAAGCCTTATGATACCTTTCGGCAATCGCTCTCAACATTCCATATTCAGAAGTATCATTATAAATTATTCCACCCGGCATAATTCTCTCAGAAGAACAAATATCATCAGCAGCAACCTTTATACCAGCCTGTTCAATAAGCTGCAAAAGTTTTAAATTTGGGAATATGACAGGTGAACCGGCAACAAATACTCTATTATCATTTTCCTGTATTTTCTGCTGTTGCAGTTTTTCTATGATTTTAGTTACATGTTCTGTCCAAACTTCCAGCTTGTCAAGCATAAAAGTATTGGTTATGGCGGTGTACCAGACCCCTGATAATTGACCACGTCGTTTTAATTTAGTCAATTCATCCAGTATGACCCAGACGTTCATAACTTTATTGATAGAATCCTGCAATTTTTTCGGTTTAAGTTTTTGTCCTGTTATTTGTTCTAAAAGCTGTTTCAAACAGAATATTTCTTCAAGCCATCTGTTTTGGCTTTTTTCTGTTTCTTTTAAATGCGGTAATTCCAAATAATGGATATTATCTGCTTCCTGCCGCATGATTTCCGGTAATTTTACAACCCAGTCACAGGTAGTCGGCAAAACAACAGCTTTATAATCAGCAAAACTTTCCTGCTGCAAATCAAAGTTGCCCATAAATGATTTAAGCATCGGGCACATCAGTACTGGCAGATAAGATGCTGCCAGACGCTGCACCGTATGAGACCCGCCACATAGCTTGACAGGATGCAGATCAAAAGCATCAAAAAGTTCAAACGGAGCCTGAATACAAAAGATACCGGCTAATTGTTTATTTACTCGCGCTTGGAGTTTTTGTGCCGAAAAAGGACTCGCAAGCAGCTGTAAAAAATATTCATATTCACCGAAAAAATCATCACGGTTTTTCAGTATTGCAATTTCCTGTAAATATTCTTCTTCTGTCTTTTGCAATACTTTCTCATAACGCCTTTTTTTCCGTTCGTCCACAAGGTTTGGAGTATTATTCATTTTTTTTACCAACTGCTTTCTTAAATTTCTTAATAAAATAATCCCTGGAAGAAATAAAAATATTTTTATCTAAAAAGCTCAGTTTTAAAACATTATTTTCAGGGCAAGCCTGCATACACTGGGTACATAAAATGCAGTCCTCAGTCATTACCTGCCTGTTCTTTTTTTCCAAGTGAACTTCCCGTATATCCATAGGGCACACCCTTTGACAATTTCCACACCCACTGCAGCCATCAGCCCATTTTGTAAACCGTACAGGGCTCAATTTATCAAATAACTGAATCAGCGGCAGCATCGGACAGACCATACAAAAAAATCTGTCTTTAAAAAAACTACCTATAATTGTAATCGCTGCAAACGATATGCTGATTATTGAAATAGTCAGTGTTGACAAGTTGCTGTATTCAAGTCCAAACCTTCTTATATCCCCTGCAAACAGCGGCATAATCGGTCGAGCCGGACAAATTTTGCAAAACAGAATATAAAAATCACTAGAAAGTCCCAAAAAGGCAATCAAAAGCGGTACAACTAAAATAATTGCTAAAAAAATATATTTTATCGGTTTAATCATTGTGCGTATGGTCCACGAGAATTCGATTTCCCTGATTCCAATTTTTTTGCGCAGCGTACTCAAAACATCTAATAAGCTGCCAAATGGACATATCCATCCGCACCAAAATTTTGAAAGAAGGATGACGGAAAGTGCAAAAACAAGAAACCACAATAAATTTTGCAAGCCAATATAAGTAAACATCCTGTCATAAGCGGCAATTCCAAAAATTCCCACTCTTTGAAAAAACATTAAAAAGCAGTAACCACCGCAGCCTGCAACATATGGACAGGCAAAACAGGGCAGTGCATATCCAAGATTAACACCAAACCTACCGCCATAGGTCAAAATGAAAAAACTAAAGGCCTGCACTGATAAACGCATCTTATTTATAAGCATTTCCAAAAGGCCTCCTTAAATAGAACCAAATTCCGGCTGCACTAATAGCGCTTACCGCCAAAAATAATATTATTCCCTGCTTAATATCCAGATAGCCATAACGCGAATCATAAACATTTATGTTTAATGTGCTGGTAATTTTAGCGCCATTTTCTTCATCTTGAATAATAAATATCGTACTTTTGGCTCTGTTATCAGGCGTAACCGTTAACGCAGCCGCTTTAGCTGCCGTATAGGTAAAGGCTCCATCAGCATCTGGTTTCAATCTTTCAGTCTGTTTTTGTCCATCAATCAGAACTGTGACTTCTTTTTCTGTTTCAGCAAGTCCTGTTTTACTGGCGGCAATATATTTAAAGAACAGCTTCTGTCCAGTTTGCGGATAATAATTATAGTCCATTTCAAATCGAGGCACGATCAATTTGATTACAGCAGGCTCAGAATCAGTAAAATTTTTTTTGTTCCAACTGTCGCCATAAAGAGAAAAGTTGCTTTGGGCCGTATAGTATTTTCCCTGATAAGAAAGTTTTACTAAAACATTACAGGAAGTACTGACTGGCGCGGCTACTTTAAAAACAGTTTTCCCGCCGATATTTTCAGCCTGCAGCTCTTCTGTTTTCTCGCCATTATGGCCACGACGAAATCGATACAGACATTGTGCGGCTATAATATCTTTATCCATTACCTGAAGATCTGTATTCCCCTGTTTCAGGATAACTTCACAAAAAGCTGAACCATCATTAGTATATTTAATATCGCCCTGCTGCAGCCAAATATAGTTTTCTGCTGCCAAAGCACTGCTGCAAACCGTTATAAAAATACCCATGATCAAAAGAATACAGCAAAACAAGCCCTGCTGTCCGTCACACAAGCTAACCTTCTTTACCATCTGCTCACCAACTTTTAAAATTTATCATTTTGAAGTATTATCACTGCGTTCTTCTAATTCGCCTTCCATTGATAAATACAATTTTTGCAGTTCGGCTTTCGTTTCAGGCTTAGCAGCCCACAAATTTCTTTGCTCTGCTTCAAGTAAAACTGCAGCAATCCTCTGCAGCGCCCAGGGATTAACTTCGTTAAACCAGTCCTGCATATCCTTGTCCAACGCATATTTTTCAGCAAACTTTTCGTACATCCAGTCTTCCATAACAGCGCTGGTGGCATCCCATTGGAAGCAATGATCTACATATGTTGCCAGATCACCTGCGCCTTTATAGCCAAATTCTTTCATACCATTGATGTATTTTGGATTTATTGCCTCACCTCTGAATAGTCTTTTTACTTCCTCATCCAGAGTCCGAATAACCACGTGCTGTCTGTCAGAACTATCGCTGCAGTAATTTTTAGGCATCTCACCTTTGATACTTCTTACAGCGGCGATCATGCCGCCACGATACGCATTATAATCGTCAGAATTAAGTAAATTCGATTCTCTGTTATCAATATTACTTAATGTTATTTCCAGCTTGGACATTCTTTGAGTAAAAAGATCGGGACGATAGTCGCCTTTTTCTCCTTCACCGTAAACATGTCCGCCCCAACGCACATACACCTGAGCAATATCGTCAATATTTTCCCAATTACGTGCTGCCAAAAGCGCGCTTACACCAGCGCCATGTGCCCCCGGCGGATCACCAAAAAGCCTGTAGGATGCCTGTTTCCATGCTCTTTCCGCATCAACACCTTCACTTTCAAGTCTTTGAGACTCTTCAACAATATGCTTACGAACAAAATTATCTTCAAAACTTTCGTCTAATTCGGCTACCATTTTTACAGCTTTATCCAGCCAGCAAACAGCGCCTGGCAAAGTGTCTCTAAACAGACTGCTTATTCTTCCTGTAATATCGACACGTGGGCGCTGCAGTTCCTGCAGTGGTATTACTTCTATATCAATAACTTTCAGGCTGCCTTTTTGCCAAACAGGCCGTACGCCCATCAAAGCCATGAATTCAGCCATACATTGTCCGTGCGAACGCATATTATAGGTTGCCCATAACAAAATTCCTACGCTTTCAGGATAACGGCCTTCTTCACTTATAAATTTATTAATAACATCTTCCGCCATTTGTGAGCCTATTTTCCAGGCCACTGGCGTAGGCAAAAGCTGCGGGTCTACGCCATAAAAATTCCTTCCCGTCGGCAGAATATCGCCCCCACCGCTGGTTGGAGCTCCGGCTGCACTTGGCTCAATATATTCTGCAGCAAGCGCGCGCCAAAAATTACTGCGTTCTAATGTCGTAAGCTGCAAATTAGGATACAGCCTGTCACAAATATAGCCGGCAACCAGCAGCAGCTCTTGTCTGGACTCATCAGAAAGGACTTTCACAAAAGCCAGATCAGCGATCTGTTTTTCTGATACTACAAATCCATTTTCAGACAAAGTTCTGATCAAGGTCAGACATTCTTTGTTTACTGTATCAAGTAATACACCATAACTTTTGCTGCCGTCCGGAAGCAGCCTGCTGCTGTTGTCCATCAGATCATAATAATCATATCCATAAGCAGCTGCCAAAACTTTCGGTAATGAAGGTATACTTCCGTTTTCTAATTTTGTCAGTGCAAAAAGATATTCTATCAATTTTTCTCCCGCAGGAGGGTTTCCCAATATATGCAATCCCGTTGTCATCTGCATATTTTTTAAGTCGGTAAGATATGTGTGTAGTCTTCCTACATACCCATCAAAATCAGCAAATTCACTTTCCTTCACTTCATCATTCAGGTCTGCGTCAGCCGCTTTTTCTCTTATTTGCAGCATAACTTCTGTGAGGTCAGCATCTCTATCCTGTTTAAAATGGCCATATTCTTCCAAAGCCTTTTCCAGTTCAGCCAATTCTCCGTAAACGCCCGCTAAACTTAAAGGAGCAGATAAATAACTGATCAGGCAGGCTGCACTGCGTCTTTTGGCCTGTATCCCTTCGCCAATATCGACAATCCAATAGGGATAGATATTAGGCAGGTCACCAGTGCAAATATCCGGATAACATTCATTGGATAAAGCTGTCCCTTTGCCTGGCAGCCACTCCAAAGAGCCATGCGTACCTACATGGACCATAGCATCAGCGCCCCAAATATCACGCAGCCAGCTGTAAAACGCAAGATAGTGATGTGTAGGCGCACAATCTGGAGAATGATAAATTTTATCAGGATCTTCACCAAAACCTCGCGGCGGTTGTACGGTAATAAAAATATTGCCATTTAAAGTTCCTGGCACCAGTAGAAAATCATCATATTTGAAAACGTCACCCGGTGCAGGGCCCCAGTCAAGTTCCAAACGCTTCTGAACTTTTTCTGGCAGAGTTTGATAAAATTTCTGATATTCTGCTGATGTCATTTTGCCGTAGGCATTTTTTATCAGGCTGTCATTCATAAAATTACGGTCATTAGTGGCGTGTTCGATAAGTTCATTAATAAATTCCTGCCTGTCTGCCGGCAGGCGATCAACTTTGTATCCCTGGTCTTTTAAATCCTGCAGAAACAGTCTTATACTTTCGATAGAGTCAATTGCACAGGCACTGCCGATATTGGAATTTGTCGGTGGGTTATTATGAAAAACGATCGCAATCTTTTTATCATAATTTCTCTTGCGTTTTAAAACAGCCAGCTTTTTGGCTTTTCTGATCAGCATCTTCATCCGTTCCGGTATAACCTGTGTCAGCTGCCTGCCTTCGTCATCTCTTTCGTTAGTTGTTACAGGAGTTCCATGAATAATGCCGTCAAACTCAGGCAAGCTAACGCTATATGATATTTCCATAGCGCTCATTCCATCAAAATTTTCGTACCATTCCTGATATGTGCGGTATAAAGTATAGGCTTGTAAGACAGAAATATTCATTTTTTCTAAATCATCAAGCGCACAGGCTCGAATGGTAAATAATGAAAACTTGATAGTATTGATAAAGACATCGGCAACAGCCTGCCCCGCCTGAAGCAAATATCTGTTCATTGCACCTTTGAAACCTTCACACCCGTTGTCACTGTCTGGAGCGCTTGTGGAAAAAAAGCATAAAGGATTACAATGCTGAGCTTCTATTTCTTTTATAATCGCATCGGCAAAAACAGTATTATTCCACAACCAGTCATTTCTGTAAAAAACAACCGCTATCGTTGGCTGCTCTGCTTTAAAGAACTCTTTTTTATATTCTTTAAGATCTGTATAAATTTTGTCTGCAGCAGGATGATAAATACCATCCCAGGGCAAATTAACAGGCGGTTTTGCGATTTTCTCAGCTCCAGTCTGATTCTGGCTGAGCCATAGCCATAAATTACACCAGTTTTGCAAACCGCCATAAACATAATATTGCTTAACGATTTGTATTTCAGGTTCTGTAAAAACAGCCTGCAGCACATCTTCCGGATTACCGCTCATCAAATAAAGATGTTTTATCTGCCGTTTCTGTAAAAAAGCTGAGGATTCTGATAAAAACTTTGTATTTAACCCGGTGCCCATCCACGGGAAAATTATCACATCAAAATCAGTAAAAGTTTTTTCCCACGCCTTTTCCCAGGAAGCATCGCTTTGCAGATAGCAAACCTGCCCCTTTAGGCTCTCAGGATACTGTTCCTGCACTTTCTCCAAAGCATCCTGCAACAATGCCGCTGTTTGTTCCATATTGGTGACAAATAAAATTTTTTTCATACTGTTCTCCACCATGATCCAAGTTTTTATTTACGCAAAAGCTTCTGCTGCATTTTAACTAACCCCGATAATTCAGCAAGATTATCGTAAAACAATTCATGCACTAAATAATCAGGTTGCAAACAATCGATTAATTTTTTTAACCCAGCTTCTTTAAAGATGCGATGCTGGTCAATACTTGTTATGTGTTTCATAATAGTCATCATTGAAGTGTCAGTATGCCGCTTTTCCAAACTTTGCTTTTGATAGGCACCTGACAGTGAACAACTCAAATGTGTGCCTTTAATATAATTTTTATACATACCTAAGTTTTCAACTGTTTTACAGATGAACTCAATACCGTCATTTTCATTCTTTAAAGCAGTATTAGTATTCAGTAAATGCCCTGTATCAAGCATGATACCCACAGCATGTTTTTTTACTCCACAAAATAGCCGATCTACTATTTCAGGCCTGACAAGTCTTAAGCCAGGCCACCATAAATTTTCAAATAAAACTACGACGTTTTCCGGGATCACATCACAAACTGAATTAAACACTTCGATCGTAGCATCAATGACCTGCTCGTCAGTATAACGAAAATCAAAAGTAAAAATCTCTTTTAAATCACAATGACTGACATGCCAGACCAAATATTCCGGCTTAACGGCCAGGCTTGCTTTAATATTATTACGAATTGCCTGCAGCCACTGCGTCTGATCAGCAGCATCAAAATAATACTTTTTAATTTCTTCTGCATCTTGAAAATTTTTTTGTAAATTTTTCTCATCACCATACCAAAAATCTAACCAGTAGGGCCAATATTTTAAATGTACACCAAAACTGTTCTCAGTATAATCAACCTGATAGGGGTGCTGCTGATAAACATAGAGTTCAATCCCGTCAAGATCGTTATCCTGTAAATACGCATCCATATTCCCTGGATAGTCCCCGATCTCCTGTTCATATCCGTGTACAGGGCAATAATTTATGAGCTGTTTCAAATCATTTCCTTCTCTCAATTAATTTCAACTACTGAAATATGGCAATTTTCAGGTTGCGCAAACACTTCTCCATAAGCAGCACGGGCTACTTCCTGGACTCCAAATACTATATCCTGAGAAGAATTATAGATATATCCTTCGCGCGGATAAAAAAGGTGCTTTTCTTTAACCGCTGTTAATGTCTGCAACGCCGGATCTTCTAAAAACTCCTGATTGTATTTATCAATATCAAAGGTCTGATGATCGTTATACACCGGCATGATCAAAACATCCGGATTGACCGATACCAGCATTTCCTTTGTCAGCGGCTGACCATTATGCAAACCAGCTGCAGAGAGGCCATTTATAACACCGGCATACCGGCAAATATCATCAAAGGTGCAGCCCTTGCCGCCATAAGATGTCATTAATGAAATCAAAACGACTTTTTTGCGTTGTTCCGGGCTTATCTGCTCTACTTTAGCTTTAAGCTCTGAGAGTTTCTCATCCATCCTGGCTATCATTTGTGCACCCTTTGCTTCCTCATGCAGGCATTTGGCGATCAGTATGATATTGTTCTTGACATCTTCAATACTTTTAGGACCGTTGACAACGACTACTTTAATTCCCAGCTCACGCAGATTATCAACCATTTCTGCTTTGCCCCAGTTATAAATAAAAACCACATCAGGTTTTAAAGATAAAACTTCCTCTGCCGAGGGATTTTTTATTTTCCGCTTTATTTTTTGTGCTTTTTCTACAATATTGGAACTTACAGGATCATCTGATAACGCACTGACGGCTACCAGTTTCTCTTCCGGCAGCATGCCCAAAACGATACCGTCCAGCCCCATTGCTGAAGTCAATATTCTTTCCGGCTTATGCTCAAAGCGCACTACTGTACCCTGATCATCAACTACCTCATAGGCTGTATTGCTCTCGTCTTTTACGGCTTCGCTGCCGCAGCCGCACACCAAAATAACTGCCAGTAGCAGTATTGACAGCACATATTTATTTACAGAACCGTTTTTCATCACAGTCAAGCCCTGCCCAGTTTATTTGCAACAATATCTACAAACAATTCACTCCATCTTCTCATCATCGCTTCTACCGAAACATCTGTTAATACAACAGCTTCACTGTTGTACTCTGTAGCAATAGTTGCCAAAATTTTCTCAGCGGCTTCCATTACTTCATTTTTATCAAGCAAGTCCCATAAGAACTGATCCAGTAAATGTATATATAAAGATGTATATGTAAGCATCAGCGGTTCAACAGCCAGAGATTCAGCAGCTTCTAAAAATTCAGGTTTCAATACCCCTGATACCGACTGCTGCTGATATAAGTCCCAGATACTTTGAGTCGTAACTTTAAATCTTTTCAGCCGTTTAAAAACATTATGCTGCGTTTTAGGGTTCAGACCAGACTGTTTAGACAGTGCTTTTTTCACTGCTTTTGTAACCGTTTTCCCAATCAGCTCACCCAGTTTGGAATGTTTGCCTGCACCTTCCAGATAAAGTTCGGATTCTGTATTGGCAACAATGATAGTTTGATCAGTTCCCGATCCTGTTGCCAGTCCTGTTGAATAGTTGCTTCCGGCCAGCAGTTCCTGAATAGCGGCCGTTTTGGCTTCTGTACAGGTAACCAGTGCTCTTGCCAAAGTTCCCGGCGGCATATCGGTATCCAGCACTAAGATTATGTTGATAGTTCCCAGTTTATTCGGTTTTTCCAGCGGTTTATAATAGTCGGAAGGATCGCCTACTCGTCCACCATTGGTTTCAATGCCGCCGGTAACAATAGCCGTTACAGTCAGTTCTTCGTAGTTCAACGATTCGATTGCTACATTTTCCATATCTGCAGCAGTTCCCATTCCAGTGACAAGATCCGGCTCTAATCCTATACGTTCAGCCAATATCTGCATATGCTCGGTATAAGTATCAGCTAACATCTCGCACGGCATACCTGATCCAACCTTACCGTCATGATTAAATACGGCCTTATAATTTTCGTGATACCCACCATTAAAAACAGATGTACTAAGTACTTTTCGTGCACCTTTAAAAAATACTACAATACTTTTCTCATAACGATATGCTATATCACCTGTCGATATGGTATATAATTTCATTTTAACAACTCCCATAAAAAAAGTGTCTTCCTGCACAGGCAGGAAGACACTAATGTTTTAGATTCCGATTATCTCGGTCATTAATCTCAATCCTATCGCTCGTAGGGTACCAAGAGATTTAAAACGGTTGTCTCCTGGGATTTATACCCAGCGACGGGATCGCGGCTTAACGCACTTCTGACAACCAGACTATGAACTTTTAATGATGGCCGCAACCGCCGGTTGCTTCGCCAGCCATAATTTTTCTGTATAATTCATGTGCTTCTTCACTGCTTTTACCAGCAGCTAAAGCTTTTTGAGCATGGATAACAGCGCTGCGATACTTAGCGTGAGGTCCATCAGCAGGTAATTTCTCTACATCTTTGATATCAAACTCCATTACTTTTTTGAAAATAGCATGGATTTCTTCCGTAGATTTACCTGCAGCCTTAGCCGCCTCGACATGCTTCATCGCGCTTTCATAGCGATGTTTAGCATGCGGGGTATTGGGCAATTCATATTTAGGATGTTCTTTACAAGTCATTTCAATCACCTCTTAAAAAATTCTTACTAGATTGTATTATTATATTAGACTATATACCAGCCATATAGTCAAGCAATTTATAAATTTTATTTATCGCCGCGTTCTTCCAATTCACCTTCCATTGACAAAAACAATTCCTGCAAAGCCTCTTTGGTTTCAATTTTCGCATTCCATAATCCACGCTGCTCAGCTTCAAGCAGTACCTCTGTAATTCTATGCAGAGCCCAGGGATTTACTTCCTGCATCCATTTTTGCATTTCCGGATCAAGAGCGTACTTCTCGGCATACTTTTCATACATCCAGTCTTCCATTATTTCGCTGGTAGCATCCCACTGATAACTTACCGCCACATACGTTGCTAAATCACCAGCACCTTTATATCCATGTTTTTTCATCCCCTGGATATACTTTGGATTCATAGCCTCGCCTCTGAACCAACGCTTCAGTTCTTCGGTTAGGCTTCGCAGCTGTACCTTATTCCGGTCCGAACTGTCACTGACATAATTACGCGGCATACTGCCTTTGTAACTGCGAACTGCAGCAATCATACCGCCGCGATAATTATTATAGTCATCGCCACTGAGCATTGAAGACTCTCTGTGATCAACATTTTGTACGGTTACGTCAATTTGTGACATTCGCTTTTTAAAAGTATCAGGAAGGTAATTTCCCTCTGAACCATCACCATAAGCATGCGCACCCCAACGAGTATACACAGCTGCAAGATCATCTACCGTTTCCCAGTTTTTAGCTTCCAGAACATCGCCTGTTCCTGCACCATGTGCGCCTGGTGGATCGCCAAAAATGCGGAAAGAAGCCTGCCGCCATGCGTTTTTTCTTTCAACACCATTTGCTTCAAGCTCACCAACTTCTTCCAAAACATGCTTACGAATGAAATTCATATCCAACGGTTCGTCCAAAGCAGCAACCATTTGTACCGCATCGTCCATCCATGTAACAGAGGCCGGCATACTGTCTCTAAACAATCCGCTTATTCTACCTGTCACATCTATACGAGGACGTTTCAATTCTTCCAAAGGAATTATTTCCAAACCTATAACACGTAGGCTTCCGGGTTGCCAAACAGGTTTTAGACCCATAAGATATAAAAATTCTGCTACGCACTGCCCATGGTTACGTAAATTACTGGTAGCCCAAAGTATGATACCAACGCTTTCTGGATAGTGGCCTTCTTCGTTAATAAAACGATTGATAACATCATCAGCCATTTGCTTTCCTATTTCCCATGCCACTTTAGTAGGAAGCGTACGCGGATCAACACTGTAAAAATTCCGTCCCGTAGGCAATAGATCGGCACCGCCACTTGTAGGTGCCCCTGACGGACAGGGATCAATATAATATCCATCCAACGCACGTAACGTATTTTCCTGCTCCAATGTAGTTTTCAGTAAACCAGGAGCGATACTTGTACAAATATATTTTACGACATTGATAAATTTATCACGCATCTCACCTTGCAGCTTAGCAGTCCATTGCAAATCAAAAACTGTATCTAAGAAACTTACATCGAAATCGTGTGACTGCAATAACACTATCACTTCTGTAGCTTCTGCCCTGATCTCATCAAGCAGCATACCATAGGTTTTACTGCCGTCAGGCAGCATATTGCCACTGTTTTCCAATAAATCATAATATTCGTAACCATGCATTTCGGCCAATGTTTTAGTAAGTGATGGTACTTTACCATTATCCAGTTTTGTAAGAGCAAGCAGATATTCCGTCAGTTCTTCATCCTGTGGCGGTATTCCCAAAGTATGCAGGCCAATACTCATCTGCATATTTTTGATGTCTGTCATGTAAACATGCAGTTTACCCACATAATCATCAAAATCTAAGCTTTCACTTTCTGGAACATCTTCATCCAGATTACATTCAGAAGCTTTGCTGCGTATCATATCCTGAATAGAATCAAGATTAGATTTGGCGTTATCATCATTTTTAAAATGACAATATTCTTCTAAAAGCTGTTCCAGTTCCGCAAGTTCTTCATAAGTCCCAGAAATGCTCATCGGCGCAGACAAATAGCTTATCAAACATGCAGCACTACGTCTTTTCGCTTGAATCCCTTCCCCAACGCAAGTAATCCAATATGGGTAAACATTAGGAATATCACCTGTAGCAATGTCCGAATAACAGGCACCTGACATCGCATTACCTTTACCTGGGAGCCATTCAAGATTACCATGAGTACCAACATGCATCATCGCATCGGCTCCCCAAACATCACGCAACCAGTGATAAAAACCCAAATAATGATGTGTTGGCGCACAATCCGGTGAATGGTAAATTTTACCGGGATCGTCACCAAAGCCGCGAGGAGGCTGTACTGTAATAAAAATATTTCCGTTTAACATTCCCGGAACAATCAGGACATCTTCATACCTGAACACATCGCCCGGCGCGGCTCCCCAATCGCGCAGCAACTGTTCCTGAGTTTTAGCAGGCAATTTTGCAAAAAACTTTTTATAATCTGCTTCACTTAATTTACCATCTGCATCACGCAACAGCTGCTCCGAAATAAATCTTCTGTCATTAGTAGCATGCGCTGTAACGTCCTCAATAAATTCCTGGCTGTTAGCAGGTATTCGGTCAACTCTATAACCATGTTTCTGCATTTCTTCTAAAAGCAGTCTGATACTTTCCAAAGAATCTAAGCAAGCAGCGCTGCCAATATTTGAATTGGTTGGCGGATAATTATGAAAAACTATAGCTATTCTTTTATCTTTATTATCCTTATGTCGCAGCATTGCCCATTTTTTAGCCTTCCGGGCCAGCATATCAATACGACCAAACAGAGGTTTGCGATAATGAGCGCCGTCGTCCCTTTCTTCATTGGTAGAAACCGGTACTGAATGGATGATGCCGTCAAATTCTGGCATGGCAACAGCATACGACACTTCGTTCGCTGTCAGTCCAACCATGTTCTTTTCCCACCATTTAAAATCCATATAAACGTTGTAAACCTGCAGCACAGGAACTCCCAAACTCTGGATATCCTGAAGTTCCAAAAATCCTGTAACCGTAAGAGAGAATACAAATGGATTGATAAGGACATCAATAACAGGTTTATCTGCCTCATAAAAATACTGCTGTAACGAATCACTTAATTTTACAGCACCAGTCTGCGCATTCCCCATCGTAGTCGTAAATACTGCAATAATATTACAATCATGCTGTTCAACAGCCCTTATTATGGCTTCTTCATAAGCAAGTTTATTCCACAGCCAATCTTCACGCGAAAAAATAAAACCAACAGTAGGTTTATCTGCTGAATAATGCTGCTTTTGGTATTCTGACAAAGATGTGAAGATATTTTTTGATTCCGGATGATAAATTCCGTTCCATGGCATCTGCTCTGGCTGTTCATATTTGACCTCAAAACCACAAAAACAAGCTAACAGCCACAAACAGAGATTTTTGTAATTTTGCAGTCCGCCACAGGCAAAGTATTGCTGAATACTTTCTTTGCATCCCGCTTCGACACCATATTCCAACAGATCATCGCCGGGATCTATGATGTTGAAAAGATGAGTAATTTTTTGCTGCTGCATATAAGCAGATGCCTTTTTTAAAAAATCACAGCTTAGTCCCGTTCCCATCCAGGTAAACAGAACAAAAGCCGAATCGTTGATCAATTTTTGCCAACGATCTGTCCACAATTCGCTGTCGTTGACCTGAATAACTTCAAAAAGATTTGTTAATTCTGCAATATCTGCCGAATTAACAGCTTCCAGCATACCAACTTTGTGGGGTTCCATGTTGGTAACAAAAACTATTTTCTTCATGATACTCCTCCTAAACTCAATTTTATTTAAAAACTTCAGGATAAACAGCTTTAGCTAAAATCTCAATACTATCGGCAACATACGGTGAAACGCAATACAGACATCTTCCAGGCACCTGATGCACTTTTTTATTTTTTACAGCTGTAACCGTCTGCAACGATTCGTCATTCAAAATTTCTTTCATGCTCTGAACCTTCAGCATTCCAGGAGCATCCCAACTAGGAACGATGATAACATCAGGGTTTTCCTTAATTATTATTTCTTTAGAAATAGTAGTACTGTCATCAGTCTTTAAATCCTGCAAACAGTTCTTTATACGTGCATACTTACACATATCGTCATAAATAGAACCTTTAGCGCCAAAAGCACCTTTACCGGTAATAGCGATAACACTCCTGTTTGTATTTCCTGCAATACCTGAAACTTTTTTCTGCACAGCTTCTATTTTGTCATCAAAGTTTTTAATAACCTGCTCGCCGCGTTCGGCTTCGCCCACTATAAACGCAACCTCACGAATAGTCTTTTTTACATCCGCTACAGTATATGGAGCTTTATAAACATAAACATTGATACCCATTTCCCTCAAAGTATCAAGAATATTCAACCCCCAACAATCAGCAATCAGAACCAGATCAGGTTTAAGTGCTAAAATAGCTTCCGCACTGTTGCCTTTTATTTTATTTTTCACCTGTATGCTGCGTTCAGAAATATGAGAGATGCCGCTGTCATCAGAAAGATAAGTCAATGCAGCGATCCTTTCCGGTGCAACTATATCCATTAATATTTCATCTGTGCCTAAAGTCAAAGAAACTATCCGCTGCGGCTTAACAGGCAAAGTTACTTTGTTGCCGGCACTGTCAGTAACAGTATGTTTTTTGCTGACTGACATTTTTTTATCGTCAACAAGACTCTGACAGCCGCTCAGCGTAATACAAATAAATATCAGGCTCAATATAAAAATTCCTAACTTTTTGAACATCGTTTCACTTCCTCATTCAGTAAAGCTAAATAAACCTGCTCCCAGTTTCTGACGAACGGCCTGATTTCTTCATGCTGTTCTAACTGTTTAAAACGCAAATCACCGGCTATTTTTTTCAGCAGCAAACTGCCGCCCGAATCTATTTCCTGCTGTGATAGCAGCCCCCAATCATACTGATCCAGTAAATGTGCATACAAACTGGTCAACGTTAATATTTCACCATTCAAGTTTAAGTTATACAGGGCCTGTTCAAAATTTTTATCACTTAATTTTTCATCATAATTTGTCCTGTAATCCTCCATAAGCCTGTTACGGCTCATACCAAAACGTTCCATGCGCCGTATAACATCATGCATCTTCTTGCCATCAAAACCATTTTGTTTATATAAAGCTTCTTTTACAGCTGCTTTGACGACCTGCCCTAATAATTCACCGGGCTTAGTATGTTTACCGCAGTCGGTTATCATCAATTTGGCTTGCGGATCACTGATAGCCAAAATCTGGTCTGTGCCTGTACCTGTAGCCAATCCGCTCGAATAACGGCTGCCTAAAAGCAATTCCTGAAGTGCCGCTGTTTTAGCCTCCGTTGCTGTAACCAAAGCTCTTGCTAAAATACCTGGAGGCATATCGCAATTAAAATACAGCATGATATTTATCGTACCCGGCCGCGGCATTTTCTCTTTTGCTATGGCATTATAAACAGCTTGGTCACCAACACGGCCTGGATTGCCCTCCGCTCCCGCAGTAACTACTGCTGTAACTCTGATACCTTCGTGTGCAGCTTGTTTGATTGCAACATTTTTCATAGGGACACCAGTTCCCATAGTGCTTACTTTATCCGCATCAAACCCTAATTTTTTGCACAATCTGTTCATATTGGTAAAATAACCATCTATCGTCATCGCTTCCTGCTCTTTTGCAGGATGATGATTGAGTACTGCCTGCAGGTCATTGCGCCAACCACCATTAAATAATGAACTGCTGAGAACATCTCTTTTATCTAAAAAATCAATAACAACAGTATCTTCTATTCGGTAAATAACATCGCCGTTTTCAAATTTTAATAAAACTTCTTTTTCCATTGCCAAGCCCTCACTGACAGTACCTGAAAATAACAACGTCAATATACATAAAATGAAAAAATGATTCATAAGCATCCATCCAATTTAATAATTTCAAAATTTTTGGACGATACTCTCTTGCTTTGCTTATCAAAATCGACAAATAGTACTGCTTCATCGCCGCTATAAGTACAAACAATTTCACCATCTTGAACAACTGCGCTCTCTGCTTTACGGCAATCCATACCATTATTGCCTGTTTGATTAGAAAGCAGCAGCGGTATCCCCCCTGCAGACTTTGAACAGCGTTTCCATGCCTCCCGCGGTGGTCCTCCATGATTACTGTCAGGCCAGGCGGCAATGGATACCATAAGTTCTGCTCCAAGATTTGCTAAAAGCTCGCCATGCTCTGCAAACCATGTATCAGCACATACCAGCAATCCTGTTTGCACTTCATCAAAATAATGTACTTTAAAACCGTTGCCGGGCTCAGCCCAATTTTCTGTGATCCATTTAACAACTTTAACTTTATTGTGCTTGGCGGTCACCTTTCCCTTTTGATCAATAACTACACAGCTATTGTGAGGCGCAGTATTATCTTCCTGTTCCCCGCAGCCTAAAAACAAACGTACCCCCAAATTTACAGTTGCTTCCTTAAATGGGTTATAAACACCATTAGTAGTGGAAGCAAGCACATACTTTTTCTCGCTTTTTACCATAAAATACCCTTGCAGTGCCATTTCAGGCGTCAAAATCCATTCTGCACCAACAGCAGCAGCAATCTTCATGCCATGCAAGATTTTCTCTGTATTCGCACTTTGCGGGCCGCCACAGAAATCAAAATGTAGAAATGCTATTTTCATAATTGACTCCAAATTAGTAAAATTGCGGCAGCACAGGTAAACCACATGCCACCGCTGATGAAAGGAAGCTATGTTAGAACGAATACTCTACGCCGACTAAGACATTTCGGCCTGGTTGTGAGTACCAACCAACTCCACCAGGATGACGCATATCATAAGTCATATCCGTATACATTCTGTCGAAAATATTATTTGCTTTCAAGAAAATATTCATCCCCTTTACCGGCTTATAATTCAACGCAGCATCCATTGTCCAGATATTTTTAAAAGAATCAGCCACATCATTTTCGTATTTTTTATTACCAGGACGATCCACTATACCTTTTACAGTCACAATTCCATTGAATTTACTATTTTCGTAATTAAGTGATAAATCATATTGCCCTTTTGGAATGTAACCATTGCGGTTAGCATTAGAATCAGAATTTGTAGGTGCAATATAAGTATGAGTATAAGCCAATGTAACACTTAAATTTTTATCAAATAATTTTGTTAACTGCACGTCCCAACCTTTAATCCGTTCCGCTCCAGCATTGTAGTATTTCCATGTGTCACTATTAAACCCAATAAGGTTGTCTGAATCTGTCTGATAATAATGAGCTGCAAAAGTAGTTTTATTATCAATTCTGGTATTGAAACCAATCTCTTTGGTTTCCCCTTCTTCTGGATTCAATTTTCCACTGCCATAAAATGGATTATATAATTCATATAAATATGGGGCTCGGAAAAACTCCTTATATGATACATACATTGTAGTAATATCATTAAAATCATAAGAAATAACGCCACTGGCTGTAGTTTTATTTCCATATTCGGAATGTTTAGATAAACGTACACCAGGTGTAACAGTGAAAGCACCGAACTTCATTTTATCTTCAATAAAAAAAGCCTTATTATCTACGGTACCAGTCATATTCGGTGTATATTGATCCTGATACTTATTCATAGCATCCTTATAATAATCATAACCACCAACAATAGTGTGATTACCGTCTGCATAAGTCAACTGATCAGAAAAACCCCATGTTTTTTCACGCATCAGCCACAATGTTGCCGGATGATTAGTATCATCATCTAAATCTGAAGTACGTGAAAAAAATGACAAATTATTATTCAATTTATCATTAAATTTATAATTAAATGCCACTGCATATTTCGTATTATTTTTACTTCCATCAGTCATACCACCAGTGAAAATGGTCGGTCCCATCATATCAGAAGAAGTCTCAGGACGCCCATAGTCTAATTTATATTTGGAATAGCTAAAATTAATATCTGCTTTATCACCGAATTTCTGACCAATTTTTACGCCATAACTCTCGCTGTCAATCATATTGCGCGTATAATTTCCATGTCCATCTTTATAGTCTTTCATTTTGTCCTTTTGTGCATTAACAGTCCAATATAATCCAGCTTTAGTCATGCCCTGATTATAAAAATTATAAGTTCGCTTTCCATAACTGCCTACAACTGCGGAAATTTTACTACGGCTTACTCCCGTATCAGGTTTACGAGTAATAATATTGATAACACCACCAACTGCATCTGAACCATAAAGAGTGGACGCAGACCCTTTTAAAACTTCAATTCTCTCGATATTATCCATATTGCTTATTTCTGAAGGCTGAAACACACTAAATGTCGATCCATTGGTGTTTGCACGCATACCATCAACTAAAACCAGCACATGACTAGTACCATTTATATACAAATAATCTGCTGAATAATTAGCACCAGTTGCGCTATAGTTCTGAATGCTCACCCCGGGAACACTGCGCAGTGCATCACTAACCGTTTGATAATGCTTATCTTCTATTTCCTTACGTGAAACAACATTAACGTTAGCATTAGAGTCAAAATTTGACTGCTCGATTCTTCCGGCAGTTACAACAATCTGATCTAAATTAAACTCACTTATTTTCCCTTCTTCAGCATGTACTGCTGTACCCCCCCAGATGACATTACCACTTACCAGTAAAGTCATCAAAATTTTGTTGCTTAAACTTTTCTTCACAATTCATCAATTCCTTTCCTAAACAACTTTTTTATCTGTCAAAAAATGCTTCACCCTTTTCTTTCAGGCCGTAAAACATTTTTGCCAAAACAAAAGAAAAAACCTTCTGTCACTGCGACAAAGGTTTAAGGAAAAAGGAAAAGAACTGACAAGTAAACACGTACTTTTCCTATATTTCCACCTATCTCTCGCAGGGAAATACAAATTATTTTAACAGGCAGTTCTTCTGACTCTGGTTCATTGCTTACCTTGCCTTCCCAAGAATTTCTTCTCAGTGACATATTAAGGTTCACTCCCCATTACAGCGGCGGGACCATACCGGATTTACACCGGTTTCTCTATTAACTCTTGACAAGAGACCCGTTAAAGTATTCAATTGTATATAGAAGTATAATTTAAAAATAATTTATTACTAACTGTGATTAAGGCTAAACTATATACCTATAGTAGAGTCAATAGAAATTTTAAGGGGTTTTAAGTAATGGCAGAAAAAATATCAGAAAACTATTTTACTATCGGTGAATTCGCTGGTCTTTTTGGTGTTTCCAAACAAACGTTATTTTATTACGAACGCAATAAAATCCTTATACCTGCTTTGATAGAAGAAAACGGTTATCGTTATTACGCTTTGGAACAATATTTTATTTTTGATATTATTATTAATCTACGTAAACTTGGTGTTCCATTAAAAAAAATAACAAGTTACATACAAAATCGTAATATTGATGATCTGCAAAACCTTTTTTCTAGTAAGCAAAATGAATATAAACTACAAATAGATATTATGAGTCGTAATATACTCAATTTACAAACAAAAATAAATCGCCTTGAAAAAGTAAAAAAAATAAAAACTGACAGAATAACTTTAGAAGAACATGAAAAAGAATATATAGTTGTCAGCAAATTTACTGACCTTAATTCTTCGATGAAAGAAAAAATAAAGCTTGTAGCCAAACATAATTATCCATTTGCTGTAAGTGAAATTTTAAATGAATATTTAATGGGTTATATCCTTCCTTATGAAAAATTGAAAGCAGGCTTATTATCAGATATAACCTCAATTTTTACCACGGTTTCTCACCCCGATGAATACAATGACGTAAAAATAAAACCGGAAGGTCTTTACGCTTCTATTTTTACACCTAATGGTTATCATGTAAATTACAAACATACAATAAAAAAACTTTTTGACTTTATTGAGTTGAATTCTTTAGAAATAGTTGGTGATTTATATATAGAACAATTACGTAATTATTGGTCTACAGAGTCATCTCAGCAATATGTAACTAAAATAATGATTCCCGTAGATTATAAATAAAAATACAGCTCAGACTAAAAAAAGTTCTGAGCTGTATTTTTTATTTTACTTTGGCAGCATCCAATACCTGTTGAAAAATTTTATGTGCTTCTTCGGAAGAACGGCCTTCTGCCAGTGCGGCTTTTGCATGCTCTACAGCCATTTTATAGGTTTTATGTGCAGCGTCATCAGGTAAATTATCAATATCGTAATTCATTATCTGATTGAACATAGCATGAATCTCTTCTGCAGATTTTCCTGCTGCTTTAGCCGCTTCTACGTGTTTCATCGCCATTTTGTAACGATATTCTGCATGAGGTGTTTTCGGCAATTCATATTTGGGGTGTGTCATAGTATATCTCTCCTTTGGTATATGATTTCAGGTTTCCCTGTCTTCATCATATGTCATATACCTATAGTAGAGTAAATACTTTGATAGAATTATTTTTTTATTTGTGCTATCGACACTCTTTTTAGCGCGCACTCGCTGGGATATGGCGTTTTAACGCCGCTGCCATACCAGCGGGCAAAACAACCGCCGCCGCATAGTTTAAAATCTTCGCACTGCTTACAGAAAAACATTGAAGTCCTGATCTGTTCCTGCACTTTATTCACTAATTTATTATCCAGACCGGTTTCAACATTACCGATATAAAAATCCTTATTGCCAACCAGTGAAGAGCAGGCATAAATATCGCCTTTAGCATCAACAAAAGCAGCCTCTCCGTTCATTGCGTAACAATGGCCAAATTCATGGGAAGAATCAGCACAAAGTATTTTAACGCGTTCCTGCTGTGCAAAATATATTTTATAACCTGTTAGACGTGCTAATTGACGTGATTTTTCATAGACCTGTTCCATAGCCCTGCGCATTGCTGTTTCAGAAGGCGGCTGCAAGTCTGCTCCTCTGCCCTGACCACGCAGCAAATCAAAGCCTATCCTGCGAATATTACCTATAAAATACGCAAATTCAACTATTCCAGCCAATTCATCAACATTTTCATCTGTTACTACACAGGTAATACCAACTGCTATATTATTGCGCTTTAAAACTTCTAAGCCGTGTAAAATAGCACTGGTGGCTCCTTCTCCAGCTTTTGTCAGGCGCAGCTTGTCATTTACCTTGGGCCTGCCATCTAAACTGACGCCAATTGCAACCTTATTTTCAAATAAATATCGTGCAATTTCATCTGTCATCAAGGATCCATTTGTCTGGATCTGCAAAATTGCTGGCAAATTCTTTTGCTGGACATAAGCTACAACAGCTTTTAAACACTCAAAGTTCAGCAGCGGTTCGCCGCCGCTGAACTGAATAACAAATTTTTCTCCGCTGCCGGCCGCCAAATCCACAGCTTTAAGAGCATCATCAACTTTAAGCATACTGCTTTCATGTTCTGAAGCATAACAATACTTACAGGCAAAGTTACACTCTCCGGTAAGACTGAGAACCAGCATTTTTATTTTAGGAATGTTCATCGCTGCGTTCCTCTAATTCTCCTTCTACTGATAAATAGATCTTTTGCAATTCTGCTTTGGTTTCAGGTTTTGCCTGCCACAAACCGCGCTGCTCAGCTTCCAGCAACACTTCGGCCATGCGCTGCAGGGCCCAGGGATTAACGTCACGCAGCCATTCCTGAACTTTGGGATCAAAAGTATACTTTTCAGCATATTTTTCATACATCCAGTCTTCCATGACAGCGCTGGTAGCATCCCACTGGAAGCTGTGCGCAATATAGTTGGCCATATCGGCGGCACCTTTATAGCCGTGTTTCATCATACCTTCAATAAATTTCGGATTGATAGCTTCACTGCGGAAAATACGTTTAGCCTCTTCCTGCACACTGTGCATAACGACCTTGCTTTTATCTGTGCTGTCGCCGCAGTAAGACCGCGGGGCAGAACCTTTGATGCTGCGTACCGCGGCAATCATTCCACCATGATATGCATTATAGTCGTCAGAACTGAGCATATTCGTTTCATGGTTATCTTCGTTCTTGATCGTAACGTCTAAACTGCCCATGCGTTTACGGAATTGCTGCGGCAGAAATTTACCTTTGACTTTACCGCCATAGGCGTGAGCGCCCCAGCGCACATAAACATCGGCAATATCATCGATGCTTTCCCAATTTTTCGCTTCCAGCAAAGCCGCCACGCCAGCCCCGTAAACACCCTGCTCATCGCCAAAGATACGGAAAGACGCCTGCCGCCAGGCATCTTCTTTAGTTAAACCTTCTGCTTCTAACTCCTGACTGTCGGCCAGTAAATGTTTACGTACATAATTTTGTTCAGTGTCTTCTTCAAGTTCGCCAACCAATAAAACAGCCTTATCAAGCAAATCCATGACGCTGGGCATCGTATCCCTGAATAAACCGCTGATTCTTGCGGTAACGTCGATCCGAGGTCGTTTCAATTCCATGAGCGGAATGATTTCAAGACCGATTACCCGCTGACTGCCATGCTGCCATTGTGGCCGCACACCCAAAAGGTATAAAAATTCAGCGACACATTGCCCATGACTGCGCATATTGGCTCCCGACCATAACACGATGCCGACGCTTTCCGGATAACGTCCCTCTTCGCTGATATATCTTTCGATTACCTGATCGCCTAAATTTTTACCGATTTCCCAGGCAGCAGGAGTAGGCAGATTGCGCGGATCGATGCCATAAAAATTGCGGCCTGTTGGCAGCAGATCAGCACCGCCGCTGCTGGGAGCACCGGATGGCCCAGGTTCTACATACTGCCCTTCTAATCCCCGCAAAAGATTTTCCCGTTCCTGTGTAGTCAGCATCAGGTTAGGATAAATGGTATCGCAGATATAGATACAGATATTTTTAAGCCTTGACTTAAATTCGCTGCTTCCATCACGTACCCACTCAAATTTTTCCAAACCACACAGCGTTTCTGCCTCAAAGCTGTTCTCAATCAGGTAAATTATGATTTCACGGCTGCGGGCACGTAATTTGTCAATCAAGGCACCGTAAGTAATATTTAAAGGTTCGTACATCAAACCGCTGTTCTCCAGCAGGTCATAATAGTCAAAATCATACTGGCTGGCCAGTACCTGCATCAAAGAAGGTATCTCACCGTTTTCCAACCGCGTCAGCAGCAGCAGATACTCACGCAGATTTTCGTCCTGGGGCGGCTGCCCCAAAATATGCAATCCTATCCGTACCTGCATATTTTTCAGATCCGTAATATAGTTGTGCAAATCCATAACATAATCGTTGAAAGGTTTTTCTTCGTCACAAATAACTTCGTCCTGCAAATTAGCCTGCATTACTTTTTCTATAATAAGCGTTTGCAGTTTTTCCAGGTTTTCCGGCTGCGTTTTTTCAAAATGGCAATACTCATCCATCAGTTTTTCCAATTCTTCCAATTCGTCATAAACACCAGCATCCGTCATTGGCGGCGGCAGATGTTCGATCAGGCAGGCCGCGCCACGCCGTTTAGCCTGAATACCCTCACCGGTGATAGTAATAAGATAAGGGTAGATATTGGGAAGATCACCTAAAGAAACATCCGGATAGCAGGTATTATTCAATCCGGCATTTTTCCCTGGCAGCCATTCCAATGACCCGTGAGTACCAACATGCACTACGGCATCAGCCTGCCAGATGTCGCGCAGCCAGTGATAGAAGCCCAGATAATGATGCGTGGGCGCACAGAAGGGTGAATGATAGATCTTACTTGGGTCTTCTCCAAAACCACGTGGCGGCTGCACCGTAACGAAAATATTGCCGTTCATCGTTCCCGGAACAAGCAGATCTCCATCATAATTCATTACTTCTCCCGGAACTTCGCCCCAATCTTTAAGCAGCTGTGCTTTAACGCTATCCGCCTGCCTGTCAAAAAACTTTTTATAATCAGCGCCGCTCAGTTTCTTTGCTTCTGCCAATTGCTTTTCAGTAAGCATGGCCCTGTCGTTAGTAGCATTGGCTGTCAATTCGTTAATAAACGCTTTGCCGTCATCAGGAATATTATCAACCTTATATCCCCGTTCATGCAACGCCTGCAAAACAAGTCTGATACTTTCTATAGTATCTAACCCAACTGCACTGCCGATATTGGAGTTGCGCGGCGGATAATTATGAAAAATTATCGCTACTTTTTTGTCAGCATTTTCCTTGCGCCTCAGCGCCGCCCATTTACGGGCCTTGTTCACCATCCGCACGATCCGCTCCTGGATCGGCAAATAACGTACATCGCCATTTTCCAGCAGCTTTTTATTTGCTATCGGCACTCCGTGTATAGCGCCGTCAAATTCAGGCATTGTTACGCTGATGGAAACCTCCATAGCGTTCATGCCCTCAAAATTATCGACCCAATCCTGGTAAGGTGTCAGCAGCGTATAGGCCTGCAACACTGGTACATTAAATTTTTTCAGAAAGTCTAATGTCATTGACCGCGCGCCGGTCAATGAAAATTTCATTGTATTGACAAAAACATCTATTATCGGTACACCATTTTCGCAAAAATAATCTTCAAAAATTTTGATCAGACTGGGCATCCCTAACTCTAAAACCGGCATACCGTTACTGAATACGCAAACCGCATTCATACCCTGTCGTTCTATTTCATCGATCAACGCTGTTTGATAGGTAAGGTCCCCCCATACCCATTCGTCGCGGTAGAACAAAATACCGACTGTAGGCTTGGCATTATCACAAAAGTCTTTTTTATATGCTGCCAGTTCTGTATATACCTTTGGCGATCTGGGATGATAAATAGCGCTCCAATACATCGGATCAGGCGCTTCAACATCTGTTCTATCAGTTACAATGCTGTCAGCATACAGCAATAAATTGCGATAATTTTTCATACCGCTGTATAAAGAATAGGCTTTCAATTGTTCCAGATCCGTTTTCTCTATCCCATATACCAGTTCTTCTTCTTCCGTACCTGCAGCATCGATATAATAAAGCAGCTGTTTTTGCTTAAGAAAAGGCAGCAGTTTTTTCAAAAAGGGTGTATCAATACCGGCGCCCATCCATTTAAGCAGCAAAATATCTGCATTATGAAGAAGCTTCTGCCATTCGTCATTCCAGACAGTGTCATCGGAAAGTTTGACGCAAACAGAATCCTTACTTAACAAATTTTCCTGCCGCAGCTGCTCCAAAGCAGCCTGCATCATCGCAAAACGCCTGTCAACATTACTTAAAAATACCACTTTACTCATTTTCATCCTCCACACTTGTCACTTTAAAATACCTGTTTTTGCATCCGGCGCAATAAATAAAGGAAATACGGCGTACCTAAAAGGGCCGTCATAATACCTACTCTTACTTCTGCCGGTGGGATGATGATCCGTCCCAAAGAATCACAAATGACTAAAAAAGCAGCGCCGGCCAAGGCACTGGCAGGCAGCAGTACACGATGGTCAGGCCCAACTATCATACGCATCATATGCGGCACGACAAGACCTACAAAGCCTATATTGCCACTGACGCAAACAGAGGTCGCCGTAGTCATCGCCGCAACGAACAAAAGCCCCATTCTAAAGGGCAGAACAGGCATGCCAACTGCCTTCGCTTCTGTTTCGCCAAGCACCAGGATATTGAGATGCCGCGCTAAGGCCAGCATGATCACAATACCGATGCTCACCGGTCCAATAGCCATATAGACATGCTCCCAGCGCCTGTAATCCAACCCGCCAACCATCCAGAAAAGATACTGCTGCAGTTTTTGTTCGTTCATAAAGGTCAGAAGCCCTGATGTAACAGCTCCCAAAAGCATACCTACAGCAACACCTGCCAGCAGTAAAGTCATAACTGGTATTTTGCCGTTACGCATTGCCAAAAATACCGTTAATGCTACGGCACACACCGAACCGCCAAAAGCGAAAGCCGGCATTACAAACATACTTTCTGTAGCCCAGCCTAACGCGATTGAAAGTACCGCCCCGGTTGCAGCGCCACTGGAAACGCCAATGATGCCGGGATCAGCCAACGGATTACTGAAAATACCCTGCATAACGGCCCCTGAGATGCCTAAAGCGGCGCCTACCAAAAGTCCTACGACCATTCGCGGCATTCTTATATACCAGACAACAGCCATCTGTTCCTGTGAAAAATCGTTTTTATCAACAAAAGGCAGACCGAGCTGGTAGCCAATAGCCGATAAAGTATTATGCAGCGGTATTTTTATCTGGCCGCAGGTTAACGATATTGCCGCAACGAGCAGCAAACCAATAAATAATAAGAAGATAAACTTTTTACCCGATTTGCGGTTAAACAAACTACTCATTCCCCCTTGACAAACAATTCAGGATAAACAGCCTTAGCAACAGCTTCTATACTGTCTGTAACATGTTGTGACGCAACATAACGGTAACGGTCGGAAACAAATTCCAGACGTTTGTTTTTAACAGCTTTGATATTTTTAAAAGCAGGATCGGCAGCTACCTGCTCTGCATATTTCTGCACATCATTATTAGAATCAAAATTCCAGGTCGGCAGTAAAAATACATCCGGGTTGATCGCAATAATACGTTCTTTAGACAAAGAGTTGCTGCCCTGATCCAGTCCAGCTTCTGCAGCACCATTTCTGACATGCGCGTACTGGAAAATATCGTCCAGCAAATTATCTTTACGCCCAATAGCGCCAATAAAAGAAAACGCCATTACGATTTTTTCTTTATCCTTAGGAATTGCCTGCAGCTTACTTTCAAGTTTCAAAAGCTTTTGGTCCATTGCAGCAACAAGCGCTTCTCCTCTGGCATTTTCACCAGCAGCGACAGCTACGCCCAAAACCTTTTTCCGCATAGCTGCTACTGTTTTAGGGCTGCCAGCAACATATACCGGAATTCCCATATCTTCCAGATTTTTGACCAGGGAATCGGATGTAGCAACTGAAACAAAGACCAGATCCGGTTTCAAGGCTACAATCGCTTCAGTATTTTCACCAACTTTATTACCAACTTGATCAGCCTGTTCCTGAGTTATAAAAGTTATCTCCGGGTCTCCAGCCCATTTACTGAAAGCTTTGATCCTGCCAGGATCAACAACTTCCGCTAAAATTTCATCAGTTCCGTAAGTAGCAGAGACTATTCGCATCGGCTTGCCGGAAATTTTCACCTGGCGGCCTTTATCATCTGTTACGACATATGCAGAGGAAGGATTTTCCACAGGAGTAACTGTCTGCTGCTTGCAGCCACTGGTTATAAGCAGGAAAACAGCTAATAAAACCAACAGTATTTTTTTCATAAAACGTCACTCCTAATAAGGCAGCTGCGCTTTTATTTTTAAATTCCATAACCGCTGCAGCATATGTCCGGCACCACGAATACCTGCAAACGGAGCGGCTGCCAAAAGCACCTCGTCTTGTACTGGATAAGCAATATTGCAGCACCAAAATCTTTTCCCCTCACGCAGCAAAACAGAACTTTCACTGCTGCTGCCCAGAATAAGCGTATTATCTGCCTGCTGAAGCAGCTGTTCAAATTTTTTGCTGTCTTTTTCGGCCAGTAAAATTTCATCAGCCTCTGCAGGCGCAGGTAATTTTTTGACCCTATTTTGACAGATCACGATCAGTTTTTCAGTATCTGCCCATTCTTCACGTAAGGCTTGGGCAATACAGATAGCTGTAGTTCCAGGCGCGGCAACAATAATTTTATCGAACCACAGTTCTCCCCATGTGCAGCGGGCTTCATTTACGGCAGTCAGCAATTCGATTTGCGTTTTTTCACACTCTTCCCTGATATTTTCCAGATCAGCTGGTAATGCTTCTGCTATTTTTTCCAGCCAGCGCATTGTCCCTTTCAATCCGTAAGGTATTCCCACTACGACATATGGCGTTCCGTACCGCTCCTTAAGATATTTAGCAGTCTCTAAACCCAGCTCTTCATTGATCACTATATTTAACTGCGCTGCAGGAACTTTTTGCAGTACTTCAAGTTCGCCGCCTGCTCCCGGCGTTGCAATAACTCTGTAATTTGCAATCTCCAGAATTCTTTTGATTTCATCAAGATCATTTTTTCCGTTAAAATAAGCCGTCGTACATCCTAATAAATTGACGCCTGAACGACACTTTATTTTAATATCCGGCAAGTCTAAATATTGCCACAATCTGAGACTTGCTTTACTGTAGCCTTCTGCAAAGCCACCATTCAATCCACCGCTGTCAAGGCCTACTACATGAAATGGCAGCCTGGATTTAGCCGCAATACCTTCAATATCATCACCAATCAAGCTGACACTACAGCTGTTTTCGATCAATAGAATCGATGGGTTCCTGTTATTTCTGATATATTCCAAAGCTTCTGTCAAACATTCTTCTGTTCCATAAACAACTGCGTTATTGTCCGGCTGCGAACCATGAAAGCGTTCACCCAGCCTGCAGTTAGATTTTTCAAGATGCCGCAGTGCATAGAAATAACACCACAGCGGCCCATTGACCAGAACTTCGGCATCTTTGATCCCAGTAAAAAATGCTGCGGCGCCGGTCAAGGCACAGGTATCTACTCTGCTGCAAACATTGCCCCATTCAACTGTTTCAGACATAAACGATACCTCCTTTTTCACCGCGGCGACATAAGGTTTTATAAATGCAATCCATAAATTCTATTTCTCCGCTTGTTCCTACAAGCGGCAGCATGGGCAAAAATATCTGCCTTAGTTCCTGATTATTGGTTATTTCGTGAGTCGTCAAAACCAAATCGGCTGTATCTAATAAATTCTGCCCTTCGGCCTGATTAATGATCGGAGCCTGGCATTGAGCCGTTATAGCATCGACCATCTTTTTTCTTTCCCTTGCATTATAATTATCAAATAAAACAATTGCCTCTACCTGCATTTCCAATCTGCGCAGCGTTTCCAATACTCCGCCGGGATGGAAATACATCAGCATCCTGCCAATACAAACTACGCAGCGCTTACCCTGCGTTATGTTCTTTACTTTATCAGCATAAGCAACCAGTTTAGCTCTTTCCTGTGCTACAGCTTCCTCTGCCAAAGCTTCTTTATGCAAAAAAACGCCTAAACTTCTCAGCCAGCTTACCGTATTATCCCAGCCTACCGGATAACCCTCCTGCAGATACGGGACATCGTAATCTTCCTCTAAAAGCTGTGCTATTTTGGTCAGACCAGTATATGTCTGCCCTCGCCCACCCAGAATAACGCTGAAAGACGCCGCCGTAATTTGCGGCAACTCCTTTATAGGCACGTATCCAGGAAATTGTCCAATAACCTGAATGCCAAAATAGGCCAGCAAACGTTTTACCTCCAGGGCATAGTGCCCCCAAGGACCGCCGTTATCACCTATCAGCAAAGCTGTATCAGCTATTTTAGGCTGTTTTTGTAAAAATCTTGCAGCAAGCTGCTCGGCCACAGCAAAATAACCCTGATAATATTCGCCATCCAGAAAACCATAACAGGGAACTGTAAGTACCGGAATACCGTATTTTATTTCACTTTCCCTGCCAACTGCTTCAACATCATCGCCAATAACACCGGCGACACAGGAATTGGCAATGATCAGGCACTGCGGCTGATAAGTCTTGATAACGTCATCTATGCAGGCACGTAAGCGTTCCGCACCGCCAAAAATAGAATGTTTTTCCTGAAGCAGGCTTGATACGACGGGAATAGACTTTAAATTTTCAGCAGAGCCATTTGCCAAAGCACGATACTGTGCATTAATGTCCATGCTGCGCGCCACATGGGCACAGGCCCGCGGGCTATGAAAAATAACAGCAGCGCCGCTGCAATAGGCAGCCGCACGCCAAACACCGGGCATACTGCAGCTGCAGCTTTTAGTTTTAGACAGCATTCTTTTAGTCTTGATTGCCATAACCTGCTACTAAATCCTCCAGTTCTTCAAACGTCAAAGGTGTCGGTACTGATAATTCTTGATTTCCCCAAATATCCTGCGCCAATGTTCTGTAAACCTGAGCCTGTTCACACTCCGGTGCATATTCTATGACCGTCTGCCGGTTATTTTCGGCTTTGTTTACGATCACATTGCGGGGAATAAAGGCAATCAATTTTGTATTTAATCTTCTGGCAAATTCTGTCAGCAACGCATGTTCATTAGGCGTATTCCGGCTATTACCGATAATGCCGCCAAGTCTTACCTCGCCTCTGGCCGCAAATCTTTTAACACCTTTAGCAATATTATTCGCCGCATAAAGCGCCATCAGCTCGCCGGAAGAAACTATATAAATATCTGTTGCATAACCTTCTCTGATCGGTACGGCAAATCCGCCACAAACAACATCTCCCAAGACATCATACAAAACGAGATCTTCATCATCTAAAACCTCAAGTTCTTTCAATTTTTCCAAGGCGACGATAATACCACGCCCAGCACAGCCAACTCCAGGTTCCGGACCTCCTGCTTCAACACATTTGATGCCGTTAAAACCTGTATGTACTATCTGTTCTGCCTGGATATCATCTTCAGAATCACGGACCAGATCCAAAACTGTTTGACGGCAGATTTGTCCCAAAAGCAGTCTGGTAGAATCATTTTTGGGATCGCAGCCTATCTGACAAACCTTTTGCCCCATTTCGCTGAATGCAGCCGATACATTAGCAGCCGTAGTGGATTTACCAATACCGCCTTTACCATAAAAAGCAATTTTTTTCATCATCCATTACCTCCATACTATCTATAAATTTTAAAAGAAAAAAAGAACAGACTCACCCCTTTGGGAAAGCTGTTCTAAAAAATAAATATTAGTATGAATACCGAATATTTTATCGACGCTTTCCCATCTCTCGTGGGGACGTACTATGATCTGGCAGTTCTTCTGACTCTGATTCATTGCTCGCCTCACCTTCCCAGGCTTTCGCCCAGTGGTATTTCGAGGGTTGCTCATCATTACAGCGACGGGATCGTATCGGACTTACACCGATTTATCTATTATGCGCAGCAAGCGCACCAGATCAAACAATATTAAATTTTATTTTACCAGGTCTACCGGAAGCAGTGCCGGCATACCGTTACTGCAGACAAATTCATCAGCTTTAACTTTGAAAACATCTTTCAGCAGCTGTGCTGTGACGATTTTCTGCGGCTCTCCTTCCGTTACCAGACGGCCTTCTTTGATTACAGCAATATGATCGGAATACTGCACAGCATGATTGATGTCGTGGATGACCATAACTACTGTCAACTGCAATTCACGGTTGAGTTTTGCCAAAAGCTGCATGACTTCCAGCTGATGGCAGATATCCAAATAGGTCGTAGGTTCATCAAGCAAGAGTACTTGCGGCCTTTGGGCTAAAGCCATAGCGATCCAGGCCCTTTGCCGCTCGCCGCCAGATAAGGTGCTGAGCAGGCGGTGCTGCATTCCCAGCATATTCGTCTGGCCTAAAGCCCACTCAACATGGGCATCGTCTTCCACGCTTTTGCGGCCAAACCAGCTGCGATGCGGAAAGCGCCCCATCTCTACCAGGTCTTTAACAGTCAGATCTGCCGGTGATTGCGGCGCCTGCGTTAAAATCGCCAGTTTTTGCGCAAATTCCCGATGGCTGAATTTTTTTATGTCTTCGCCATTAAAGGTCACATTGCCTTTATAGCACAGCCAAATACGGGCCAAAGCCTTTAATGTAGTACTTTTGCCACAGCCGTTAGGGCCTATGATCGCAGTTACTTTCCCTTCCGGTACGGAAAGGTTTAGATCATGGATGATAGTTTTATCAATAATACGAATCGTGATCTCATTTGCCTGCAAAATACTCATCAGATCTCTCTCCTTAACAGAAACAGAAAGAAGGGCGCGCCAATGAAAGCCATAATGATACCGACAGGCAGTTCGACAGGCGCAAAAACAACACGTGCAAAAGTATCACTGAGAGTTACAACGGCAATTCCTAAAAGCCCTGAAGCAGGCATCAAATAGCGGTAGTCTGAACCAATTATCAGCCGGGCCGCGTGCGGCACGATCAACCCTACAAACCCCAAGAGACCCACAACGCTGACGGCGCTGGCCGCCAGTAAGGCTGCAACGGCAGTCATAGCAATACGTGTAACTTCTACATTAACTCCTAATCCACGCGCCATTTCGTCGCCAAGCTGCAGAATGTTAAGATAAGCGGCGCCAATAAAGGCCAGCAGCACACCTACAATGGCGTATGGCAAAATGATACTGACATGCGGCCAGCTGCGGGCGGCCAGGCCGCCAACCATCCACATCAAAGCGCCATGTACGCGGTCACTGTAAAAAATCATCAGGCCGGAAATACCGGCACTTAAAAAGGCAGATACGGCTACGCCTGCTAAAATGATCCGCACGGGCTTGATACCATTTTTCCAGGCCAAAATGTAAATGCAGACAGCTGCAAGCATAGCGCCGATAAACGCCGCCGGCGTAATCAGATATTCCAGTGTGGGAAACAGGATCATGATCGTAACACCTGCAAGGCCGGCGCCACTGGAAATACCAATAATATGCGGATCAGCCAGCGGATTACGCATTACAGCCTGCAAGACGGCACCGGCAATGGCAAGATTTACTCCTACTAACGCGCCTACTATTGTCCGCGGCATTCTGATATTCCAGATGATCTGGCTTTGCGGCTCTAAGGTTGGATTAGATAAAATACTAATGATCTGCGCCAGACTAATATCGGCAGACCCTTTTGTCAGGCTTAAAAAAGCTCCCAAAAACGCCAGCATGGCAAAAGCAGCCATGACGATAAGACGCCAGGCTGTACGCGAAATGCCGAATCGTTCAATTCTTTCTAAAGTATCCGCCTGATTATTTGTCATCCTTAAAAACCTCTGGGTATACAGTTTTTGCCATATATTTTACAGCTTCCGGATAATGCAGGCCTGGATTGAGCAGAAATAATCTTTCAGGCAGTAAATATACCTTATTGTTCCGAACTGCTTCCAGCGAAGCCCAGGCCGGATTACTTTTTACATCAGCACGCAATCTGTTTTCTATCTCTTCACTATCACCCATAAAAGTGATAAAAATAATTTCAGGATTCTTTTCTACTAATGCTTCCATGCTGTAGGGAGTCTTCTCCGGTTTGCCCTTCATAGGTGTTGAACCGACGGCAACATTCTGAAATCCCAGCATTTTGGCAACGCAGCCGGCGATACTGTTTTCTAATTCAACAGTTACGTTGGAAGGCGTTGCGTGCATGATAACGATGCGTTTCGCTTCCTGCGGCAGCCGGTCTGTCACAGCCTTGACCTGCTGATCGAGTTTCGCAGCCGCTGCCTCACCTTTTTCAGGCACACCATAAATTTTACCCATTAAAATGAGTTTATCTTTTACCTCGTCATATGTTTTAGGATTTATTGCAATAACAGGGATTTTATTAGACTCTAAAAGCGGCAGAAATTTTTCGTGCTGGTTTTTATTCGCAATGACCAGATCAGGCTTTAAGCCGATCAGACTTTCCATATTGATATTATAAACAAAGCCAACTTCCGGCACATCTTTCATAGCGGCCGGCATTTCTCCTATTTTTGATGAAGCACGGCCAACGATCTTACCGCCTACGGCATCGATCATATTCAGGTAGGAAGTCGCCAGGCTCACGACACGTTCAGGCTTCTTCGGCAGGACTACAGTGCGTCCGGTATCGTCAGTAACAGTTAAAAATGCTTTAGCATCACTGGCAGATTTCGTATTTTCAGCGTTTGGTCCGCAGCCGCTGAAAACTGTCAGACACAATGCAGCTGCAAGTACCGCTCTTAAAATTTTCATTATAGTTCTCTCCCTGCAAAATTAAGAAAGCCTCCCAACGTCAGTTATCGTCAGAGGCACTCGTAACGTCTTATTGATTACCGTTTCATAATAGCATATATTACTACCAGCGTCAAGGAAGTTCGCTTGTTCTGAGCCTTTAACTTTGCTATAATGCATAGAGGAAACGGAGGTATCCCGGTTATGAAAATAAATGAACTTATTGCCCGCATCAATGTTTTAGCCCAGAAAAAACGCAGTGAGGGTTTAACTGAAGAAGAACAGTGTGAACAAAAGGTATTGTATAAAGAATATTTGGGTTTTATCCGCGGGCAGGTCAAGCAGCAGCTCGACAAAATCGAAGTCGTCGATGAACTGCCGCCACAGCATTGATATGGATTTTAATTTTTCACAGGCGGTCTTTTACGAAGACGAATATCTGCTGATCGTCAATAAACCTGCCGGGATGCTGGTGCATCCAACAGTAAAAGAAGACGGCAGCACTCTGTATAACTATGTCGCCCGCTACTATGATAGTAATGGACTGTTGCACAATATCCATCCTGTTTCGCGTCTGGACCGTAATACTTCCGGGCTGGTGATTTTTGCCAAAGAACCGCGGATCCAGTTTCTTCTTTCACAGCAGGAGGTCATAAAAAAATATCTGGGAATCGTTACAGGAGCTTTACCTGCCGTTAAGGGAAAGATCGAAGCCCCCATCGCCCGCAAAGAAGGCAGTATCATTGAACGCTGCGTTTCTCCCAGCGGCAAATATGCCCGTACCGATTATACCCTGCTCAAACGCCAGGGGCAGCTCAGTTTACTGGAACTTCAGCTGCACACGGGCCGAACCCACCAGATACGCGTACATCTGGCACATATCGGCTGCCCGCTTTATAATGATAACCTTTATGGTACGCCCGGACCACAAAGCCGTCATGCTCTGCATGCTTATTATCTTGGTTTCAGACATCCTGTAACAGCTAAATTTTTAGAAATATCCTGCACTTTACCAAGCGATCTTTTAAAAATTATATACTATTAAAGTATAGAGTATGCTATAATTAATTACAACAATAGACATAAAGGAGGCTATCTCATGCCACTGGTAACATCAACCGAAATGTTCAAAAAAGCTTATGAAGGCCACTATGCTGTAGGTGCTTTCAACGTCAACAACATGGAAATAATCCAAGGTATCGTCGAAGCTGCACGTGAAGAAAAATCGCCTTTGATTTTACAGGTTTCAGCCGGTGCCCGCAAATATGCCAATCATATTTATCTGATGAAGCTGGTTGAAGCCGCGATCGAAGACACTGGTCTGCCGATCTGCCTGCATCTTGACCACGGCGAAGATTTTGAAATCTGCAAAGCCTGTGTTGACGGCGGTTTTACCTCTGTTATGATCGACGGTTCCAAACATCCCTTTGAAGAAAATATTGAGCTTACTAAGCGCGTTGTCGAGTACGCTCACAATAAAGGCGTTGTCGTTGAAGCAGAGCTGGGCCGCCTCGCCGGCGTCGAAGACGCAGTCAAAGTCAATACTAAAGACGCTACTTATACCGATCCCGACCAGGCCGTAGAGTTCGTTGAACGTACTGGCGTTGACTCTTTGGCAATCGCCATCGGCACCAGCCACGGCGCCTATAAATTCAAAGGTAATCCTGAGCTTGATTTTGCCCGTTTGGAAAAAATCACTAACTTATTGCCTGGTTTCCCGCTGGTCCTGCATGGCGCTTCCACTGTTATTCCCTCTTTCGTGGAAGAATGTAATAAATACGGCGGCAAGCTTGACGGCGCACAAGGCGTTCCTGAAGATATGCTTCTGAAAGCCGGGACCTTCGGCGTCTGCAAAATCAATATCGACACTGATCTGCGTTTGGCTATGACAGCTTCTATCCGCAAGCATCTGGCTACTAATCCGGCTGATTTCGATCCGCGTCAATATTTAAAACCGGCACGCGAAGCTATCAAACAAATGGTAGCGCACAAAATGCGCGACGTGCTCAACAGCTCTAACAGACTGTAAAAATCACTAACTATCCCTGCAGGTTTCTTCCTGCGGGGATTTTTTTGTTTCAAAAAAAATTCCGCTCTTAAAAAAGAGCGGAATTTTACCTATTTGGTTAATCGATCAGCGGCACTGTATTAGCTGCATGCTGCATAATATTGATCGTATAATCTTTCAGACCACGTTCGTTTAGTTGTTTTTGTGCTAAAGACCAGGCTTCTTCTACAGTTTCTACCGGTATCTGACCGGTCTTTTTTACAGTTTCAAAGTTTTCCTTTTTCGTAACAATATAAACTGTGCTGTTCTGGCACAGCAAAAACAAACGATAGGCAATAAAGAAAGGGATCGTGAATTTAGCCCTTAAAGCCTTTTCCATCTCAATGACATCATTAAAGCGGAAGCTCTGCATAAATTCAGGCGGATCATTGATCTCTCGCGCTTCTAAAACAGAAATCACGATACCGCCGGGTTTCAGTGCCATTTCAGCCGTATCATAAGTTTTAGAGCCCTGATAAAGGTTGATATCCTTAGGGAAGCCACCCGGCGAAGCAATAACTACATCGGCCTGCCCTTTGACCTTCACACCCTGGATCTTCATAACCTCTTTAGTACCTTCCAGCCAGGCATCATACCAGTGTCCGGCCACAATACGGGCAAAATCGCCATTAGTATCCATTACAGAATTGACGAGAAAACATGGATTGACCAAAGCAGCAGCTTCACACATATCGTCATTCAAACGGTTATGATCGATCAAAGTCGTGCGCGTTTCCTCGCTGATACCGGCACCGACCTCGTCTGCCAACGCCAGCGCATGGTTTTTCTGAATCGTTTCGTCACCAGCTATGCCGGGCAGGATACTTTTACGGCCGCCACCAAAGCCGGCCATCAGATGTACTGTGATGCCGCCGGTAATAATTACTTTGTCGGCATCAGCAACATGTTTGTCTATCCAGACCGGCGTACCACGGCTGGTATCACCAACATGCACCAGATCATCTGCTAGACAGTCATGCTGATAGATCTTAATCCGGTCAGCAACTTCCTCTCCGCAGACAGCGATATCCTCTGCTCTGGTTTGAGCGCGATGTGTACCCTGTGCTATAACGATGCAAATATCCTCATCAGGTACACCGCCTAAATTAACTTCATCTATTACATATTTTAAAAACTCAGGCGTGCGTATCCAGCCGCGCGTAATATCACTGACAACAACAGCAACTTTTTCACCTTTGCCGACGACCTCCTGCAACGGCTTACTATTGATGGGATTACGCAGCGCCGCGATAGTTGCTGATTTAACATCTTCCAGCCTGGGGACTTCATTACCCTCAATAACCTGCAGAATATGTTCTTCCGGTAAGACTACTTCCTGATAGCCTTCACCTATACCAAATCTAAACTTTTTTAAAGCCACTTTTTTCCCCTCACTTGTCGTTATTTAAACATTGGCACAGTATTTACTCCGTGCGGCATAATGTTGACTGTATAAACTTCGCTTTTACCCTGTTCCTTTAATTTTTCCTGTGCCAGCTTCCAGGCCTCTGCTAAAGTTGCTGCCGGGATCTGGCCTGTTTTGCGTACTGCGTCAAAATTTTCAGGTCGCGTGACCATGATGACCGTAAACTGCTTCGACATACAATACATGTAAAACGCAATATAAAATGGTATCGTGAAGCCTGCCCGCAGTTCTTTTTCCATGCTCAGCTCGTCATTAAAGCGAAAGCAGTCAAAAAATGATGGTGGTTCATAAATATCAGGACAGTCTAACAGCGCGATAAAAATACCGTGCGGCTGCATTGCCATTTGTGCCGGCGCATAAGATTTCATTCCCTGATACAGATTGATATCCATTGGATAGCCGCCGGAGGAACCAATAACGACATCAGCTTTGGCTTTCGCTTCCACACCCTGCAGTTTCATTACTTCCTGGGTACCGGCATACCAGGCATCGTACCAGTGCCCGGCCACTATACGCACAAAATCCCCTTCGGCATCCATGATCGAATTTACCAAAAAGCAGGGATTTAAAAACGCGCAAACTTCACACATATCTTCACTGACACGATTGCCTTCGATCTTCGTCAGATAAGTTTCCTTGTTCACACCGCCGCCGACCTCATCTGTCAAGGCCAGCAGGTGATTATGTTTGATCGTTTCCACACCGGCAAGTCCCGGCATAACGCTTTTACGCCCGCCGCCGAAGCCGGCAAACAGATGCGTTGTAATGCCGCCTGTCAAAATAACCTTATCGGCTTCCACCGCTCTTTTGTCGATATACACCGGTGTACCTCTGCTGGTAGTACCTAAAAAGACATTCGCTTCAGTGCCGTAAGCATCGTGGTCGAATACCTGCAGCCTGTCAAATAACTCCTCACCTAAAATCAAACGTTTCTCGTCATCGTCGTTGTCACGGTGAGTACCGGTAGCAACGATCACAAAGATGTCTTCATCCGGGATTCCGCTGTTATTAAGCTCTTCTACAATGGCGGGCAAATAATCTTTGGTTCGCGACCAGGTACGGGTAATATCGCTGACGATGAGCGCAACTGTATCGCCTTTCTGCACAAGCCTGCTTAAAGCCGGTGTACCAATAGGATTGCGTACTGCCTCCAGCGTAGCCAGCCTGATATCAGTAATTTTAGGAGCGCTGCCGCCATCAATGACCTGCACTATATGTTCTTCCGGCAACTCAATGCTTTCCACACGTTTACCGATATTTAAAGCATATCTTTTTAAAGCCATACATGTTTCCCCCTCAAAAACAGTCACGCTTCCAAGACAGGCATTGTCGCCGAAGCATGCCCCATGATCGTGATCGTATAGTCTTTCTTACCCTGCTTGTCCAGTTCACTCTTCGCAAGCTGCCATGCTTCTTCCAGGCTGGCAACAGGTATTTGACCGGTTTGTTTTACAAACTCAAAATTTTCCGGTTTGGTTACCAGATAAGTAGTCAATGAATTCACGATGCAGCGTGTTTTAAAAGCTACAAAGGCCGGTATCGAAAAATCTGCCCTTACATCTTTCTCAAACTGCAGCACATCTGACTTTGCAAACCAGTCTGTAAAAATAGCCGGCTCTTTGATGTCAGGACATTCCAGCGTCAAAATCATGATGCCGCCTTTTTTAACGGCAAAAACAGCATTCATATGTGCTTTGCAGCTTTGGTATAAATTCATATCCTTCGGACTGCCGCCAGCGGAAGCAAAAACAACATCAGCCTGCTCCCTGATCGGTACGCCAGCCATAGCCACAAGATCCTTACAGCCTTTCTCCCAGGCTTTATACCAATGCCCGGCCACAACTTCATGCAGCTTTCCTTCCGGTGTGAAAACCATATTTACTAAAAAAGCCGGAGCCAATTTTTCCGTTACCTCTACCATATCTTCGTGTAAAGGGTTGCCCTCCAATAAGCCTGTCTCGCAAAGAGGATTACATCCGTCGCCCACCTTAGGCGCCAGCGCAATAGCATGGTTATGCATGATCGTAGCATGACCGGAAACGCCCGGCATGACCGCCTTACGGCCGCCGCCAAAGCCTGCCATAGGATGCAGCGAAACAGCGCCTGTAATAATGACCTTATCTGCTTCAGCCACATACGAATCGATCAGGATCGGCGTTCCGAAACTGGTTACACCCAAATCTGTAAGCTCTTCGTTATTTCTGCTGTCATGCTGATGTATTTTGATGCGTTTTACGATCTCTTCGCCGCAGACAGCAATGTCTTCCTCATGCGTATGCGCACGGTGAGTACCGGTAGCAACAACAATCGTAATATCCTCATCAGGTACGCCGGCAGCATTGATCTCGCCGATAATTACCGGCAAAAACTCAGCCGTCCTGACCAGTCTGGTAACGTCACTGACGATAACAGCGACCTTATCGCCTTTCTGCACTACCTGCTGCAGCGGCTGGCTGGCAATAGGTTCACGTACGGCAGCCAAAGTTGCAGCAGCGATATCTTCCTGTATCGCCGCCTGATTGCCATGTATATCATAAAGTATTTTTTCTTCCGGCAGAGTAACTTCCTGAAATCCGTTGCCATAAGGGAGTTGATATTTCCTCACTTAAACGCTCCTCCTCTATTTTTCACTAGTAAATTTATTATACTCCTATTTAAATGAAAATAAAAGACAGACGTTTACCAAACATCTGCCTTTTACCAGTTTCTGTTGCTGCTCCAAAACTCCGAACGCAGCAGCGCCAGCATCGTAAATAATTCCAAACGTCCCAGCAGCATCGTTACGCAGAGCACAAGTTTGCCAAAGCCATTGATATCGGCATAATTACCAGTTGCTCCCACCGTTCCAAAAGCCGGACCCACGCTGCTCAAACAGGCGGCCACCGCAAAAATCGATTCTTCGATACCAAGACCTGTCGATACTACCAGAAGCGACATCACGGCGATCGTCATGATATACACGAAGAAAAACCTGCTGATTGCCGCAACAACTGAAATCGGCATTACCCTGCCGTTAAAATTGACTGTTAAAAGCATCTGCGGATGGATCGCCCGGCGTAATTCTGCCGTGATCGCCCGGCTCATCACTACAAAACGGCCCACCTTAATACCGCCTGCCGTAGAACCGGCACAGGCGCCGACCAGATATAGCAGACACAACAGCAGTTTCGAAAAGGTCGGCCATGTGTCATAATCATAAGAGACATAACCCGTAGTAGTAGCAAACGAAACCACCTGAAAAAAGGCGCAGCGTAAACCTTCAAAAAACTGCAGCCCGCTGCTGAAAAACAAATTCAATGTAATTAACAATGTCCAAACAGCTATTATCATCATATAAGCTTTGAACTCACTGTCTCGCCACAGGGTTTTGATCCCCCTCTGCGTCACAGCATAATACAAAGCAAAGTTACCGCCGCCTAAAAACATGATCAGTGCCAAGACTATTTCAATCGCAACACTGTTGTAATGCATAGCGCTATTGTCATAAGTGGAAAATCCGCCTGTAGCGATTGCTGACATAGAATGATTGATAGCGTCAAAATTCGTCATCCCGCAAATAACCAGAAACCCGGTACCAATAACCGTAAACAGACAGTAAATAAAAAACAATGCGCCAGCCGTTGTTCTGATTCGCGGCAGCAGTCTTTCCTGACCAAAACCGCTTACCTCTGCGTTAAAAAGATGTACGGCCCCGCCTGCGACCTGCGGCAGCAAAGCAATAAACAGTACAATGATGCCGATACCACCCAGCCAATGCGTAAAGCTGCGCCAGAACAAAACTGTTTTTGGAACGGCAGCCAGATTGGAGATCGTCGTGGCTCCGGTAGTCGTCAGCCCGGACATACTTTCAAAAACGGCTGAAACAGGATCCAGGATATGCAAAAACATATATGGCAGCGCGCAGATGACGCAAGTCAGAATCCAGGAAAAAACAACTGTTGCAAAGCCTTCACGCAGCGATATGTCTTCTTTTTCATCAAACCTTCCGTATTGGACAAACCCCAGGCCTACAAAAAAAGCCGTAAAAGAAGCGATGGCAAATTCCACAAAAGAACCGTCTCCATAAAAAAGCGCAAGTCCTATAGGAAGCAACAATATAGCACTCAACGCCAGGCTGAGCCTGCCTAATAAAAAAGCTATCAGACTGAAATTCATAAAAAATACAGCCTCCACGGACCTGTCCTTACCAGTTGCGTTTTACACGCCAGAAATCAGGCCTCATAATAATAAGTAATGTGAAAATCTCTAAACGTCCTAAAATCATCGCCGCAATAACTACTAATCTGCCAAAAGTAGATACATCGGCATAAGTAGCCGTAGGACCAACGATACCAAAGGCCGGTCCAACACTGCTCATACAGGCGGCAATAATCCCCATAGAATCAAGCATTGAAAGTCCAGTCAGGGAAATCAGCAAGGTCAAAGCAGAAAAGACAATCATATATAAATAAAAAAATCTTGTAACATTGCCTACTACTACAGGCGGAACATTACGCCCACCCATTTTAATACTGTAAACCATACGCGGATGGATCGTCCTGCGCAGCTCTGCCCAGGTAACCTTCAGCAAAATCACAAAACGTGAGACCTTCATACCGCCAGCTGTGGAACCAGAGCAGCCTCCGACAAACATCAAAAGCAACAGTACATACCGGCTGAAATCAGGCCATAAATTAAAGTCACTGGAAGCAAAACCAGTGGTACTGGCTATTGATACAGTTTGAAACAATGCGTGTCTAAAACTGGTGGACGCATCAAAATACCCAGTATAATACAAATTCCAGGTTATCAAGGCTGTGGCAATACCGATGATCCAAAAATATGCTTTTCGCTCTGTATCCATCCAAAAAACCTTAAAATTATGCTGATATATCTTATAATAAAGAGCAAAATTCAAACTGGCGGCCACCATAGCAATAATAACGATCATTTCGACATAAACAGTTTCAAACTCCATCAGGCTTTCATACTGATAGGAAAATCCGCCTGTAGCGACGGAGGCCAAAGCCAGGTTCATTGCCATAAACCAGCTCATCCCAGCTACTTTTAAGGCTACTGTTGTAATAAGCGTAAAAAAGATATACACGGTAAAAATAACAAAAGCCGATTCCTTGATTTTCGGAAGCGTACGTTCTGCTGCCGGCCCCGGAATTTCAGCGTTAAATAAATAATTAGCGCCGCTGCCTACCTGCGGCATAATCGTGATAAACAGCATAATAACGCCGATGCCGCCGGTCCAATGCGTCATACTGCGCCACACCAGCAGGCTGTCAGGGAAGTTGCTCAACGACGACAAAGTAGTTACACCAGTAGTTGTAAAACCTGACGTGCTTTCAAAAATGGCACCTACAAGCCCGACAAGGCCGGACAGATAATAAGGGATAGCCCCTAAAAAACAGACCAGCAGCCAGCCGCAGCCTACTGTTGCCAAAGCTTCCCGTAAATTCAGATGAGCACGTTTATTCTTTTCACCGTTACCGATCAGTGCCCCACCAATAAAGGCACAGATCATAAAAGAAAAGATAAAGCCCAGGAACATATATTCCTCCAGCAACAGCGCCGTGATCATTGGCACAACCATTGCTACGGCACAGGCGATGCTCAGCTTACCCAGCAGATACATCACAAGCCTGATATTCATTGATTATCCTCTACTTTCAAAAAACGGCATAACGCGTTTTACAAATTCACTCTTAACGAAAATAATAATTCTATCGCCGGCATATAATACCGTATTACCATTAGGAACTATCGCTTCATTATCATGGACCACGGCACAAACCAGACAAGCACGCGGCAGTTTAAGCTCTTTCAGGCTTTTGCCGATAGCTTCACAATCATCCGGCAAAATAATTTCCAGTGCTTCTGCTTTCGCACCCTCCAGCAGAGAAACTGAAACAATGCCGCCTTTCCGCACAAAACGCAGCACCTCGCCAGAACTCAGCAAACGTGAAGAAAGTACGATATCGACGCCAACCTTTTCCATCAGCTCTACATACTCGTTACGGGCTACGCGGACGATAGTTTTCTTGGCACCCAGATGCTTAGCCATCAAGGCCAGCAGCAAATTCAATTTATCATCTTCAGTAATACAGATCACGACATCGGCTTCAGCAATGCCTTCTTCCGTCAGCAAATCAATATCTGTACCATCACCACACAAAACGATACCATGCTCCAGCTTTTGCGCAATCAGCTGACAACGGTCTTTATTCTTTTCAATAACTTTAACAAAAAGGCCTTCTTCCTCCAGCATTGGCGCCAAAAATCTACCGGTACGTCCGGCACCGATAATCATGACCCGTTCTATCTTTTCATAAGTATTGACAAAAGTTTCCTCAAATTCCTTGATCGCACTTTGCTGACCAACAAAATAAACATTATCACCAGGCTCCAGCATATCATCGCCATGAGGAATGATCATCTTATGCCTGCGAAACAACATCGCGATCAGTATCTGCCTGGGTATCTCCAAATCTTTCAAGGGCACGCCAACATATGGAGAAGCATCACTCATACGAGCTTCAAACATTCTTACTTTCCCCTCGGCAAAATCGTCTACATCCAAAGCAGAAGGCGTCATTAAAATATGATTTATTTCGGCAGCAGTAATGCGTTCAGGATTTAAGATCAGATCAATATTCATGCCCTGATTCAACAAGTCTTTCGCCGTCAAAGCATACTCGGTATTTCTAATACGGGCAACTGTATGTTTAACGCCATAGTTTTTGGCCATCATACAGGTAACCATATTGACTTCGTCACTATCCGTAGACGCAATCAGTACATCGGCGTCCCTGATATCCGGATCATCCAAAGTATTGGGACTGCACCCGTTCCCGCCAATGGTCAATACATCCAAGGAATTTTTTACTACCTCGCGACGCTTCTCATCGATTTCAACGACTACCACATCGTACTGATCGTCGGCCAGTAACTGAGCAATACTATATCCCAGTTTGCCAGCACCGACTATTACTATACGCATATAAATTCACCCTTATTTCTGACATTCATATAACTAGAGCAATTATATCACAAGTTTGTCAAAAAAACATCTAAATTACCTCTGCACATCGTTCTCAGAAGTCTTTCAAAAAGAAAAACTCCCTGAATTCGTAAATGGAATTCAGGGAGTTTTCATTTATTAACTTCCGCTATCTGCTTATTATTTTGCATTAAAGCTGGTCATAATATTTTGATAGGAAGGAATATATTTTCCAAGTAAAGTTGCCAACCCTTCCATATCATTACGCCAATCGCGGTGCAATTCGCAGGCTACACTGAAGAAGTTGACTAGCTGCACGCCGGCAGCTTCCATACGCCTCCAAGCAGCATCACGTACTTCTGCGTTAAAAGTACCAGAAGCGTCTGTCACTACAAAAACTTCATAACCGGCTTCAACAGCAGACAAAGCCGCAAAGGCTACACAAACATCAGTTACGATACCGGCCATTATCAATTGCTTTTTACCGGTCTTTTTTACTGCCGCAACAAACTCTTCATTATCCCAGGCATTGATCTGGCCAGGTCGTCTGATAAATGGAGCATCCGGGAACATTTCTACAATTTCAGGAAGCAAAGGACCATTAGGGCCATTATCGAAGCTGGTAGTAAGGATAGTAGGAAGGTTAAAGAATTTAGCGCTGTCCGCAAGTGCTAAAACATTATTTTTAAATTGAATTGGTTCAAAGTCCCGAACCAGGTTAAACAATCCGGTCTGATGATCGATAAGTAATACAGCCGCATCATTCTTGTCTAATCTTTTGTATTTAAATGACATATAAACCACTCCTTAACAGGTTAATTAATATTTTTATTGCTATCAAAGATCTTTTAGTACAGTCAAGGGATCCTCTTGTTAAGATTAAGATATCATATCCCGAGTAAAGATACAAACAACCATAGTTAAATTAATATGTCATTTAAAAACTTATTGATGATAATAAGTTTTTAAAGTATCAGTAAGGGTCAAGCAATAAAGATTATTTATTTTAATCATATGCTGTCAGAAGCTATTATTCAGCTGCGCTGCACTTCGGTTACAACAGCTTTCTATCGCACGCGCAAGCTCCTATTCGTCGCCTGCTCTGTGAAAGCTCTCTGTCTCGGTCGTTCACTTCCCTTCGCTCGTGAGCCGACCAGCGATTCGCTTTTCCCAGGTTCCCTTGTCGGTTAAAAGTCAACACATAGCAAAAAGACCTATACCAAATGGTATAGGTCTTTTTGCTAACCGGCAGCTTTCTATCCTCCCAGGCCGCTTCCAG